>CAIXPZ010000265.1 GCA_903921455.1 uncultured Verrucomicrobia subdivision 3 bacterium | reverse complement strand
TCCTGCCAACACTTTTTTGCGAATCTCAGCCCAGTCTTCCATATTGCGATACATGCTTCATTGTTAATGAAGATGCCGCACTTTTGAACCGCCCCGTCACACACATGACCCCGCCGCACTTTTCAGCCGCCGTTTACAGTCACGCTGGTGGTGCTGGCGCTCGCATGCGTCGTTGTGCCTTATGTGATCGCGGCGCGGCTGGCCTTGCGCCACATGCCCGGCGTGCGACTGAGCCCGGCGCTGTTTTCCAAAGCCGCGCTGTTGCACACCGGCAAATTCAGCATATTTGCTTATCTCAACATGCTCGGCAATGTGCTGCGCAACAAAGCCGACCAACCGGTAATCAGCTCCATTCTCGGCGTTGCTGCCGTCACGCCGTATCAGGCCGGTAGCAAAATCGGCGATATGTTCGGGCAACTCACCAAGCAGATCGCCGACGTGCTTTCGCCCACCGCCGCGCATCTGCACGCGAAAGGTGACACCGCCGCTCTCCGCCAGATGCTAATCGGCGGCATGCGTTTCAGCATTTTGGGCGCAACACCGCTTTATATCGTGAGTGCATTTTACATGGATGGACTCATTCGTCTGCTCACCGGTGTTAAAGTGCCCACTGCCGAAATGCTCTGGGTCGGGCAACTACTTTTGTTCTGGTATTACTCGCTGGTGATGACGCACTGGGTTTTTAAGCGAATGTTCCTCATGGCCGGCCAGGAACGGCGCATGATGAAACAGGGCGTAGCCGAAGCGCTGTGCAATCTTGGGTTGAGCATCGGACTCACGATGGCGATGCACAGCATGGTCGGCGTCGCGCTTGGCTCGGTGATTCCGACCGTCTTCTTCGGCTGGTTTGTGCTTTGGGGCTGGGCGGCCAAGGAAGCGCAGCTTTCACGCTGGAAACTTTTTCAGCGTGTCGTGCTGCCTGCGTGGGTCGGTTGTTTGCCCATGGTCGCGCTCGCAGTTGCCTTGCGCTTTCAACCTTGGTGGGCCAGCGGCAGTAACACGTTTTTAGTGCTGGGCGAAGGTGCGTTCGTTGGGGCCGTGGGTGTCGCCGGCTTGTGGCGCTTTGGTCTGACCGCCGCCGACCGAGAGAAAATGGCGGCCAAACTTGGTCGTAAATTTGGTGCGAAAAAAGCGAAAGGCTTTCCCGCATGAGCCGCGCACGAATTCTTTATCTCGATGTTCCATTCGAAAATGAATCTGGCGGCGACAAAAACCGCAGCCGGTTTTTGTTTCAATCGCTGCGCGAAAACTTCGACGTCGATTTGCTTTTGATTGGTCGTGAAGGCGGCGCAACTAAACCAGCGTGGAGCCATTTCAAACCGCTCGCGATGTTTGTGCCGCAGCCCGCACCGTTTCCGCGTCCGGCCTCCGCGCCGTCTTTCGCTCCCGCAGCCCGCGAAAAATTTATTTCGCTACTCCGCGAGAACCAATACGTCGCTATTTTCTGCCGGTTCACGATCGGTTGGGAGTTGCTCGAACTTGTCCAACAGGTCGCGCCCGAAACCGCGGTCGTCGTGGATGTGGATATGGTATCGTCGCGGCTCGTCGCGCTGACGTGGGCGGCGAATCCGTCTTTCAAGAAGCGCTGGTTTCTCTTTGAGAAATGGAAACTACAACGCTACGAACGCCAGCTGTTCTGCAAGCCGTGGCTGTTCTTGTTCACGAACTCCACCGAACTGGCCGACGTGCGCGATGGCGTTGCTCCGCGTCCAGCGCCTGGCGAATTTGCGCTGCTGCCGAACATCATGCCGCAAGCCAATGCGCCCGCGGTCGAGCGCCAGCCGGTGATTTTGTTCTTCGGCAGTTTGGATTCCTCCGCGAACATGGACGGCTTTCAATTTCTGGTGGAGGACGTGCTGCCGCAAATCGAAGCCGACTTGAAACGGCACAGTGTTAAAATCCACATCGTCGGGAAGAACCCTCCCGCCGCGTTTGCCGAGCGGTTGCGCGCCATTAGCACGGACCGCGTGAAACTGGTCGGTCCGGTGGATTCCATCGAGCGCGCCATCGCAGAATCGCAATTCGTTCTACTGCCGCTGCGCATTGCCTCCGGCACGCGCACGCGAATTTTGGAAGCCGCCGCCGTCGGTCGCGCCGTCATCACCACGACCATCGGCGCGGAAGGACTTGATCTCGGCGATACCGTGAGCATCGGCGATTCCGCCGCAACGCTTGCGGTTCGGGTGCGGCAATTTTTGGAGAATCCCGCCGCCGCCGCCGATGAAGGTCGCCGTCTGCGTGAACGTAGCACCGCGTTTTACGCTGCCGGAAATGTGGCCGCTGATTTGCTGGCGAAAGTAGAAAAGTTTTTGGAACGCAAAAAAGGCGGCGCAAAATGAGCGATCCGTTCGTCACTATCATCATGCGCTCGTTCAACGAGGCTTGGGCGCTGAAAGGCACGCTGCCCGCGCTTGCGGCACAGGATTTCAAGAATTGGGAACTCATCGTGATTGATTCCGGTTCGACCGACGGCTCGCAAGATTTGATTCGTGCCGTGAAGCCGACGCATCTCGTGCAGATCACGCCGCAGGAATACAATCCCAGCCGCGTGATGAATCAAGGCATGAGACTGGCGAAGTCTGAGTTTGGAATCTTTATCAATGCCGACGCCACGCCGCAGGAAACGAGTTGGCTGCGTCCGCTGGTGAACGCGTTGCAAGACCCGAAGACGGCGGCGTGTTTTGGTCGCCAGATTCCGCGACCCGATTGTCAGGCGGTGTTTGCGAACGACTACGACCGTTGTTTCGGCCCAAATCGCGAGTCGGCGAAATGGGAACATTTTTTCAGCATGGTCAGCAGCGGCTTGCGCAAGGACGTTTGGAGCCAGCGTGGTTTCCGTGAGGATCTCCAATATGCCGAGGACGACGAATACACGCGCTGGTGCAAGTCGCAGGGCTATGCCGTCGCGTATGTGCCGGAGTCGGTGGCGATGCACTCGCACAACTACACACCGGAGCAAAGTTATAAACGCGCATTTGGCGACGCTCGCGCCTTCGGCAAAGCGTGTAGCGGTTCGCCGGGAGATTTTAGTTTCGCGAAAACCGTTTTGCTGGGCTGGGCCAGTGACGTGCGGCATGACGCAAAATTCTGTGCCCGCGAAAAACGTCTTGGCGAACTGGCGCATGCCGCACGCATCCGCTGGCAACAGCGCAAAGGCAAACTCGCTGGTTTCCGGCAGGGCTGGAGGGAGGCGCATCCGGCATGAGCCAGCGCTTCACCATTGACGGCAGCGACGCGCTGGAATCGCAACTTGCCGCGACGTGCGAAATGGTTTTGTCCGGTGTGAAGTCACTCGTTCCGGCGGTAAAACTCGAAGGTGTTTTGCTCGGCGGCGGCTATGGTCGCGGCGAAGGCGGTGTGCTGAAAACTCCGGCTGGCGACCAGCCCTACAACGATTTGGAGTTTTACATTTTCATTCGCGGCAACTCAATTTTTGCCGAGAAAAAGTTTCGTCATCCGTTGCACGTACTTGGCGAACGTCTCTCGCCGGAGGCTGGACTCGAAGTGGAGTTCAAAATTCTCACACTCGACAAATTGCGCCGTAGTGCGCCGAGCATGTTTTACTACGACCTTGTCGCCGGCCACCGCTGGCAGCTTGGCGATGACACGTTGCTTGTTGGCTGCGAGCATCAACGCGACGCGGCGAACATTCCGCTGCACGAGGTCACGCGGCTATTGATGAACCGCTGCTCTGGCCTGCTTTATTCCGCTGAGCGGCTGGCGCGCAAAAACTTTGGCGAAGCGGAGGCGGATTTTGTCGGGCGTAATCTGGCCAAAGCACAGCTAGCGTTTGGCGATGTGCTACTCGCGGCGAACGGTCAATATCATTGGAGTTGCCGCGAACGCCACGCGCGTCTTGCAAAATTGTCCGGCGCGGACAACCTGCCGTTGACTGAACTGATCCGGCATCATGCGAGCGGGGTAGAATTTAAACTGCATCCGACACGCTCGACCGAATCGCGCGAAACTTTGGCGGTGCTGCACGCGGAACTTTCCGCACTCGGCAAACAGCTCTGGCTTTGGCTGGAATCAAAACGGCTTGGAACAAATTTTACCACACCGCGCGACTATGCATTCGCGGAAACAAATCTTTGCCCGGAGACATCGTCAATGCGTAACCGGCTGGTGAACCTGCGGGCGTTTGGCGCAGGCGGTTTCGCGTGTGCGCGATATCCGCGCGAGCGGCTGTTCCGGGCGCTGGCGTTGCTGTTGTGGGAGCAGAATGAATTTAAAAGAGTCTGTTCAGAGTTACGAACGAGCGGAGTAGAATTTGCCGGACTGGTTTTGGCCTATGAATATCTTTGGCGACGGTTTAACTGAATAATTGCCATGAAAAATATCACCATTGTGTCGGCCTGCGACCGGAATTTTCTCTGGGGCGCGTATCTGCTGGCCGCCAGTGCGGCGCGGTTTTTGCCGACGACGCCGGTGCATATTTTGCAGGCTGGTTTTACTGATGCCGACAAGAAGCTGCTCGAACAGTTTCCAACCGTCAAGGTGCTGTCGCTGCCGGACAACGACCCGCGTAATGTCGCAAACCGGAAGTCGGAGGCGCTGCTAAGCGCGGATACGGAATTCGTCGCTTGGCTGGACGCCGATTGCATGGTGATCGGCGACATCTCGCCATATCTGATTCCGAAGAACGGTGAATTCCAAATCCGCATGCGCGCTCCTGCTGAGAACTCCTGGGTCTGGCGGAATCATTACGCGCCGGGCGAACCGCGCGGCGGACTGCCGAAGTCGGTGCTGGAAAAATGGCGCGCAGACGTGGGCCAGTTGGAAAAGCCGTTGGTGGATACGGCGTGCGTCACGAACTGTTTCGTGCTGCACAAGCGGCATCTTGATTTTGTGCGGCAATGGAAATCGCAGATCGCCAGAGTGATTCCGCCGACGCACGCGGGCGTGGTGGACAATCGCAATCCCGCTTATTTCATGACCGACGAATCGGTGATGACGTCGCTGCTAGCGTTCTCCAACATCGCGCCGACGCCGGGAGAATTTTTGCTGGACCGTGACCCGAAGGCGCACGTCGCGCATTTTGGCGCGAATCCGAAGCCGTGGACGCAATGGCGGCTGCGACTGTGGTATTGTCATCTGCATATCATGAGCCTGCTCGACTGGACACTGTCCGCCGGTCACGAGACGCCGCCGTTACCGTGGAGTTTTGAAAAACGAAACCGTCTGCCGGCTTACGCGCTAGCGCTGGCCGGAGAAGTTAAGGCCAAAGCGCGTGGCGCAGCGGGAAAAGTTATGCGGATAATCAAAAAATAATTCCGATCACAAAGTTATTTCAACCAACCAAAATTATGAGCGAAAAAATTGTATTCACCGGCATCACCAGTTTCCGCAACCACGGCGTCGAGGCGCTGGTCGTCAGCGCCATCGCGCAATTGCGTGAGCGGTTGCCGAAGGCCACGTTCACGGTGCTCGACCGTGAGCCGGAATTTGACAACTCGCGTTTGTCGGGGGGCGAGGTGAAGTTCGCGCAGGACTACACCATCCGACCGCTTTACGCGAGCAAGCTGCGGAACACCATTACCCGCGCCGTGCCGTCGCTGGACAAATACGCGGCATCCGCGCGCGCGGAGATTGAATCGGCGACGGCGGTCATTGCGAGCGGCGGCGATGTGTTTGCGTCGGAATACGGGCATCGTTCCCTGCTCACGCATTTGCAGCCGTTGAAGATTGCGCGGAAGCATGGCGTGCCGTTTTTCTTTGCGGCACATTCCATCGGGCCGTTCAAGAATGATGCCGACCGCAAGGAATTCCTCGGCGTCGCGAAGGATTCGACGGGCATCACGGTGCGCGAGGCGAAGTCGTATGAGTATTTGACCAAGCAACTCGGTTTGCCGACGTCGCTGGTCACGCTCACGGCAGACGCGGCGTTTTTGTTGAGTAAGCCCGCACCGGCACAACTCGCAAAGCTGCGCGCCTATCATGGTTTTACCGGCACGCGCCCGGTCATTGCACTGACGCCCAGCCAGGCGATCTGCAACTGGATGAACTCGAACTACGACCTGCATTTCAAGGTCTGGTGCGCGGTGGTGGACATGCTGATGCGCGAGCTGGATGCCGGAATCATCTTCGTTCCGCACGTGCAGGAAACCTCGCCAAAGAATGACGACCGTGTGCTGGCCACGGCGATTGTGCGGCATTTCAATTTTGATCCGCGCTTGCAAATTGCCGGCGGAGATTATTCGGCCAGCGAATTCAAGGGCATCATCAGCCAGTGCGACATGGTGGTGGCGGAGCGGATGCACGCGTGCATCGCCGGTTTGTCGAGCGCGGTCTGCACGGTGGCGATCGGTTACTCGGTGAAGGCGGAAGGAATTCTTTCCGACCTGTTCGATTTGGAGCAGTTGCAAAACGGTCTACTGCTACCCATCAAGGATTTTCTCGATGAGAAAATTGCCTGTGAAAAAGTCCGACGCGCGTGGCAGATCCGCGACGCGGTGAAGGCGCAGTTGCAAGCGAAACTGCCCGAAGTGCAGAAGCGCGCTGGGAAGACATTTGACTTGATCGCCGCAGCTTTGAAGCAGGGCAAAGCCAAACGAAAATAACGAAGCACAAATTCAGTGCGCTGTTTGATTCTGATTCTTCTGGCGTTGCTGCACGAGTGCGAACAGTGCGAGCGCCGGGCCTTGGGCGTAATTCGACGGCTTGAATGATTTGGCGTAATGTCCGACGCCGTTGCACTCGGCTAGGGCTTGATCTACCAGACCGTTTGGATGTGTGTGGTTCAACACACCGCGCAGGGCATTGTCCGACATCGGCTGCAACGAGCAGTCAATGGCACCGGACTGAATGGCTTTTTCGACGGCATAACCAATCATCGCCGTTCCGGAAGTATCCAGTTCCGCCACGGGATTGTTCACATCCCATCGCCAGCAACCATCCGGTTCCTGAAACGTGCGCAATGTCTCCAGCATTTTCGTCAACGCAGCGGCGAATTCGGCACGGGCTTCGTGATCTTTTGGCAGATAGGTGAGCGCATCCGCCAATCCCATCGCGAGCCAGCCGGCGCCGCGCAGCCAGGTGTCGGGACCAAACTTGCGGTCCTGCCCCAAATCATAGGCGTGATAGGGAAGACCATTCGATTCATTCAGACCACGTTGGAGAAACACGCGGAGCTGCCCAACTCCAAGATTAAGTGCCTTGGCATCACCAAACTCTGTGCCGTAGTGGATCAGGAAGCCACAGATCATACCTTTATCGTCCACCATCAAGACATTCGGATGCTCGACGCGATAGGATAAAGTGCCCAGCTTGTTGGTGGGATAAGTCATCAACCAACCCACCAGTTTTTGCGCGCCAATCCGGTAGAAATCATTTCCCGTGCGGTGATACATTTCCAAGAAGACTTCGCCGACAGTGAAATCATCAATCACCCGTAAATCGGAAGCCGGGGCGCCGGCGGCATCCACATTTTGTGCACAATATATTTCGAGTGCCGCGAAGGCTGGCGAGTTGGTTGCCGGTTGGCTGGCGGCGATGCCAATGGCGAGCAGGGCGTGCGATGGATTGAGTTTTCTCTTATCAAATCCTTCGCGAAATAATTTTTCAATCGGGCCGAAATCAGAGGATGCGACGCGGTTGAGTGGTTTGAGATGGTTCAGGTCGGCGACGGTTTGGTTGAGAATTTTCTGGAAATTCTGGTCGCTGAATTTGCCATCCAAAACTCCGGCGGGTATTTCATGGCGGGCGGCAATCCGGTCAAACAACCGCGTCTCGCAGACGGTTGCGAGGGCCAATACGCCGATGAGAGCAACACAAAGAACGGGCCATGGCCAGCGACTGCAACGGTCGTTGGCCGCGCCATTGCTAGTGTTATCACGTGAATTGGATATATTCTGCGGGTTCATATTTTGTGAGGAAGAGTTTTTAGGAATCAGCGTCGCCACCAGGAAATCTGGTCGAACGCCTCAACCTGACCGTCCGCCAACAGACGGATGATCACGCGGTAGCCGCCATGCGGACGGATGAGTTCGCCATCCCAGTGCCACGCCGGGTCGGTCGCAAGTTCGAGGTGGATGGCGCTTTCGCTGCCGTCGGGTTTTAGGGTCATGCGAACGGATTCGGTGTCGGCAATCCCGGAAAAAGTTCGGGTCTGGTCACAGGCGCGAATGAGCAGCGGCGGCAGCGGATTACCCGTCTCGTTGTAAATCACAATCATGGAAGTGTCGGAATTGACATACGCGATCGGGATGGCGATGACGCTGCTGATGAGCAACACCAGCGGAAGCATGATGCGTTTGCGCAGCCACCACGGACGGGATTGGGATGAGTTCATTCGTTTTTGGCGGCGAGCTTTTGTTTTTTAACTTCACGGCGCATGACTTCGAGACGCGCGGTGATGCCGAGGAGGATGAGCCAGAGCATCAGGTTGCGCGGCTGAACGAGCACGCGTTCGAGCATGCTCTGGGCATAATTCAGCGAGCAGCCCATGAAGGTACCGAGGCTTAGGCAACGAAGGAAAGAGTGACCAAAGGAAAAAAATGCTCGAATATTCCGCCACAGTCCGACACAGATTAGTGCCAGCCAGGAAATGAGACCGGCATAACCGTTTTCCGCCAGCAACAAGTAGTAATGACTTTCGACCACGGGATTGGCCTGGGTCTCTCTGACCTTCATGTTGCGGCTGCGCACCCAGTCGTAATAAATTTCGGCGTAAGGATAGGGCGGGTTGACGACGAGCGCGTAGTTGTTCCAGCCGATGCCGAGTGCGTGGTCATGAACCATCGCGCGGCAGGCGTCTTTCATCACTTCGCGCAGTTCGCCGCTGGACGCATTGCCCTTGTCATGGAAGCGCGACACGATCGTATCCAGCGAGAGAATAAGCCCAAGGGCGCCCATAATTCCCATGGTCGCCGTCAGCATCGCGCGCCGTCCGGTGACTTTTTCCATGAGGCTGATGCCGGTGACAGCGACTGCGCCCAGCGCAAACATCGCCAGCGCGCCGCGTGACAACGTGCATTCGACGATGGCGGCGCAAGCGACGAAGCCGAACAAAACCCAGTTCGCACCTTTGAACGGCGGACCCAGCGCTGCCGCGAGAAATACCATGCTGATCAGCACCGCATACATGGCCAACGGGTTCTGGTGTTCGAACGTGCCATGCACCTGATACGCGCCTTCAAGGTATTTCATTTTCAGGCAGACGAATAATTCCCACGTCAGCACCCCGGCCATGACCCGCAGGAAATATTTTAGGTCATCCGCGGTGCGCAATGTGTTAAAAGTCGCAATCATCAGCAGCGAGGCGAAGATCGTTTTGTGCGCGGCCATGTAACACAGGTTTTTGTCCGGCGCGTTGGTCATGGATAAAAGCGAAACTCCGCAATACAGCAGATACCAGCCGAGCCCGGGCGGCAGCCAGCGGAAGGATTTCCGGTCTTCGCGCCACTTGGCGACGATGAGCGCGATGGCGAGCGCGTGGTTGAAATAGAAATGATAGCCTTTCGTGTGGCCGCGATAGCTTTCGATGGAGCCGAGCGTCAAACCCCAGTTGCCAGGCGCGAGCAGCCCGTTGATGGTCATGAAGCACATCGCGGCAAAAATGACGCGCTGTGCCGCCGGCCGGTCTTTCAGATAAATTCCGGCGGCGGGCGCCAGCATGAAAAAAAGCGGGGCGACGATTGCAAATTTGATCAGGTCAACCGTGGTCAATGGGTCGAGCATAACGAAAATTCCGCCACGACAAACGGATTTTCTCGGCTTGGCGTTTGGAGTGGGGAATGTTAAACCACTCACTATTAATGCAGGCAAATCCGCCAACCGTTCAGTCCGATCGCGTTCCCATTGCCATCTTGGGCGTGCCGTTTGATAGCATTACCACCTCGGAGACGCTGGCGGCGATCGGCAAAATGATCGCGTCAGGCCAGCCTCATTATGGCGCGACCGCAAATGTAGACTTCATTGTGCGGGCGCTGGAAGACGTGGAACTTCGACGCATTTTATTTGATGCGCACCTCGTGCTGGCAGATGGCATGCCCATCGTCTGGGCCTCGAAGTTTCTCGGCAACCCGCTGCCGGAACGCGTGACTGGATCAGGCATGATTCCGCAATTGCTCGCGCTGGCGGAACAAAAAGGCTGGAAGGTGTTTTTTCTTGGCGGCAGCGATCAAAGCGTTGCTGCTGCTGCCGAGAAAACCCGCACCAAGCATCCCAAACTGAAACTTGTCGGCGCCTATTCTCCACCGTTCAAGCCACTGATGGAAATGGACCATGCCGACATCCTTCGTCGCATCCGCGAAGTCAAGCCGGACATCCTGCTGGTCGCCTTTGGTTGTCCGAAGCAGGAAAAGTGGATCAATATGAACTATCGCGAGGCTGGCGTGCCTTTCAGTTTTGGGGTTGGGGCGACGATCGATTTTTTGGCCGGCACTTTTAAGCGCGCGCCGGTGTGGATGCAAAATACTGGCACGGAATGGGTTTTTCGGATGCTGCAGGAACCAAAACGGCTGGTCGGGCGTTACAGCAAGGGGTTGCGCGTATTTATCATCGCGATTTTGCGTCAATGGTGGCGCTTACATTCCTGGAACCCTTCGCTGCCGAATCGCAGTCAGGCTGAAGTCATACCTGACGCCTACGGCAATTTTGTGGTTCAGGCGCCGGAGAGGTTGGGGGCCTTGGAAGTTAAGCAGATATCCGCTGAGTGGCTGCGCGCTGTCGAAAACGGGCAAGTCATGTTAGACATGTCAGACACAACTTTCACTGACAGCACCGGCATCGGTTTGCTCATCCGTCTGCGCAAGCGCGCACGTGAACTGGGCTATCATTTTTATCTGATCGCGCCCCAGCCACCGATCATGGCCGCGTTGCGGATGATGAAACTTGATGAATTTTTTATCGTGCAATCCAGCCGCTCTGGCGCGCGCTTGCTGATGGAAAGTATGACCCGCTCTCCGGTCGTAACCAGCGGCATGCAGGAAACTGAACTCCAAATCCGCTGGTCGGGCGAAGCGACGGCCCTGAATGCTGTGGAATTGGGCGTTCACACCGAGGCCGAATTGTCCCAGACCTCGCCCGGCATGAATGTGGTGATTGACTTGTCGCGCCTGATGTTTGTGGACAGCACCGGCATCGGCCTCATGCTGCGCTTCAAAAAAAATCTCAAGCGCCGCGACATCAATCTTAAATTTGCCAATCCCACCGGACCGGTTCGCAATGTTTTACGTCACACGCAACTGGAGGAATATCTTCTCGGTGAGACCAAATGAAAATCGGGTTTTCAACTTCAGTCATTCAGCGCGGCAAAACTGGCGTGGCGCAATATGTCTTTGCTCTGCTTCGCGCGATGCTCGCTCACGTTGATAAAAACGAGTTCAATTTGTTTGTGCTGGAGGAGGACTTGCCGTTGTTCGACTTTGCAAAGGGCAAAATGAAATTGATTGCCGTCGCTGAAAAATTCCGGCCGGCGGTAAAAAATGTCCTCTGGCATCAAGCCGAACTACCGAAGATCGCGAAGAAACTAGGTCTCGACGTGTTGCACATTCCCAGTTACCGCCGCATGCTTTGGCGCGCACCATGTCCGCTGGTGGCGACGATTCACGACCTTGCGCCCTTTCATATTAACGACAAATACGACTGGAAACGTATGATTTACGGCCGCGTGATCGTCAAGCAGCTGGCGCGGCGGCAAGACGGAATAATCGCAGTCAGCGAAAACACCGCGCGCGATCTGGAAACTTTTTTCGGCCTCGGTCGTGACCGGGTGAAGGTCGTCTGGAACGGCATTGATCATCAGCGCTTCCAACCAGGCGATGTTGCTGCAGCAAAAACGTTGGCAACCAAAAATTGGCAGCTGAATCGCCCGTTCTTTCTATTCGTCTCCCGCCTCGAACATCCTGGAAAAAACCACGTCCGTCTCATCGAGGCATTCAATCAATTTAAATCCGCGACTAAATCCGACTGGCTGCTCGCGCTTGGCGGCAGCGAATGGCACGGCGCGGAGGCCATCCATGCCGCCGCCGCCGCCTCGCCATTCAAGGCTGACATCCGGTTCCTTGGTTTTGTGAGCGACGCAGAGCTGCCGGGTCTTTACCACGCCACGGACGTTTTTATTTACCCGTCGCTGTTTGAAGGCTTTGGGTTTCCGCCGATTGAAGCGATGGCTTGCGGTATTCCGGTCATCAGTTCCACGCGCGGTTCGTTGCGCGAAGTGGTCGCCGATGCAGCGCTGACCATCGAGCCGGAAAACATCACGGAAATCGCCGGGGCGCTGGGAAAAATGTCCGGCAGTGCCGACGAACGCCAGCGCTGGCGCGCAGCGGGTTTTGTCAACGCCCGCCGTTTCGATTGGAATGAAAACGCTGCGCAGACTTTGGCAATTTATGAGCAGGCGATTCATGGTGGAAAATGATGACCCGCGCTGCTGGCTTTGATACGTTTCTTGGCAATGGATCTCTTGCGGCATTGGAATTTACGCGAACGTCCTTTTGAAGCGACGTGGGACACGCGTTTTTTTTACGCCGGGCCGGATCACGAGGAGGCGTTGAGCCGGCTGGTTTATCTCGTCAGTGAGACCTCGATGAATCTTGGCCTGCTCACCGGCGAGATCGGCAGCGGCAAAACTTTGACCCGCGCGGTATTTGCCGGACGCATTGATTCCACTCGCTTTCACGTGCTCACCGTGGAAAATTCCGGCTTCCCGCTGGAAGAACTCATCGGCTCAATTCTCCGCCGGCTGGATCCGCAAATCCGTCTGAACGGCGAAGGCAAACTTGCGCGGTGCGAAATTTTTGAGCAACTCGTCCGCAAGGTGAATGCCAGGGGGAGACATCTGGTGCTGCTGTTAGACGAGGCGCAGGACATGCAGCCGGCGACGATTCATGAACTGCGCTGGCTTACTAATTTCAACGGTGGCGGCACGTCGCTGCTCACGCTCATCCTCATCGGCCAGCCGGAATTGCGGAAGATGATCCTCGGCGATGCCGCCATCAACCAGCGGGTCAGCCTGCGTTTTCATCTGAAGCCGCTGCGCGCGGATGATATGGAAAATTATCTGCGTCACCGGTTGCGCACGGCCGGCCACGCCACGGGAAATATTTTTTCGCCGACGGCGGCGCTGGAAATTTTCAACGCCACGCACGGCATTCCCCGCGAGGTCAATCGCCTAGCCAAACTTGCGCTGGAACACGCGTGGGTCAGCGACGGGGCGAAAGTAGAGGCGACCGCTGTCACCGCCGTCGTCCGCGACTTGGAGCGGCACCAATTATTGCCCGCATGAACGAACCGGAAAATTTCAGCGTCAGCGCCGTGCAAAAAAAGCGCGAGCAAGCCACACCCGCCGGCTCGGCGACATCGTCGGCGTCCGCCGATGTGCCGTCCTCGTCGCCGATGGTCAAGTTGGAACCGTCCGCAGTGGCTGTGGGAAAAAGTTTGCCATTTGATCCGTTGCGGCTGGTATCGGCGGTCTTGCGAAATTGGAAATGGCTGCCCCTCGCCGGAGTGGCCTGCGCGGTGCCCCTGTTTGTTTTTACCATTTTCAAATTTCACACCAGTTTTACCACCACGGTCCAGCTTATCCGGCGCGAAGTTTCGACCACCATCCGCCAGTCGCAGTTCGGCGAGGCCTTCAAGCCGCGCCAGGTCACCGCCGGGACAGTTGTCAGCGTTATGCAGTCACCGAAGCTGCTGGAAAAGGCCGGCAGCGCGGCGCATCCGCGCATCAGCGGGGACGCGTTGCTGCGCCGGTTGACCATCAAGCCGGAACGCGAAACGGACTTGATCAACATCACCCTCACAGGCAGCGGCAGTGCGCAGGCTACGGCGGATTTGGTCAACACCTACGCCGCCGCAGTGGTTGCACTGACGGCGCAGATGCAGTCCGAAGAGGCGGCGGAACTGGACAAATTTTTACGCGACCAGATTTCCCGCAGCGACGCGGAGCTAGAACTGGTGAACAAAGAGCTGCTGGAGTTCAGCCGGAGCAGCGATTTCTACGGCGCCGATCGCGAGGTGGAGGCCTATCTGCGCGAATTGGGCCATGCGGAACTGGATTTGCAGACGGCGAAAACGGATTTGCAGACCACGGATTTCCGGCTTGGCAGCGTCGAGCGTGAACTCGCCCAGCAGAATCCGCTGGCCATGCGTCTGAGCCAGGCGCGTCAGGAACTGAACAATCTTCGCACCACTTATGCTGACGCCAATCCCATCGTGATGGATGCGCAGGAAAAAGTAGGCGCGCTGGAAAAGCAGCTGGCGGACTCCCTGGCCAGCACCAACGCGCCGGTCTTTCAATTTACCGGCAACTCGGTGGCCAATGATCTATATTTACAGCTGGTGAGCCTGCGCAGCCAGCGCGAAGGGCTCGGCCAGCGCATCACCCAGCTCGCGGATTATTATGAAAACGTGAAGCACAAGCTGGGCGGGATTCCGGAGAAAAGCCAGCGCCTCGCCCAGATCACCGCGCGCCAGCAGACGTTGCAGGCCACGCGCGATCTGCTCGCCGGCCGCCAGAGCGAGGCGCAGGTTTACGAGGCCAACTCGCCGGGACTTTACCGCCTGTTCGCCCCGGCAACCGAAGACAGCGTGGAGATCGGCAATCGTTGGAAAAAAATTATTCTCGTCACCATCGTCGGCCTTATGCTCGGAATGATCACCGCGCTAGGGTGGATTTGTGGGCGCGAACTGATGGATCTGCGGGTGGTTTCGGCGGGCGATCTGCGTCGCGCCACAGGCGTGCCGGTGGTGGCGCGCTTGCCGGATCTGGCGAGTCTTTCTCCCGCCGAACTGGCGCAATGGCGCTTTCGCGCGTGGTCGCAACTCCTGCGGCAGTTGAAATTGCAACACGCACTGCGGGTGACGCTCGCATTCACCTCGGCAAAACCCGGCGAGGGCAAGTCCACTTTGATCGGACAGTTGCGCGACGCGGCGCACGACCGGCGATTGCCGGTGGTGACGGTGACGAATCTGCCGTCACCGGATGCGCACATTAAATCCGCCGCGCTGGCGGAGGCGCTGGCGTTGCCAGAGCTGGTAACGCGGCATCTACGCGAGCAGCCGGGGGTGCCGCTGGAGTTGCGATATGATGCGAACTGGGTTTGGAATCTTGAAAATCGCGCCCGTTGGCAGCGCGCGCTGGAGTCATGGAACTCGATTTCGGCGATGATCTTGTTCGTCGAGCTGCCGCCGATGACCGGGTTGGATGCGGTGCTGGCGGCTGAATTGATGCCGGCCGTGGTGTGGGTCGCGGCCAGCGGCGCGTCGGAACAAAACGAACTGGCGCAGACGCTCGAAACCGTCGCGGCCGGCGAGGTGACGCTGGCGGCGGCGGCCCTGAACCGCGAGCCGACGGAATTTTCGCGCGTGGCGCTATTGGAAAAAATCCTACCGTTGGCGTTGGTCGCTTTGATTTTCGGCGCTGGCGCGGTGCGCGCGGCCGGAACCAACCAACCCGCGCGGGATGGCTTTTCCGGTTCGTCGCAGACGCCGTATTATGCGGATTGGCAAAAACACTTCACGGTTGGCGCGGGCGACATTTTCAACATCCGGATTTATGGCCGCACGGATTCCTCTCACAACTATGTGTCGGTGGGGCCGGACGGACGCCTCAGTTTCATGGAGGCGCAGAGCGTTTTGGTCGCCGGCCTGACCGTGGACGAAATGCGCGTGAAGCTGGATGCGGAGCTGGGGAAAAATTACCGCAATGTTCGCACGATCGTGACGCCCGTGGAATGGCGCAGCAAACGGTATTACCTGATGGGCGCGGTGGTGGATCGCGGCGCCTACATCCTCGACAAGCCGCTGACGCTCATCGAGGCGGTGGCGCGGGCGCGTGGCATCGCCACAGGGCTTTACGAGCACAACACGATTGAACTGGCGGACATGAAGCGCGCCTTCATCGTGCGCGATCAAAAGCGGCTGCCGGTGGATTTTGAACAGTTGTTCGATCATGGTGATCTGACGCAGAACGTTCTGGTGGAGCCGGGCGATTATATTTACTTCCCCTCCGGCACGGTGAACGAGATTTATCTGCTCGGCGCCGTGAGCGCTCCGGGCCCGCTCGGTTTGACGGCGGAAAACACGCTGGTCGGCGTGCTGACGGTGCGCGGCGGATTTTTGCCGACGGCCTACCAGCAGCGTGTGCTGGTGGTGCGCGGCTCGCTGCAAAAGCCGGAGACGTTTGTCGTAGATCTGGCGGCGATTCTGGCGGGGCGCGAAAAAGATTTTGTGCTGCAACCGAAGGACATCATTTACGTCGCTGAAAAACCGTGGCAACGCGTGGAGGATCTGTTGCAACTGGCGGTCAACGCCTACGCCCAGGGGATGACGACAACCTGGGTCGGCAAAAATATCAGGCCCCTCACCAGCCAGACGCTGGTGCCCTGAACCCCTCGATGCGTGTTTTTTTTCAGATTTTATTCGTGTCGGCCGGGCTGTTCGCCGCCGGCTGCGCAAATGTGCGGCACGGTCCCGCGTTTGATCCACGTCAGCCGCCGGTCACGGGCTTTCATGATTTGGGTGGTACCAACAACATTGAGCCGGTCTGGCTGAAATCGCCTACGAATGAATTCCGGCTGGGACCGGGCGATCATGTGGATGTTGAACTGATCGGGAGCGGCCAGGGGTCGCAGCCGGCGCTGGTCGGCCCGGATGGAAAAATTTATTTTGACCTGCTGCCTGGTCTCAAGGTCTGGGGTCTAACTCTGGCGCAAACCGGAGCCCTGCTGGAACATGAACTGGGAGGGTTCTATAAGAATCCGCGCGTGTCCGTCACCCTGCGCGAAGTCCGCAGTTCGCGGGTCTGGGTTTTGGGGCGCCTGAACACTCCGGGCATCTACCCGCTCGAAACGCCGATGACGATCATTGACGCGGTCACGCGCGCTGGCGGGCTTTACAGCGCGCAATTCACCGGCACGACCGAGGAGCTGGCGGATCTGCAGCATAGCTTTCTGTTGCGGCACGGCAAGTTTCTGCCAGTCAATTTCAAAAAGCTCATCCACGAGGGCGATATGTCGCAGAACATTTACCTCGAACCGGATGATTTCATTTTTCTGCCATCGGCGCTGTCGTCGGAGGTGTATGTGATCGGGTCGGTGGGTTCGCCGCGACCGGTGTCGTTCAAAGATCAGGTCACTTTGAGTTCCGCCATCGCCAATGCCCATGGCACGCTGCCCGATGCGTGGCTGGGCGAGGTCGTCATTATCCGCGGCTCGCTGACGGACCCGCATTACGCTGTGGTGAACTTTCAGGACATTCTCAAGGGCAAGGCGCCGGAAGTGGCGCTGCAGCCGCGGGACATTGTGTATGTTCCCGACCATCCGCTGGGCCTGTTTCGGAACGCCATTAAATCGGTGGTTGATACTTTTGTGCGCACCGTGGCGGCCAACGAAGGCATCCGTGCGGCCGGTGGCAACGCCAATGTCGGCGTAGGTGTGAACGTCGGCCCGTGATTCAAAGGCCGTGGGAATGGAGCGGATGACCCTGTAGCAGATTGTCCACATTATTACACAACACTACTGTTGTCCGTGCGACGAATAGCAGCCAATTGATCGCGCCAGCCAGCAGCAAGACCCTGCCGCTGCGGCGGTCGGCCCGCAACACCTGTCGGCCGATATTCCGATAAAATAAATGACGATCGCCGGATAAAATGCGGCAACACCATGGCGCGCAGATCCTCGGTATAACCGTCGGCATTGTGTCAAAACATGGGCGTATCGCGGAGCAGGGCAGCCGCCAGCGCCCCGAGGCCCCACGTGGTGAGCAGCAACGTGATGGCTAGCATGCCCAATAACCTGAAGGGCGGCGGATTCATAACTTCCCCGCTTTGCGCCAGCGCCAAAGCGTCGTCGGGTTGATGCCGAGCTGCGCTGCGACCAGCGTCAAATTATTTCCGCTCTCGGCCAAAAGGCGCTTCGCCAGCTCGGATTTATTTTCGTGCCGGGGCAATGCTTCCGGTGATATTAAGGTCGGCGGGGCGCTTGGGAGTTTTACCGGGGTCGCCGGCTGGCCGGTTGGCGGTGGCGCTTCCCACCAGCCTTCCCGCAGCACGGGACCGTCATAAAGCAGGGCTAGTTGGTCAATGGCACTTTTCAATTCGCGGGCGTTGCCGGGCCAGTCGTGATTAATGAACCGCTGCAGCAACGCGGGTTCTACGCTCTCCAGGTTTTTGCCGAACCGTTCGCCGGCCTGGCGCAGAAAAATCTCCACCAACGGAGCGATGTCTTCCCGCCGTTCCCGCAACGGCGGCACGGTGAGCGTAATTTTCGCCACATTAACGCTGGATTGGACAAGAGTAATCATCGCAGCAACCGGCAACTAAGAGTTCTTCAACCGCCTTTCAAATGAAAATCTTCCTCGCTGGCGCGACCGGCTTCATCGTCTTTCATCTGGCCAAATGATTGCTCGATGATGGCTGCGAAATCTAGGCTGCCGGCAATTTAAATGATGGTCAAAGCTGGGACGGTTGAAGGTGTTGGTTAGGAATATCAGCACCTTGCCGGTTTCTGGATTGGTAGCCTTGACCGTCGTTCATGAAGTGCTTCAACTTCATAGCTTTTACTAAACTTTGTGGTTTACATGATTTCCGTTGATTGAGTATTTCCAACCTTAAGTAAAAGCTCATTGTCGTCATCGCATCCAAGGGACACCATTTTCTCAACGACATGCTGATCCATCATTGGTGCTGCGCATTCAAACTGGCTAGGTCCCGCTTTGATGAATCGCTGGCCATCTATTATCTTAAAAGACAGAAGCAAATTCAGCGGCGCGAGGTTGCTCCAGAGTGATCCTGCCCAACCAGGTTTTCTGGTTTCGCGGAACGAAACGCCACGTGGTGCGAACAGGAATTGCCAGCGAGGGCTTCAGGCCAAGAGTTCCTGAATTTCCTCCCAGCTCAGCGCCGCGGCAAATTCCTCCTCGCCGCCGATGGTGGCTTGGATGACCTCGCGTTTGCGATTCTGTAACGCCAGGATTTTTTCCTCCACCGTATCGCGCGTAATGAGCTTGTAGCTCGTCACGACTCTGGTTTGACCGATGCGGTGCGCGCGATCCGTCGCCTGATCCTCGACGGCCGGATTCCACCACGGGTCGAAGTGAATCACGGTATCCGCGCCCGTCAGGTTCAAGCCCACCCCGCCCGCTTTCAAACTGATTAGAAAAACCGGAACCGAGGCATTCGTTTGAAACTGCTCCACCACCGCCCCGCGATCCGTCGTAGAGCCGTCAAGATAGCAAAATTCAATTTTCTCCTCCGTTAGCCGTTCTTTCAGCAGCGTCAGCATCCCGACAAACTGACTGAACACCAATACCCGATGACCGCCGTCAATTACTTCCTCCAACAATTCGCCAAACAAATCCAGTTTGCCCGAGGCGGTCTCCGGTTTTACGTTGTCCAATTTCAACAATCGTAAATCGCAGCACACCTGGCGCAACCGCAGCAGCGCCGTCAGCACCACCATCCGGCTTTTAGCGATGCCTTGGGCGCCGACGGCTGCGAGCACCTCCTTGCGGCTCGCCTCGATGACCTGTTGATAAACGTTTCGCTGGTCCGGCGTGAGTTCGCAGAACGATACCTGTTCGATCTTCGCCGGCAAATCGGCGGCGACGTCGCGTTTCAAGCGGCGGAGCATAAATGGGCGCAGACGGCGCGCCAGTCGCCCCTGGGCTTCTGTGTTTTTCTCCTTGGCGATGGGCAGTTCGTAACGCTCGCGGAAATCCTTCGCCGTGCCCAGGTAGCCGGGCATGAGAAAGTCGAAGATGGACCATAAATCCAAAACGGAATTTTCCAGCGGCGTGCCCGTCAGCACCAGCCGGTGCTTCGCCCGCACAGCTTTGACGGCTTGGGCGTTTTGCGTCTGGCGGTTTTTAATGTGCTGCGCCTCGTCGAGCACGGCCGTGTCAAATTCCAAACCGCGATATTTCTCGGCGTCACGGCGGATGAGCGCGTAGCTCGTCACCACGATGTCGCTGGTGGCGATATCGGCAAACCGCGCATGCCGGTCCGGCCCGTGCAGCGCGAGAATTTTTAATTCGGGCGTGAATTTCTTCACCTCAGCCACCCAGTTGAACACGAGGCTAGTCGGGCAGACTATCAGCATTGGCGCGGCTGCCTCTGTTTGTGTCTGGCGAATATATTGCAGGAATGCCAATGTTTGCAGGGTTTTCCCCAAACCCATTTCGTCGGCGAGAATGCCGCCAAAATCGTTTGCGCGCAAAAAATTGAGCCACGCCACGCCCTGTTTCTGGTAAGGGCGCAGCACAGAGTCGAGGCCGTCGAGCGGCGGGCATTCCAATTTTGCCTCGCCACTTTGTTTGGCCGCCCGTTCGCGCCATGCCGAGGGAGCCTGCACTTTCCAATCGGCATGCTGCCGCAGCGTGGCATCGAGAAAACCTGCCTGTTTGCTGTTGATGCGATAACCCGCCGGATTTTGTTGCGGCGCGCAATCAAGCAGGACTTCGTGTAATTCCTCCACCGCGCCGCTGTCAATCACCGCCAGCTTGCCGTTTTTTAGGCGCGTGTGGTTCTGGCCGGACAAAATCAGCCGCTGGATGTCCGCTGCGGAAAAGGTCTCGCCACCGGCCACTGAAAATACGACGCCGAGGTCAAACCATTGCACGCCGGAAGAATTGATTTGAAACTGCGGCTCGAGGCGTTCGATACTTTTCAGCGTGCGATTTTCCAGCTGTTCATCCAGCGTGACGCTCCACTCGCGTTGGAGTCTTGGAAATTCCCGCGCGAGAAAATTCAAAACCGGACTTTGTCCAAGCAACTGCAGCTTGCCATTGGGGTCGGGGCTTGAAAAGCCGCTGCGCTGCAGGCGCGCCAACGCCGCGTGTTCCGCATTGGCATCACGGGCGGAATACCGCGTCGGATTATCGGGGGCGGGCATCCAGACGGATTCATCCGCTGCCGTCACGCCGACAGTCATGATGCGTGAGCCGTAGGCACATTGCAGGAGCGCACTCAATTGGGTGAGGCCGCCCTTGAGGGCCAGCAGGAAACGCGGCGCCTGCGGTTCCAGTGAGAAATCTTCCAGCTTAAAGTTCGCTTCTAGCCCGTCCGCCGCCGCTAATTGCGGCCAGTGCCGGCTCAAGAACTGCGGCACTTGCGTGCGGGGTATGCGCCTGGGGGTGTGAAAAATGTCTTTCAACTCGGCCGGCAAGCCGAGCGGCTGCAGTGAATTGTTTTGCCAGACCCAGTCACCGGCCATGGCAAGCGCTGCCGGTTTGACATTCAACGACAGGACAATTTCGCCATTCGCTTCCAGCATGGCGCGCAACGGCAAGGCCAGCGGTTTTTGAGTGATGCTGACCGCGCAGGATTTTCCGAGCGTAATGTTTTTGTGCCATGCCAGCAATGGAATGAGTCCGGCAAAATCGTTCACGTCCAGTTGCAGCAACGCGGGGGTTTCGCCGTCCGTCAAGATTTCGAGGTGCTCGATGATGGCATCATCCGGTTGCGAAAAAGCGAAAGTTCGCCCCCTGGGCAGCGCGTTTAACGGACAACGGCCGCCGCCCCATTTGGCCTCCAGCACCAGCATCACCTTGCCGCGCGCCAGTGCTTGATCGAAATTGGGCGGGAGGATGATAAATAATTCCGCTGGTTCGCCCCCGGCCGCGCGAATGAGCATCGATAATTTCTTAGCGGGTAGAGCCGGGGTCTGGCGCGCCGGGATCGGGGGGGGGGCCGGTTTCTGCGATTTCAACCAGTGCAGGCCAACGGCAACACCGTGCGCGCAGATTTTCCCCCATTCGCGAGCTTCGCGGCAGTTGCAGAGATTCTCAATGTCCACGGAATTGTGGATGATCAGCGAGCCGCGAAAGGTCATGCCATCCGTTTGGACTACGCCACGCAACAGCGGCGGCGCCCAATAAGAACTGACGACTTGTCCTTGCGCGAGATAGGCGCGGGCGCGCTTCATCACGTCCCAGCCGGCGGCTTCGGCGAGCAATGCTTCTGTGAGTTCAACGGACACGACGGCATTATGCCGATGTGTGGCGCGAATGAGAATTAAGATTCTTTAGGCAAATTTTCGCGGTGCTGAATCTTGATTTCCGCTATAATCTTCTGCTCCGGCATGAACGATCCGCACGTTGACGAAATTCGCCATCTCCTGCCCCAAGCTATGTTGCCCGACTGGGTGCGGCTCGGGGGTCGGATGGTCCGGCTTTTGCGCGATCAACATCAACCGCAGACCCACGAGAAGTTGCTCAATCGAATTCACGAGCAACTGCTCGCTTCCATCGCCTTGCGCAAAGAACGGCAGGCGAATGTTCCAAAAATCTCCTATCCGCCCGACTTGCCCATTACCGCGCGCAAGGACGACATCGTCGCCGCCATTCGCGCGAACCAAGTCGTCGTCATCGCGGGCGAAACGGGTTCCGGCAAGACGACGCAGATTCCCAAAATGTGTCTCGAAGCCGGTTTGGGCATCGAGGCGAAGATTGGTTGCACGCAGCCGCGCCGCGTCGCCGCGCTCTCCATCTCGCGACGCATCGCGGAAGAACTGAATGTGAACTGGGGCCGCGAAATCGGCTGCACGATTCGTTTCGATGACCGCAGTAGTCCGCAGAGTTACATCAAACTGATGACCGATGGCATCCTGCTCGCCGAGACGCAGGGCGATCCGCTGTTGTCCGAATACAACTGCATCATCATCGACGAAGCGCACGAGCGCAGCTTGAACATTGATTTTCTCCTCGGCTACTTGAAGACCCTGCTCGCCAAGCGGAGTGACCTCAAGCTCATCATCACCTCGGCGACGATTGATACGCAGACGTTTTCTCGAGCTTTCAACGACGCGCCCATCATCGAAGTTTCTGGCCGGCTCTATCCGGTGGAAGTGATTTACGCGCCGTTCGACGCGGATTTGGAAGAGCGCGGCGACATCACCTACGTGGACGCCGCCGTGCGCGCCGCTGAAACCGCGCTGTGCGAACCGGGCAATGGCGACATCCTCATCTTTATGCCCGGCGAACGTGACATCCGCGAGACGTGTGATTTGCTCGATGGCCGTTTCGGGCGCGAGGCGGAAACCATTCCGCTCTTCGGCTTGCTCAGTTCGGCGGATCAGCAACGCGTTTTCGCTCCGCTAAATCGCCGGAAAATTGTTGTCGCCACGAATATCGCCGAAACGTCGCTCACGATTCCCGGCATCCGCTACGTGATTGATTCCGGCCTCGCGCGCATCAGTCGCTACAATCCGCGCACGCGCACCAAGCGATTGCCCGTCGAGCCGATTTCGCAGAGCAGCGCCAATCAGCGCAAAGGCCGTAGCGGTCGCGTACAGGACGGCGTGTGCATCCGGCTCTATTCGGAGGAAGATTTCAACGAGCGACCGCAATACACGCAGCCGGAAATCCAGCGTGCGAATCTGGCCGAAGTGATTTTGCGGATGCGGGCGTATCGCCTCGGCGACATCGAGACTTTCCCGTTCGTCAATCCGCCGCCGCCTTCGGCGATTGATGGCGGCTACAAATTGCTGCAGGAACTCGGCGCGCTGGATGAGAAGCGAGAACTTACGCAGCTCGGCCACGATCTTTCGCGCCTGCCGATTGACCCGACGCTCGGCCGGATGCTGCTGCAGTCGCAGCATGAACACGCCGGACGCGAACTGCTCATCATCGCCGCCGGCCTGAGCATCCAGGATCCGCGCGAACGTCCGCTTGATCGCAAGGAAGCCGCCGCTGCCGCGCATAAACGGTTCATTGATCCGGCGTCGGATTTTCTTTCGCTGCTAAAAATCTGGGATGCGGTTCACGATCAATGGGAGCGACTGCGCACGCAGGGCCAGCGCCGGAAATTTTGCAAAGCGAACTTCCTCTCCTACCTGCGCATGCGCGAGTGGCAGGATTTGCACGCGCAATTGCACGGCGCACTGGAAGACCTGGGTCGCTTCAAGCTGAACGAGAGCAACGCGGATTACGCCGCGATTCATCGCTCGATTCTCACCGGCCTGCTTGGGCATGTCGCTTTGCGCAAAGAACGCAATCAGTATCAAGGCACCGGCAATCGCCTGCTCGCAATGTTTCCCGGCTCGGCGCTTTACGACCGTAACGAACGTCAGCCCAAACCCGCCGCGCGCAATGCGAACCAACCATCACCGAAGCCCGCATCCACACAGCAACCGCCGTGGATTGTCGCGGGCGAAATTGTGGAAACCTCACAGTTGTTTGCGCGCACGAATGCCGGCATTGATCCGCTATGGATCGTCCAGCTCGCGCCGCATCTGTGCAAAACCACGCATCAGAATCCGCATTGGAGTGTGGCGGCGGGGAATGTGTTGGTTGAGGAGCGCACCACGCTTTACGGCATGGAAGTGCGGAAGGTCAAAGTCTCGCACGGAAACATCAATCCCGAGGAGGCCACGGAGATTTTCATTCGCGCCGCACTGGTTGAAGATGATTTGTTGCCGTCGCGCCGGAAGCAAACGGACGACGAAAATGATGACGACGACACGCGCGTATTTCGTTCCGCCAATAAACCGCTGCCGTTGCCGCCGCAATATTCGTTTCTCGAACACAACCGCAAGATCCGCGAAAAAATCGAGATCTGGCAGACGCGTGTGCGCAGCCACAGCCTCGGCAATCTGGACGAAAAGTTGTTTGAGTTTTACGCGCACCGGATCCAGAAGGTTTCTTCAGTCCATGAATTGAACCGACTCATCCGCGATTGCGGCGGGTCAGAATTTCTGTGCGCGACGGAAGCTGATTTGACCGGCGGCACGGCGTTGGATTTCGATAGCGAAGCGTTTCCCGATGCCGTCCCGCTGGGCGGCCAGCCCGTGGCGGTGGCTTACGCGTATTCGCCCGGCGAGGAAAATGACGGCGCAACGGTGAAACTAGGTTTCAGTCTTGCGCAGACGGTTTCGCAGTCCTGCGTCGAGTGGTCCGTGCCCGGCCTGCGCGAAGGTTTGGTGAACGAACTGTTGCGCACGCTGCCGAAAAGTATTCGCCGTGAGTTGCAGCCATTTCCGCCGAAAGTCGTGGAAATCGTCAACGAACTTCAGGCTGCGGGTGAATCGTTGCAGGCGGATCTGGCGCTGTTTATCCGCAAGCGTTACGGCGTGGAGATCCCACTGAGCGCATGGCCGACCGATGCGATTCCCGCGCACTTACGTCCGCGCATTGAAGTGGTTGGCAACGATCAGAAAACCATCGGCACGAGCCGTGACCTCGCCACGCTTCGGCAAAAATTGGAGCAGGTGAAGGCGAAGCCGGCGCCGGACAACTCCGCGTGGACACGCGTGGCGCAGCAATGGGAGCGCACCGGCGTCACGACGTGGAATGTCGGCACATTGCCCGCGCGCATCACCGTGAGCGAAAACGGTCCGGTGCCGACATATGCGTGGCCGGGCTTGGCGCTTGAAAAAGAGAGCGTGAGTCTGCGGTTGTTCCGCACGGAAGATCTGGCGCGGCAAGCCACGCTGGGTGGTATCCAAAAGCTTGTCGAGCTGGCGCTCGCGAAAGATTTTGCATGGCTGCATCGCGATCTGCGCGAGCTGAATCGCTTTGATGCGCTGGTGGCAAATCTGTGTCCGCTGGGAGAGTTGCAGGAAGCGGCGTTCACCAATCTCAAACGCCATATTTTGCCGGGCGAAGTTTTCCCGAGTCTCAACGAGGAAAATTTTCAGGCCGCCGCGCAGCAGACGCGCCTGCAAATCCCCGGCCTGACCGCCAAACTCGTGGATCAAGTGGGTGTCATCCTGCGCGCGCGCAAAGAAATTCAATTGCGCTGCGGACCGTCGCCTACGCTGCCGTCGACGAGGCCTAGGATCATTTCCGATCTAAGCCAGCTCGCCGTCGCGGCGAAGGATGCCACAAAACCGACAAATGTTTGGGCGGAGGAATTGGAGAATTTGGTGCCGCGCCATTTTTTGACGGTGATTCCTTTTCGGCAGCTCGCACACATCCCGCGTTATCTCAAGGCACTCGCCACGCGGATGGAACGGGCAAAGTTGAATCCGGTGAAAGACAAGGAACGCGCGCAGCTGATCGCGCCGTATCTTGCCAAATTAAGCGCACTCCGAGCTAGCCCGCCGAAAATCGCCGAGGCGCGGAAACAGTTGGAAGAATTTCATTGGATGGTGGAGGAATACAAGGTTTCGTTGTTCGCACAGGAGCTCGGCACGGCGATTCCCGTTTCGCCCCAGCGGCTTGACCGGCTGCTCCATGAGTTGGACATGGCGATTTAGAAGCTGACCTTGATGACCGGCGCGTAACTGAAACTGCGCCAGATTGATGGCCGCACAAAATTCCCCAGACGAAATGCCCCTTTGCGCAGTCGCGGGAGATCGTGTGACAATTATGAGGCAAGCAGGCCGCTCCGCTGGTGATTTAGGGTGATTGGGAGAAACGGCTGGCGAGAGTCAGCAAAGCGGGTTGAATACAATCACGGATTTGCCGCCGAACCGCTGCAGATAATTTATTTTCTGGAAAATCAGGGCTTATTGAGCCAACCTGTCGGTTCAAATTATGGATGTAAAACTTCCCAAACTGGGCGAAGGCGCTGATTCTGGCGTCGTTGTCGGCATTTTCGTCAAGGAAGGCGACACGATTGCCAAAGACCAGCCGATTCTAGAGCTGGAAAACGAAAAGGCCGTGGCCTCGGTTCCCTCCACCGCCGCCGGCATTGTGGCCAAAATCCACGTTAAGAACGGTGATCGCATTGGCGTTGGCCAGAAAATTTTGACGCTCGCCGGAGGCGGGGAAGCACCTGCGGCGCCGGCTCCAGTCGCGGCTGCGACCGCCCCTAAGCCCGCTGTAAAAAAGACCGCGGCGCCCGCGCCGGTGGCTGAAGCAGCGGACGACGAATCCAGCGCCGAGACGGCGGACGAAATCGTCAACGAAAACCCCGTAGCTTCGCCGTCCGTGCGAAAGGCAGCCCGCGATTTCGGCATTGATTTGCGGAAAATCCATGGCAGCGAATCTGGTGGCCGCATCACCGCCGGCGACGTTAAGAATTTCATTCAGCGCCTCATCCGGGCGGCCCATCGTCCGGCTCCCGCTGCAGTCGCAGAAGCCGGGTCGGCCAAGCCCGCGCCGGTGCAGATAGATTTCTCGCAATGGGGGCCGATCCTCAAAAAACCGGTCACGCCGCTGCGCAAAGTCATCGCCCGCCGCATGAGCGAGAGCTGGAACACCGTCGCTCGCGTCACGCAATTCGACGACATTGATTTCACCAAGCTTGGTGAATTGCGGAAGAAATACACCGCTGACTACGAGAAGAAAGGCATCAAGCTCACGCTCACGCCGTTCGTCTTAAAGGCCGTGGCTGCCACGCTGAAAGCGCATCCGATTTTCAACTCCAGTCTCGATGAGGTCGCGAATGAAATCATTCTCAAGGAATACATCCACCTCGGCATTGCGGTGGACACCGATCAAGGCTTGATGGTTCCTGTCATCCGCGACGTGGACAAGAAATCCATGTTCGACCTGGCAAAGGAACTGGAAGCGCTTGCCACGAAGGCTCGCGACCGGAAGATTTCTGCCGATGAAATGAAGGGCGGCACCTTCACCATCTCCAATCAGGGAGCGATTGGCGGCGCGCATTTCACGCCGATCATCAATTTGCCGGAAGTCGCCATCCTCGGTCTCGGCCGCGGCGCGCTGAAGCCCGTCGTGCGCGAAGGCAAAGTGGAGGTTCGCCTGATGACGCCGGTGGCTTTGAGCTATGACCATCGCGTGGTGGACGGCGGCAGCGCCGCGCGCTTCACGGTGGATTTGGTCAAAGCGTTTGAAAACTTCGACGAAGCTATCGTCAAAATCTAATTTGTATGGATCCGATCAAAACTGAAATTGTAGTCGTTGGCGCCGGCCCTGGCGGTTATGCCGCCGCATTCTATGCGGCCGACCTCGGTAAAAAAGTCATCCTCATCGAGCGTGAAAAGCGCCTCGGGGGCGTGTGTTTGAACCGCGGTTGCATTCCCTCGAAGGCGCTGCTTTACGCGACGCATCAGATCGTGGGGGCGCGCGAATCGGCCCATCGCGGTATCACCTTTGCGGAACCGACGGTGGACGTGAACAAGCTCCGGGCTTGGAAGGAATCGATCCTGGAAAAACTCGGCGGCGGCGTCGCTACGCTCGCGAAAATGCGCGGCGTGCAGGTCATCACCGGCCGCGCGTATTTTCAAGGCTCGAACCAATTGCGGGTCGAGACCGAGGCGGGCCAGCAGTTCGTCGAATACGACAAGGCGGTGCTCGCGGTCGGTTCCATCGCGGCAATGCCCAAGGCGTTTGACCTCGGCAACCCACGCGTGATGACCTCGACCGAGGCATTGCAAGTCGAGGACATTCCCGAAAACCTGCTCGTCGTCGGCGGCGGCTATATCGGCATGGAACTCGGATTCGTTTACTCCGCGCTCGGCAGCAAAGTCACGGTCGTCGAGGCGATGGACGCCATTCTGGCTGGTGCCGATCCCGACCTCGCACGGCCGGTGGTGGCGAATGCCAAGAAATCCTTCAAGGAAATCCGCCTCAAGGCGCGGGTCACCAAGATGTCCACGGTCGGCAAGCAGATCAAAGTGGAATCCGAATACAACGGCGAGAAGCTCACCGAGATTTACGACCGCGTGCTGGTCGCGGTTGGCCGTGTGCCGGCGAGCGCGGATCTTGGCCTGGAAAACACCAAGGCGCAGCTCGACGAAAAAGGTTTCGTCAAAGTGAATCATCACCAGCAGACCGACGACCCGAGCATTTACGCCATCGGCGACATTGCGGGCGGCATCCTGCTCGCGCACAAGGCGCACAAGGAAGCGCGCATCGCCATGGAGAACATCAATGGCGATGACACGGTCTTCGAAAACGTCATCATCCCGGCCGTTGTCTTCACGGATCCGGAACTCGCCTGGTGCGGTCTGACGGAAACCGAGGCGAAGGCCAAAGGCGTCAAATACGAAGTCGCCAAGTTCCCGTGGTCCGCGTCCGGCCGGGCGCTATCATTCGACCGCACGGACGGCGTGACCAAGATGCTGATTGATCCGGACACGGACCGTATTCTGGGCGTGGGCATCTGCGGTGCCGGCGCCGGCGAATTGATCGCCGAAGCCACGCTGGGCATGGAAATGGGGGCCACCGCCGAGGACATCGCGCTGACCGTGCACGCGCATCCGACCCTGTCGGAAACGCTCATGGAATGTGCCGAGGCCTTTTACGGCCACGCCACGCACACCATCGCCAAGAAAAAAACGGCGCACTGATTACGACTTAGCCTCCAAACGCCACCCGCACCGGCCGGTGGCGTTTTTTATTGCCGGGGTTTCTCCGCCCCATCAGACGTAGTTGTCTTCCTCCTCCGGATCCGGCGGCGTGGGTGGCAGGGAACGCCTCAAAATCAACAGCAGGGCGATGAAACAATTGGCCCACATGCACAGCGAGATCGCCGCGCCGAGTTCGAAGGCCCGATCCCGGTAGAAGAGGCGGATGGCATGTCTGCCCGCGGGGATTTGCACGGCTTGAAAGGCGACATTGGCACGCAGCAACGGGGTGGCCCGGCCATCGATCTCGGCCTGCCAGTTGTGATAATACGTCTGTGCCACGACCACGAGCGACGGTTCGGCGGCTTCGGCTTCGATGGCGGCGGAATGAATGCCGAAAGTCGCGTTAAGAATCTTTGCCGCCGTCTGATTTGAGACGGTGACCAGCGCGCGTGTTGTTTCCGGCAGAATAACCACCTTACGGCTGTCGAAGTCGGGCCGGCCCAGCGCGGCCAAAGCCGGTTGCTCATCGAGGAACAGCGGTTGCTGCCCGGCGGTCACGAGCGGCAGATAGTCCGGGCATGGCTGCCAGTGGAACACGGTATCCGGTGCGGTGCGGTGGGACACGCCCATGAAACGCTCCAGGCCGGGATAGCTCGCATTGGTGGTCGCGTAAAACAGCGACAGCACCGCATCGCTTTCGCGGGGGGTGAGTGAGTAGAAGCCGTCCACCTTGGGCACGGCGTCGAGCAGATTGTCGTTGGCGCAATAGCCGAGCCGCTTGGCGATGAAATTATCCTGCGGGTCGTGTGCGCCGAAGCGGATGAAGTCGTGGGCCGCCTCCGGCGAGACCATCACGCGCGATCCGCCCAGGGTCGGCGGGGGCGTCAAGGCCAGCCGGTCGCGGGCCAGCCCCGGCGCATAGATCCAGGGCGGCACGGTCGGATTCTGGGTGGGTTCATGCGTGACGACATCCGCCCACGCCACCAGCAGCAATAACAATGGGGCCAAGCGCAGCCGGGAAGCATTGGCGGTGCGGGTCAGGGCCCAAAGCACGGCCCCGGTGACAAGCAAAAAGCCCGCACGGGTAAAACCGTTGAGCCAGGCCGCCGCCGGTGCGTCGCCGGGCAGGGGTGCCAGCTGCGTCCACAACACAATTCCCGCGAGCAATCCCAACAGACCGCCGCCGATTGGCAGCAGCCGCCGTTGCAGACTGGCCAGATTGGCGAGGGCGAACGCGGCCAGCAGCGGCGCGGCGAAGACGGTCACGGCGATGTATTTGATCGGGTAGGTGATGAGGCTCAATTGCGGAACCAGCCAGCGCAGCGCGGGCAGCACGGGCGTGTTTTCACCCAGCGCCAGAAGCAGTCCGGCGGCGGCGATGCCGCCGAGCAACCACACGCGGCGATCCCGCAGGCCCGGCAGCGCGAGCAAGGCCAGCCAGAGCGTGCCGAGCCCGAGGTAATAGGACGAAGTCCAGTATTGTCCGTGCTGGAAGAAGATGCCCTCCGTCGCCGTGGAGCCAAACGCCATCGGCACGAGAAAATTGGCGAGCCCGAAACCGGGCAGGGACCAGCGCAGATCGGCAAAGCCGGTCGCGCGCTGCGCGTGGGCCACGAGATCGAGGAAGGGCAGCAGCTGCACCAGCGCGAGCGAGAGGACGAGCGCGACCACGACCGGAAACCGCCAGAGCAGCGCGCCACGCGGAAGCGCCGAGGCGTCGCGGCCACTTATGAGTAATTGCAGCCACCGCGCCGCGACGAGGAGCCAGGTGAACAGGATGAATTCCGGTCCGCCGGCGAGCATCTGCAGCGCGCCGGCGAACGCGGCGAAAAGGATCCAGTGCCAGCCGTCGCGCCACGCGCGTTCCGCCAGCAGCACGACCCACGGCAGCCAGCTGAAGGTGGCCAGATGGCTCGGCCACATGATGAGGTTGAGCGTGAAGCCATTGAAAGCGAACGCCACGCCCGCGAACGCGGCGGCGAAGTCATGGCCCGTCCAGCGGCGCGCGAGTAGATACATCCCGAGGCCCGCCCACCACAGATGCAGCAGCGAGAAGACCCCGAGCGACCACGTCAGCGGCAGCGCGAGATAAAACAGCGCCGGCGGATAGAGCGGCATCGTGTTCCATTGCGCGAGGAACGGCACGCCGCACTGGTTGTAGGGATTCCAAAAGGGAATCTCACCGTGCCGCAGGCAGTCCGACTGGAACTGCGCGAGCGGATAGGCGAAGAAGCCGAAGTCGCGCGCGACGAAGGTCTCCCAGCCGAGGATGACCTGCGGGAAACTGGCGAACACCAGCAGGGCGAGGAACAGGCCAAAGCCCGCCGGCGCGAAGAGCTTCCCGCCGAAAGGGGTGTGGCCGGTTGGTTGCACGCGCCGATTAAAACTGGCGGCGACGGGAAAGGCAAGCAGCGGCGGCAACCGGCGGACCTGACGGGTTTACGCGCCACTGTGCCACAGGGCGGCGCGGTGGGACAGATTAGGACAAAACGGAGATGAAACCGGAGGAATCCCGCACCAAACCGCTTAAAGACCGATCAAAGACCGATCAAAGAGGAAGCGCGGAGGAGAAGCGGGCCGGGCCGGAGCGGGTCAGGACAGATGCGGGCGACGGGGAAACTGCCTCCCCGGCCGGGAAAAAATGGCGCACCGAATTTACGATTTACGAATGACGATTTACGATTGGCCTAGCGGTTTGCGGTCAGGGAGGGGGATGCTCAGGGGGGCAGGTCAGGGTGTCCCATACCCGGGGCGACTCGGTCAGCCAGGTGACAATTAGCTTCTAATGCTATTATTTAATTGTAATCATGTTTAGGTGGTCGTTAAAAAATGGCGAGTCGTCTCCGCCGTCGGCACGAGGCCAATCAGAATCCAGGAATACTCATGAAAAATACCTTCAAGGTCAGCCTCATCGGCTGCCTGCTTTTAGCCACCGGCTGGTATCTTCAAGCCCAAGGCACGGCGTTCACGTATCAAGGCCGGTTGAACAGCAGCGGCAGCGCGGCCAACGGCAGCTACGACGTGGCGTTCACCCTCTACGGTGTCAATGTGGGTGGGAGCGCCGTGGCCGGACCGGTGACGAATGCGGCCGTGGCGGTGAGCAACGGCCTGTTCACAACCACCGTGGATTTGGGCAATGCCTTCACCGGGGCCGACCGCTGGCTGGAACTGGCGGTGCGAACCAATGGGAACGGCGCGTTCTCCACGCTGGTGCCGCGCCAGCCATTGACCCCCACGCCGTATGCGGTTTATTCCGCCAATGCCGGGTATGCGGCCATGGCCACGACCGCGACGACGGCGACCAGCGCGGGCTCGGTCGCGGCGGCCAACGTCACCGGCGCGCTGAACACGGCGCAACTGCCCGCTGGCGTCATCACCAACGGCGCGAGCGGCGCGAATATCTCCGGCACCTTCACTGGCAACGGCGCGAATGTGACCAATGTGAACGCGGCCTCACTCGGCGGTTATTCAAACACGGGCTTTTGGAAAACCAATGGTAATTCCAGTGCCGATCCAGCTAGCGGTGCTTTCATTGGCACCACGGACTTTCTGCCGCTGGAAATCAAAGTCAACGGCCAGCGCGCGCTGCGGTTGGAACCGAGCACATTCGGAGGCCCGCCAAACGTAATACTCGGTTCAGTGGGCAACTCCGCGGGGATACATATTATGGGAGCGACCATCGGCGGGGGCGATGTAAACATAATCCAAAATGCCGATTATTCAACGATTGGCGGCGGGGATGCTAACTTAATCCAGAATAATGCCCAGGAGTCAACCATTGGCGGCGGGGACGACAACCAGATTCTGAACAACGCCTCTGCTTCAACGGTTGGCGGGGGCAGTGGAAACCTGATCGGGACTGACGCTAGCTTCGCGACCATCAGCGGCGGAGAAATGAACACGATCCAGGACGTGAATAATATTAATTACATTAGTTACTCGACCATCGGCGGCGGTTCTCAAAACACGATTCACGGCAGCGTCAGTTACGCGATGATCGGCGGAGGCGAGGGAAACGAGATCATGGACTTCGCAGTCTCCTCGACCATTGGAGGGGGTTACTTCAACAAGATTCAGACCAACTCCCCCTACTCGAGCATCGGGGGTGGCAATCAGAATATAATTCGGAACGGCGCCAAAGATTCAACGATTGGCGGCGGTGTTCAAAATCAGATCAGCTCTTACGATTCGACCATTGGCGGTGGCAACCTCAATCAGATTCAGGGCAGCTCTTCCTCCGCGACCATCAGCGGAGGTAACGGAAACACTATTCTTGTCGGCGACAACAGTGCCACCATCGGCGGGGGCTCCTTAAACTCGATCAAGATCAGTGCCAACGAATCAACTATTGCCGGGGGATTGGCTAATACCATTCAGCCCAATGCTCACGATGCGGTTATCGGTGGCGGTGGCCAAAATACTATTCAGACTAATGCAACCTACGCCACCCTTGGCGGAGGCTACTTAAACACCTCCGGTAGCGACTACGCGACGGTTCCCGGCGGTGCCGGCAACACTGCTGGCGGACAGTTCAGTTTCGCGGCCGGCCACGATGCCAAAGCGTTGCATGACGGGGCGTTTGTCTGGGCCGATTCGCCGGGCGGAGGATTCAGTTCCACCGGCAATGACCAGTTCTGCATTCGCGCCCGCGGCGGGGTGCGGCTTGATCCCCTCACCAGCCAGTTCTTCGGCTCACAGACGCGCCAGATGCTCAATCTCTGGGGCACCAACTACGGCATCGGCGTGCAAGCCAGTTCACTCTATTTCCGCTGTGACAGTTCGACGGGCACCGACGGCTTCATCTGGTATAAGGGCGGCGTTCACAATGACGCCTATGCCAACGCCGGCGGCGGCACCGAACTGATGCACTTGATTCAAGGCGCGCTTTACGTCAATGGCACTTTTGTCAGCGCCTCGGATCGCAACCTCAAAGAAAATTTTAAACCCGTCAGCGCCCGGGAGATGTTGGACAAAGTGGCCGCGCTACCCATCTCGCGCTGGAACTACAAACAGGATACCAGCAGCGAGCATGTCGGCCCCATGGCGCAGGACTTTTACGCGGCGTTCAGCGTCGGTCCGGACAACAAACACATCACGGTGGTGGACGAAGGCGGTGTGGCGCTGGCGGCGATCCAGGGGCTGAATCAAAAGCTCGAGGACCAAAAGGTGGAGAATGCCAGGTTGAAAGAGCAAAACGACACGCTGGCCCAACGCTTAAATGAATTGGAAGCTGCCGTGAAAGCCATCACTCAAAAGTAATCAGCCATCATGAGAAATCTATTCCGGATGGTGCCCATGATCATCGCGCTTGAGCTGTGCGCCCAACAATACTCGATTGACTGGCATAAAATCGCCGGCGGCGGCGGCACCAGCACGAATGGCAGTTATGCCGTGAGCGGCACCATCGGCCAGCCGGACGCCAGCGGCGCGATGAGCGGCGGGAATTATTCCGTGATGGGCGGCTACTGGGCGCTCATCAACGTGGTGCAGACGCCCGGCGCACCGACGCTCTATGTCTCGCACAGCGGGAACACGGTGACGGTCTATTGGCAGGATGTGGCCGGCTGGCATCTGGTGCAGGACGGCAATCTCACCACGCCCATCGGCAGTTGGTCAGCAGGCAGCAGCCCGACGCTGACGAACGGGACGAATTACCTGAACCTCGTCAGCCCGGCGGGGAATCTATTTTTCCGGCTGAAGCAGTGAGGGCGACGCAGCCAGGCTATGGAAGATGGGAGATGGAAGTTTGGAGATGGAGATGGAGGAAATTTGAGACTGGAAACCGGAAGGGCGCAGAGGGAAATTGACGAAAATGAGTTTCCGGCGCACACTCGGCGCGGAACCACAACCTTTGATTTGCCATGGATTCCTCCGTGCCAACCAACGAACTGGATCAGGCCATCGTCGCCTTGCAACGCAGCCGGGCCGCCTTTCCGGATTTATGCCGCCGCCTCTGTCAGAGCGAACTGTTTCTCCTCATCCGCTACCAGCCCGACCTGGTGGATGCCACCCTGGAGCTTAAGAACGGTGCCCCGTTTCCGTTCGCGCGCCTCCAAACCGAGAAGGGGGAAACCGTGGTGGCCTTTACCTCCGTGGAACGCGCCAATGAAGGGCTGGCCAAAAGCGGGGTGCGCGACATGGAATATGTCATCGGCTCCATGCCCGCCTTGCAGGCCCTGGAAGTGATCGGGAAGATGAAATTTTCCCTGACCTTGAACAAAGGCTGTGCCACCGGCGAAGTCCGCCTGCCGCCCGATTTGCTGCGCCATCTGGCCGACGGCACCGCGCTCAAGCCGCTGCCGGCTTCCGGCAAGGTGGAAAATATCACGCTCGAAATCATGGACCCCGCCGATTATCCCACCCAGGTGGTGCAGGATGCCTTTGAATTGTTCCGCCGGCACGCGGCCTTTCGGGCGGCGTGGATATTCACGCGCAGCGACAAGCCGAAGGCCTATTACCTAATTCTCATCATGCAGCCGCGCGATGCCGCCTTGTTCCACGACTTCAACCTGGTGGCGGCGTCCGCCGCCGGCAAGAAACATCCCGTCCACGCGGAACTGGCGGATGAAAACAATGCGGAACATATCGCCTGCTTTTTCAAATGCGGCCGGCCATTTTACCAGGCGGTGGACTACCAGCCGCCCGCCGCGCCGCCGCCTGCGCCCGCAACCGAGTGACGGTTGGATTGGGGCGGAAAAGCCCCGGTCGATGTTTGTCCGGGCGCAGAGGGAAATTGACGCACCAGATTTTCCGGCGCACAAACACCCGGACTGCACGGCAACGGGCGATTCACCGAAAATAGTCAGGGAGGCAGAGGGCGGAGAATTAAACCGCGAACCACACGAACGACACGAAATAAATGGCCGGCCGGGCTTCGGCTGCGCTGAAGGCGCTACGGAAATTAGCCTAGGGTTGGAGCGAAGCGACTACCCTAGGAAATCGTCCCACAAAATAATTCTCCCTCTCCTCGCCGAATGAGCAGGGCTGGGGTGAGGAGTCGTATTGACCATCAAACTTCAAAAGACGATGATGCGTGACCAATTGTGGATGCCGATATAAATAACACCCCAGATTTAGCGGACGCGCTTCTGCCGCCGGATTTAACTCGCCAACAGATTGATGTTTTTGAATTGCTGCGAGACCTCTCAACAGAGCGCGAACAATTTCATGAGTGGTATCTGGGGGCTATCCAGGTTCTAGCCTCAAAATCGCCTGATAAACTTGCGCAGGCAGCGAACTCAATTCGGGAACTTTGCGAGAAATTGGCGACGCGTATGAATGTTGCGGAGTCTCAATCGCCACTTCCTCCACTGAGATCTTTGCTAAATGTTTTCCCAGAGGTTAAGGCGAGCGCATATGCAAATGGGTGGGAGGGTGAAGCCATTAACAAAAGGCTCAACAATTTCCTGGTCGAATTGGAAGAAAAGGCGAAGCTTTTCGATGAACCATCTCGCACTGCCCGACTCAAATTGGCTCTGACAAATTCAGACCCACAGGCAGAATTCATGTCCAAAGCATATCGCGAAGCTCGCGATGAAGCGTTCAGGCAAGTTGGCGTGTTTTTCCAAAAGGTCACGCACCACGGCCACGCACCCGACGAAGTGGAATTCGGAAAGGAGTTGAACCTCTTTGAATCTCTCCTGCTGAATTATCTCACGCCATGCACGGCTGCCCAACAAAATGAATTGATGTCATTAATTACAGGCATGCCCAGTCGCGAAGCATTGGCAAGAGTGGATGAATTGATTTCCCACAAAGGGGCGAACTACATCTTATTCTTTGAAAAACTTGATAATGCAAATTGGCTTCCACTTTTGGAGGAACGAGGGCATTTCACTGACTTGCCAGAACCAGAACCGATCGGCGACGGGCGTAAAGTTTATAAAATTCACGTCCCGTTAATTGCGCTTGCTAAACTAGCGACGAGTTCGCCGCGAGAAGTAACAGCCATCTTGGTGAGACTTAAACTTCCTGAGAATCCACGGGTCGGCGACCAAATTGTTCACTGCATGGCAAATATCCGTGATCCTGCGTGCGTCAAGCAGTTGTTACCTGTGATTGAACAATTAGGCAAGAATTCGTCGCGCACAAGTTGGTTTCGGATAGAGGAACTTCTCAAGTCTTGGATGGAACTTAAAATGTATTCGGAGGTTTTTCTAGTCATCCGAGGCTGTTTGAACCGAGCAATTGACTTGTCATTCAGTCAGCATCGGGATGAATTCAACATTTGGCAGACAAAACAGATTGACGAAAAGTTTTTGACACTTTTGGCAGCTGAGTTTCCGTTCGAGATCGCCTTTTTGGTGTTTAAAGCGCTTTCCAAGTGGGCAAGTTTGGAGCGGCAAAAATACAGCCCCTCCGAAATCACCGAGGACGCTCCGTATTCTTACATTCAAGAAGATTTCAAAAGTGCACCGGCGAGCCACCGAGGAATTGCAGACACACTGGCTATTCGCCTTTATTCCGCAGCAGAACAAATTTATCGCCTAGGCGACACTTCGAGAATTGATGAACTTGATAAACTTCTTCGTTCAAATCCGTGGCAACTTTTTCGGCGAGTGCGCTGGCAGCTTTATGCGGATTTTCCAGCCAAGACTTTTGAGCAAGCTCGTGCTGAAGTTCTCCAGCGAATACCCTTTCTGAATGAAATTAATTACAGCAGGGGCGCACATGATTACGAATTCGCTCAACTTTTGGTCGCTCATGTTAAAAAACATGGGGATGCTTTTCTTTCTGCAGATGAAGTTGAGCTATTTGCCGGCACTGTGTGGAAAGGCCCGATTGATAAAGACGGTAATCTCCTCGAAGGAAACAACGACTTCTTTTATCGAAAACAATTGTGGCCAATAGCGCCGATTCTTCGAGGAGCACAACTTGCTGCTTACCGAAATTTAGTTCCCGATGACGGGAAAATTCGCATCGAGAACTTCAAGCCGCAAAGTTTTGGTGGTGTTTCGGGTGGTTTTGTTGCCAGCGAAGCACCACCCGAGGCTGACGCTATGGAGTCAATGAGCGACGAACAGCTTTGGAATTTTCTTAACACGTGGCAACCCAAGGTCAATTACCCAACTTCAGAGCGCTGGGTTCAGCAAGATGTGTCTGCGTTAGGAGCAAGATTCGCCGTGATGGTCGATAAGCAGCCGGCACGATTTATTCCAGCATCCAGATGGTGGGAAAATATCAGTCGGTCTGAAATTCTTAACAAGATTATTGATCGTGCAACGGACCGAGTTGTAAAGAAGCAGGGCGACGATAAAACACCCGCTGTTACGCCTACAGAATCAGATTGGGCTAACTGGTTAGGAATCACAAAATGGATTATGAGTCAAAAGTGGTCGCGTGACGCTGTCGCAAGATTTCTTGGTAAAGTATCGGGGTCAGACCAGTCCATTCCAGATTATTATTTTTTGGAGTTGCCCGAATTGTTGCGCAGCCTTGTTGAGGAAATTGATTCACGGTTGGTGGACGATAAAAATTCATTTAATGATTGGCTTACAACGGCAATTAACTCGATTCGTGGAGAGGCAATCGAAGCGTTACTCAACCTTGCCTTGCGTCAGAAAAATGCGGGCAAAGAAATCGAGCCTTGGATTTTTGAGCTGATTCGTTCTCGTCTTGAATTGCCAGAAGAATCACCGGCAGTCTTTGCTCTGCTCGGTGCAAAACTTCGCTTTTTGATTCATTTGTTCAAGCAAGAACTGCAAGAATCACCGAACCTATTATTTCCTCCAGACAAGTTGGAGCATCGTTCGGCTGCCATCACGGCTCATTTCAAATATGACCAACCATGGGATGCAATCATCGAAGTTTTTCCAGAGTTTATAGAAATTGCTCTCGGCACACTGCAGGCAATGCGTGCGGAGGTAGAGGACGACGAGACCAAGCAAAATCGTAGAGATTTTGGATCTCAACTTGGAACTCACATTGCTTGTTATTACTGGAATGGTTCGTTTTCAAGCGATGTTAAAGGTGAAGCCGCCCTTGATAGTTTCTTTGCTGTTGCTTCCAAAACAACACGCGCAACTTTGATTAGTCAAATTGCTTGGATTTGGGAAAAGCATGGCGACGAACCACGCGACGAAAAAGTCGTGCGAAAGGTAATGCGTATCTGGGAACGACGATACGCTCAAATTCAAAAAAAACTCAAACTCGGCACCACGTCATCCTCGGAATACGACGGTGAACTTGCCGGATCAATTGACTGGTTAAGCTGTGAGTGCCTTCCTTTTGAATGGCGATTTACTCAGGCTAAGTCATCTCTTGAACGGCTGAAGAAGGCTCCACAAGCCTATCGCTTGTTGAAAGCAATTACTGAATTCAGCGTTTTGCCTGGTCGTTTAGAACCCATGCTGGAATTGTTCCGAACGCTTTTAAAACGACCAAGCGATGAGCTTCGGTGGTCAATCCAATTTAAGGAGCTTGCACCAATCATTTCACTGGGCTTGGCAAGCGATAAGCCAACTACAAAGAAACTTGCAAAGGAGTGCAAAGACTTGCTTCTCAAAATGGGATTTTCTGACTTCCTAAATCTTTGAAATGAAAACGAAGAATGAATTTTCTCCTCACCCTAGCCCTCTCCTAGTTCGGCGAGGAGAGGGAGAATTATATTGTGGGGCGATTTCCCTCGTGTAGTCGCTTCGCTCCGGCTCGATCCTTGAACCGGGCGGGCGGGCGCATTAAGCTCGCGCACAGCATGAGAGCATTCGTCGTCACCCTCGGCATCATTACCGCGCTGGCTGTCGGGTCGGCGGCATCCGTCGCCCGGGCTCAAACCAACGCCGGCGCCGCCTTTTTTACCGTGAAGGTGGATGCGCCGCAAAACGGCGAGATCAAAATCAATCCGCCCCTGCCCGAGAACCATCAGGTTCCCGCCGGCACCGTCCTCAAGATCAAGGCCACGCCCGCGCGCGGCTACGCGCTGGACAGCGGCTATTATTGGTCGGCCGCCAAGGCGGGAATGTATTTCGAAACGCCCGCGCCGGAGTTCGAGGTCACGATTGACCAGAACAAAACCGTGGGCGCTTCGTTCATCGAGCAAAAGGCGCTGAAAGGGTTCAAGGTCATCAACAACGTGGTCTTCGCCCGCCCGGGGGGCAAAGCGCTGAAATACGATGTCTATTCGCCCAAAGGCGCTAAGAATCTTCCGTGCATCGTGATCATTCACGGCGGCGGCTGGTCGGTGAACTGCGAAGATGTGATGCGCGGTCTGGCCCGCGAGCTTGTCCGCGGCGGCCGATACGTCGTGGTCAGCGTGGATTATCGCTGGCTGGGCACGCAGGACGGCGACCCCCAGCCCAATTCCATGGCGGACATCATGGACGATGTTTATGGCGCGATCGCTCACATCCAGGAGCACGCCAAAGAATACGGGGCCGATCCCACCCGCCTGGCCGTGACGGGTGACAGCGCCGGCGGACAGCTCAGCGCCGCCGCCATCAACCTCGCCGACCATATCGGTGACGGGGGTTTCGGCGTCAAGGAGGGCGTGTATGAATTCAAGCCCAGCTATCTGCCGGCGGGAAAAACCGCCGCGCAAGTGCGCACGGAAATCCTCCAGGCGCTCAAGGCCGCGGCGCCGAGTTACGGGATTTTCAGCAGCGCCGACTTGGGCGGCTGGGCGCGCCGGGGTGGCGCCGGCAGTGTATCCGAGGCCGCCATCAAAGCCATTTCGCCGCAGGACAACATCCCGAATCTCAAGGACCGCGCGGTGCCGCAGTTTCTGTTGCGCGGCACCAAGGACACGCTCATCCAAAACAGCATCGTCCAAGCCTACGCCGACGCCTTGATGGCCGCCGGCCAGTCCGTCACCTACGTTCAGGTGCCGGGCGCGGGTCATGCCTTTCTGGATTGGAAGCCTGACCGGCAGGTCAAGAAAACCTTCCAGCGATTTGGCCAGCCCTATGCCGCCAGGATGGAGGACTTTTTCAACAGCGTGTTCTATCCCTTGCCGACCAGCGCCGCGTCGTGACCCCATCGCCGGCGTGGTCCAGGCGCGGGCGGCCCAGACAAAGCCGGGGGCGTTCAGGCGGGGAAAGCGTTCGGGCAGCAGGATGCCGCGGCGTGGGCGCTCGCGTTGATACTGCACCCACCCACTCAGGGACGGATTCTCCAGGAGAGCAGCTTGGGGCGTTGGGGGCATTTGGAGCCGCGGAACGGGAAATTAGAGCCTGGAAATGGGGTTCGGGAAAACGGGGCAGAACGGCTGTCGGGCGAGGCAGCAGGGGAATTGAAGTTGAGTTTTAGCGGAAATGATATTTTAAAAAATCGTGCGGGGAGCTGTTGACAGGTTAAAGACCCCATGCGCTAGGTTGGCGGCGTGGCGACGGTCGTCCGGGTCCTCGCCGGTTGCGGTCACGGTTGGACGGAGTAGCCCAGCGGTGCCACAGCGACGACCCAATGACGGGCACAGCCAGTCCCGTGAGACCGGACGGTTGCGGGGCGGACGGAAGGTCGCCGGAAAGAGAATGGTTATGGCAAAAATAACCTACAACCCCAACGTGGCGCACGTTCACGGCCACATGGGCAATTGGGTGATGAAGGAACGGATGGGCGTGGACATCGTGGCGGCGAAGCCCGACCAGGTGCATCAGCCCAACACGCCCGCGCAGCAGCAGCAGCGGGCGAAATTCAAACAGGCGGCGGGGTATGCCAAGGGCAGCATGGCGGACGCGTCGCTCAAGGCGCTGTATTCGGCCAAGGCGAAACAGGAGAAATCCTCGCCGTTCGCGGAGGCGGTGAAAGACTGGTTCATCCCGCCGGTGGTGGATGCGATTGACCTGTCGCAATACCACAAACACCCGAACGAAGCCATCACCGTGCTGGCGCACGATGACGTGGTGGTGGCGAGCGTGTCGGTGGAACTGAAGAACGCCAGCACGCAGGCAGTGCTGGAATCGGGTCCGGCGAATTATGACCCGCCGACGGGGCGCTGGGTGTTCATCCCGGCGGTGGATGCCTCGGCCGTGGCGCAGGTGACGGTGACGGTGACGGCGCTGGATTATCCGGGTCACCCGGGCACGCTCACGGCGACGGCGTAGGGCGAGAGGGGAGATAGTAAGCACGGGCGCAGCTCAGCACGCTGCGCCTTTTGTGTCTTCGGGCAATAGGGCCGGTCGTTCCCGTTCGGCCGTTTGACGCAGCGATATTGCCGGTAGTCCCGGTCGGGGTTACTATGACGACAAGCATAAGACTATGAACACGCCAGCCAAGACCCCGGGCATCAGCCGGATTGACCAGCCGTCGCACCGCACGCACGGATTTTTTCTGCGGGCGACCCGGCAAGGGAAGATTTATTCCGCATTTTTTGCCGATAAAACCTACGGCGGAAAGACGGCGGCGCTGGCGGCGGCGGTGCAACATCGCGGGAAACTGCTGAAAATACTGGGGCTGCCCTTACAGAAAACGCGGCGCGATTGGGCGGAGACGCCCCGGCGCCGGGGCCGGTCGGGCATCATCGGGGTGCAGCGGGTGATTGACCGGCGCAGCCAGCCGTGGCGGAAATCCTGGCGGGCCACCTGGAGTCCCCAGCCCGGCGTCGTGCGCAAAAAACAATTCTCCATCCACAAGTTCGGCGAGGAGCGGGCCAAGCAACTGGCCCTCCGCGCCCGGCGCGCGGGCTTGCGGAGCATGGTGGATTGAAGGGTTGATTCGTGAATTGCTGAGTCGGCTGGATCAATGGCCTGATGGATATATCAGGAGCGGACCAGGCTGGCATGCTCCGCCGATTGACGCTGGCGCGGCAAAGTCTTACGCTGTTTACAGAACTTTATGAGCCAACTCCTTGATTCCCTCGTCGAACTCATCCGCCGCACGTCCGCCGAGATCCCCGATGACGTCCACCGCGCGATTCTCACGTCGCTGGAGCAGGAGCAGAAAAATTCCCTCGCGCAAAACGCCTTCAAGATCATCGACCAGAACATCGCGCTGGCGAAGACCAAGTCGCAACCCATCTGCCAGGACACCGGCAGCGTGCTGTTCTATGTGGATGTGCCGGTGGGCTACGACCAGATCACCTTCGCCGAGACCGCGCGCGCGGCGGTGACGCTGGCGACGAAGAAAGGTTATCTCCGGCAGAACTCGGTGGATTCGCTCACGGGCAAGAACGACGGCACGAACGTCGGGCCGGGCGCGCCGAGCTTTCACTTTCACCAGCATCGCTCGCCGGAAGTCAGCGTGAAGCTCGCGCTCAAGGGCGGCGGCTGCGAAAACGTCGGCGCGCAATACTCGCTGCCGGACGACGCGCTGCACGCGAACCGCGATCTCGACGGCTGCCGGAAGGCGATCCTCGACGCGGTGCTGCAGGCGCAGGGCAAGGGCTGCGGGCCGGGCGTGCTGGGCGTGTGCATCGGCGGCGACCGCGCGACGGGCTATGAGCTGAGCAAGACGCAGTTTCTCCGCCTGCTGGACGACCGCAACCCGGATCCGAAGCTGGACGCGCTGGAGCAGGACATCTTGAAGACGGCGAACGAACTGGGCATCGGCCCGATGGGTTTCGGCGGCAAGACGACGCTGCTGGGCGTGAAGATCTGCGTGGCGAACCGGGTGCCGGCGTCGTATTTCGTGAGCGTGAGCTACATGTGCTGGGCGTTCCGGCGGCAGGGAGTGACGCTGGACGGCGAAAGCAAGATCGGGAAGTGGCTTTATTGATTGAAGCCGCCGGACTTTGCGCTTTGAACTCTGGCGCTGGCCGCATATAAATTGCGCGTGCCGCAATCCAGTTTAACGCCCATCAACGCTGCCACGCGCCTGTGCGCGGTGCTGGGATCGCCCATCCGGCATTCGGCTTCGCCGGCGATGCACAACGCGGCCTTCGCGGCGCTGGGCCTGAACTGGCGCTACCTCGCCTTTGAAGTGGACCCGAAACATCTGCGCGCCGCCATCGAAGGCGCGCGGGCGATGCACTTCGCCGGCCTCAACCTGACCGTGCCGCACAAGCTGCTGGCCGTGGACATGGTGGATGAACTGGACATCTCGGCCCAAACGTGGGGCGCGGTGAACACCATCCAATTCATACCGGACGCGGCGGGGAAGGTTCGCGCGGTCGGCTACAACACCGATGCCGACGGGCTGACGAATTCCCTGCGTGCAGATCTGGCGGTGGAATTGCGCGGCGCAAAAGTCCTGCTGCTCGGTGCCGGCGGGGCGGGGCGCACGGCGGCATTGAAGCTCGCCGCGGAAAAGGTGGCGGAGCTGTTCCTCCTGAATCGCACGGCGAGCAAGGCGGAAGCCATCGCCGCAGAAATCAGCAAGCAATTTCCCGCCGTCAAGGTTTCCACCGGTTATCCAGAGGCGGAAGTGGATTTGGTGTTAAACGCCACGTCGCTCGGCTTGAAACCGGCGGACGGTTCGCCGCTGGACGAAAACCAGTTTTCCCTGAAACAAGCCCACGCCGTTTACGACATGATTTACCAACCGGCAGAGACGAAGTTGCTGGCCGCCGCCAAAGCGGCTGGTTGCAAGACCGCCAACGGCATCGGCATGCTGGTGCAGCAGGGCGCGAAGGCGTTTGAGATCTGGACGGGGCAGCCCGCGCCGGTGGCCGTGATGCGGCGCGCGGTGGAAGGGAGCGTTTATGGGGTTTGACACCGTGTTCGACCCGCACAACTGGGCGGCGGTGCCGTTTGCTTTCTGGGCGCTGGTGTTCTTTGCGTTCGGCAGCATCGTCGGCAGTTTCCTGAACGTCTGCATCTACCGGATGCCGCTGGACTTGAGCGTGGTGTCGCCGCCGTCGCATTGTCCCCACTGCAAATACGCGATTCCGTTTTACCTGAACGTGCCGCTGCTGACGTGGCTCTCGCTGCGGGGCAAATGCAAGAACTGCGGCGCGCCCATCTCGCCGCGCTACTTCGTGGTGGAACTGCTGACGGGCGTGGCCTTTCTCGCGTGCTGGCTGGCGTTCGGGCACGCCTCACCGTGGCTCGCGGTCGTGTATGCGCTGTTCCTGGCGGGGCTGATCGTGGCGACGTTCATTGACTTCGAGCATTTCATCATCCCGGACGAGATCACGATCGGCGGCGCGGCGGCGGGGCTGGTGATATCCTTTTTTCTGCCGACGCTGCACGGCACGCATTCGCTGGGCGAGGGCATGCAGCGCAGCCTGATCGGCATCGCGGCCGGCGCGGGCATCGTCTACGCGGTGCTGCGCCTGGGGAAATTGCTGTTCGGCCGGCAGAAAATCCCGCTGCCGGGCGAAACGAAAATCATCTTCACCGAAACCGCCTTGTGCCTGCCGGACAAGGAGATTCCCTACGAGGAAATCTTTTATCGCAAGACCGACGCCATCGTGTTGCGGGCGCGGACCGTGGAATTGATCGATCGCAGTTATCGCGAGGTGACGCTGCGGCTGACCCCGGTGACGCTCAAGATTGGCGAGGACCAATGCAATCCGGAGACCGAGCCGCACATGGAGGTGGTGTGCTCCGAAATCGTGCTGCCGCGCGAGGCAATGGGCCTGGGCGACGTGAAATTCATGGCCGGCATCGGCGCGTTCATCGGCTGGCAGGGCGCGTTTTTCTCGCTCATGGCCAGCTCGATCATCGGCTCGGTGGTCGGGATCGCGCTCATCCTGCTGCGCAAGCGCGAGTGGTCGTCGCGGATGCCTTACGGCCCTTACATCGCGCTGGCGGCGGTCATCTGGATCTTCGGCGGCAAGCGGATTTTCGACGCGCTGTTCCCATAAGCTTCAACGGAACGAGAGGAATACCTGGCTGCCCTCGCGGCGGAGTTCGCCCTGCTTGAGAAACAGCCGCGCCGCCGTGACCTGGCCGCTCGCCAGCAAATAATCCTGCACCGACTTGGCGCGCCGGGCGGCGAGCACCTCCAGATCGCCGGCACTCACGGGAAAGGTTGCGAGCAGAACGGCCTCGGTCGGGTCGGGCGGCGGAATCAGCCTGGTCGAATAGGCCGCATTGGCCGCGGGCTGTTGCCGGTGATTCGGGCTGGAATTCAGCAACTTGGTGGCGCCTTTTTCAAACGTGGTTCTAGCCGGCAGCACCTGCGCGGCGTAGGCGATGAGATTGGAATTGGCAGCGATCAGCTGGGGTGTGATTTTACCGGCGGCGACCGCCTCGGCATAGAATTTCGTCACCCAGGCCGCCCGCTCCTCCGGGGCCAGCACGAGGGTGCCGGCGTCGTTGGTGGCCAGCGCGGCCTGGCGCAGTTGCTGCCAGAGGCGGGTGCGGATCTGCTGGTCGAGCGCGGCGCGTTGCAGCCCTTCACGGTCGCCGTCCGGATCCACGCTGCCGGCGATTTCCAGATTCAAGGCGGGCCGGGCGTAAAGCCCTTTCAGCAGGGAATCCAATTTGGTTTTGTCCGCCACGGTCAATTCCGCACTGCCCAGCGCAAAGTCCTGCCGGCCCAGTTCCTCGCCGCCGCCGCCGAACACCGCCCCCAGCAGGGAGAAGGGCGACGTGGCGACTTTCTCGAGAATGTTCAACAGCGCGCGGGCGACGACTTTGCCCACGCGGAATTTGGGATCGTCGAGGCGGCCCTGAACCGGCACGTCCAAAACAATCTTCCCCTCCCGATCCTTCAAAATGGCAATCGCCAGCCGCACGGGCAGATGGGTGGCGTCCGGGCTGGCCACTTTCTCGCCGAACGTGAACTGGTCGAGCGTGATGACGTTCTTGGCATTCAAATCATTGCCGATGATCTCATACGCGAGATCCAGATTCAATTTGCCCTCGGCGATGCGGTAGCCGGCGAACTTGCCGGCATACGGGCTGGCGGGCGTCAAATCCACGTCCTTGAAGGAGATGTTCAGGAGGTTGGTCTGCGCGCCATTCAGCGGATTGACGGTGCCGGTGATGGCGACCGGGCCGGAACCGTCCACGTTCGCATGCAAGTCCACGACGGCATGCTGCAGCTGCGCGGAGGAAATCCCGGAAATGCTGCCGTTCAGGCCCTGCATCGCCATGTTCACGTCCGGCTGCAGAGAGCGATCGCTGAAGCTGACGGTGGTATTCGTGATGATCACCGCGCCGATGGTGATTTGCGGCAGCGGCGCATTGGCGGCGTTCGCGGGGCGGGTTTCCCGGCGGGCCGGTTTGGACTTGGCGACTTTGGTTTCATTGGTCGCCGGCGGGTTGGGGCTGGTCAGGCGCAGGGCGTTGAGCAGGTTGATGGTTTTGTTGGTCTCGATGACGATCCGCGCGTAGGCCCGGTCCAGGAAAATTTCCTGCATGGACACCGTCTGCGGATTGAGGTTCGCGTCGATGCCGTTGAACTGGAGCGAATCCCATTTCAACAGGTCTTCGCCCATCGTGCCGTCCACCGTGCGGAAATTATCGAGGCGCACGGCCCCGTGAAAAGTCACCTGCGGCAGCGCGTCTGCGGGCGTGGCGAGATTCACCTTTCCGTGCAGGCCAAGGTCGCTGCCGAGGATGAAGAGGTTCAGTTTGGACTCGAGATAAGGATCGAGCCGGCCAAGGTCGAGCCGGTCCAAATCCAGCTGGATTTCCGCCGTCGGCGGCAGAAACGACGCGCTGACGGCGGTGCGGATGGATCCATTCGTGTTCCAGCGTAGGGAAAGGTCGGCGGTCAGGTTGGTGCCGGGAAGGTTGGAAATATTTTTGGCCGAGAAGGCGATGTCGGTCAGGTCCAGCCTGGCCGGGCGCGAGTTTACGCGGTCCTCGAGATGCACCGCGCAGTTCGTGAGGTCCACGGAGTTGATCGCCCCGCGCCATTGGTTCGTGCTGTCGAGCAGCAGCGTCACGGCGTTGGTGACGGAACGGAGGAGCAATAAGATGCCATCGGCGGCGTTGGCGCCGGGCACCGCCGGCTGGGAAAGTTTGACGACGTTGATTTTGGCGTCCGGGTCGCGGCTCAAGGAGAGGCGGGCGCCGTCGCTGCTGATGGAATTGACCGTGGCGGTGTGCGTTTGCAGGTTGGCGCTCGCGCCGGTGATGGCGAAGATGGGCAGCTCCGCGAGATTGTTGCTGTCACCGGGCGCGCCCACCTTGAAATCGCGCAGCGCAAAGGCGCTGTCGCTCACGATGGCGACACGGTTGGTGGCGCTCAGCTCGAACTGGTATTTAACATCCAGCGCAATCGCGCCGTCGCGGATTTCAAACTGCACGAAGTCCTGATACAGCGGCGCGTATTTGTTCAGCACGAAGTTGAACAGCTTCAGCTCGCCCTCCGAGCGCAGCGGGGAGAGATAAAAAAAACCGCTCCAGGAAAATTGTTCGCCGGCGTCCGTCGTGCCCGCAAATGAATAGGGGTTTTTGTTGTCCGGGTCGGTGCGAAAATCGTCCAGCGTGATGTCCAGCGGGCCGAGCACGCGCTTGAACGGCGCGCGCGGCGAATAGTCCGCATATGCCGCCCGCGCGCCGACGATGCGCAACCGCCCGATGCGCAAGGCGAACGGTTTGGATTCGGTTTTGGCCGGCGCCGGGGCCGCGTTGGTAGAAAACCGGGTGATGAGGTCGGTGAAATTGAACGTGCCATCCTTGTTCATCTGCACGCGGACGAACGGCTTGCTGGTGCTGATCTCCTTAAACGTCCACGTCTGGCCGAACAACGACGAGAGCTGAAAATTCACATAGACCTCGTCCCAGGAGACAAACGGCTCGCCGTCCTTGTCCCGGATGAGCAGCCCGCGAATGGTGGTCGAGAGCGCGAAGGGGTTGAGCTTCACCGACTGGATGGAAACAGTGCGATCCAGTTGCGCGGACAGCTGTTTGACGGCGACGTGGCGGATGATCGGCGGCAGAATCAAGAAACCGACCACGGCGTAAAGCCCGATGCCCGCCATCAGCCAGAATAAGATTTTTTTGCGGCGCGGGGTGACGGAGTTCAACATAATTGCGCGTCCAGCATTGGCTGAAACACGTTATTCGTCAACTGTTTCGCTTCAGATCGCGAAGTCCGCGTATTCCGGTTTGGCCGCCTCGAGGGGTGGGAACAGCATGCCGGCGCCTACGGTCGCATTCGAGCCTTGTTCGACCAGGATGAACGAACCGGTGAGCCGGTTGATGTCGTAGCCGTCGAAGATCAGCGGCTTGGCCGTCTTGAGCCGGATGGTGCCGATGTCGTTCAGTGCGAGTCCGGCGGGGTTCGGTTCGGCGTCGAACGTGGTGAAGTTGATGCGGTTCTCGATCTGGGTGACCACCGCCTGCACCATCTGCGTGGTGTGCTTGAGGTAAAACTTTTTACCGGCGGACAACGGCCGCTGGTTCATCCAGCAGATCCGCGCCTGCAAATCAGTGCTGCGGCCCGGCAGGTTTTGGAGGCCCACAATCATGTCGCCCCGGCTCACATCGATGTCATGCTCCAGACAGAGCGTGACCGATTGCGGGCAAAACGCTTCGTCCATCGCGCCGTCGTAGCTCCAGATGTCCTTCACTTTGGATTTGATGCCGGCGGGCAGGATGACGATTTCCTGTCCCTTGCGCACGATGCCGCTGGCAATCTGACCGCTCAATCCGCGAAAATCGTGCAGTTCCTTGTTGGTCGGATTGTTCGGGCGGTTGACCCATTGAACAGGAAAACGGAAGGTGCTGAAATTCCGGTCGCTCGCGATGTAAACGGTTTCGAGATGATGCAACAGCGCCGGGCCTTCATACCACGGCGTCTTGTCGGATTCATCCACCACGTTGTCGCCGGACAACGCGCTCATGGGAATGAAGTTCACGTCGCGGAAGGCGCCGAATTTCGGCAGAAAACCCTCGATCTCATCGCGGATTTCCGTGAAGCGCGCCTCGCTCCAGTCCACCAAATCCATCTTGTTGATGGCGATGACGAGATGCGGAATGCCCAGCAGCGCGGCGATGTAAGTGTGCCGGCGCGTCTGCTCGATGACGCCCTGGCGGGCATCCACGAGGACGATGGAAAGATTCGCCGTGCTCGCGCCCGTGACCATGTTGCGCGTGTATTGCACGTGCCCCGGCGTGTCGGCGACGATGAATTTTCTTTTCGGCGTGGCGAAGTAACGATACGCAACATCAATGGTGATGCCTTGTTCGCGTTCGGCGCGCAGGCCGTCCGTGAGATTCGCCAGATTGATTTGCCCGCCGCCGGTGATCGCGGCAGATTTTTCCATCGCCTCAATCTGGTCTTCCATCAACGATTTTGAATCGTAAAGCAAGCGGCCGATGAGCGTGGACTTGCCGTCGTCAACACTGCCACAAGTGTTGAAGCGCAAAAGTTCGATGGGATGCGAGTGGGGCATATCAATCAAAATAGAATCAGAAATAACCAGCTTTTTTCCG
>CAIXPZ010000264.1 GCA_903921455.1 uncultured Verrucomicrobia subdivision 3 bacterium | reverse complement strand
CCGATCTTGCGGCTCGCACCGTGCCCACTTCTATTATGATTTCCATTTCTTCCAGCGCTCCGGCAGCCCGCAAGCACGATGGCGAGATCATTACCGCCCGCCAGCAAGCCGCTTGGCTTTCATTCGAGGCAGGCATTCACCAGAACGACACCTTGCGCGCCCGTGTTTCGCGTGCCCTTGACCGCTTTGGTTTAGGCAGCAGCACCGCCGCCGTTGACGAGGCGATTGACTACCTCATCAACAAGGAGCTTGGCCAGTCGGCCAGATATTTCAATCAGACCGGCAAGGCGCAGTTCAACCAGCAGCAAATCACCCACGCCGTTTTGAGTTTCATGCTTGGCAAGGAGCAGCAGCGACACATGACGGACTTGGCGATTCACGAGGCGGACACCGACCACGACGACGACACCCCCGGCAGCATCCGCGCCAGCAACTTGCCCGATTCCGGCCGCATCACCCCCGACGAAGTCGCGGCCCGCCGCGATGCCCTTCGCGCCATCGCCGCCATGATTCCGGCCAGTGAGCGCGAGCTTTACAGCCTCATGCTTGCCGTCCGCGAGCCAGGTATGTTAGACCGGATTCATGCCTACGCCGACCGCCACCAGATTGGACGCAGCACCGTTTATTTCCGCATCAAGAAATTGGCGGAGGCAATCCAACTCCACCCGTGGTTCGACGAAATCACCGCGCCATTCCGCACGGCCAGCCGGACAGCGTAACCGGCCACACACGCGCCCGGTGCCGAAAGGTGCCGGGCTAAAAATTTTCGCGGCTTCGCCTTGATGGCTCGCCGCGATATTTTTTTCATCGGGGATTTCGCATCCCCGAACCCCAACGCCAAAGGTTGTGAACCTCTGGACACCGATTCGTTCACCCAAAACACCCCCAGCCTCAATCGCCGGCAGGCTGCGGCAAATTGTGTTCGCGTGCGCTCAATAGATACGAACGCGCCAAACCATTCACGGTTTCCATTGGCGAATGAGGTTGGGCGCGTGCGCGGTGCCTGACGCTCACCATCGTCGCTTCGCTCCTCGGACGGGCCGCTTCACTGGTTTACGGATGTCACTCTCGCGGCCCTTTCGCTGCCCGCGCGCACGCGTTGTGCGTCGCAGGTTGTCGAAAGTTTTCCGCGCCATGCAACCATTCAGGTTGGCGAATGATTCAGGCGCGGGCCAGGCAGGGAAAAGTTAGTGGGTTGATTCCCTGTCGCTATCGCTCCACCCCAAAAAACCCCGGCGTCAGCGAGCCTCACCATCTTTTCGCTCAGGGACTGCGCAAGCTCCGCCCGTCGCTCGATCTGGCTCGGCACGCTTCCGCCGCGCACGGTGGCTGACTCGCCAGTTTGCTACCGGCTCCAGTCCGGCCCGCTTCATTTCGCAGGCTACATTTCGCGACCTCCCTTTCACTCGTCCGCAAATCTGCCGAGACAGCCAGGGGGAAATCCATGCGCCCCAATGATGGCAGTCTGCAAAGACCTCGTCGCTGCGCTCCTCGCGCGGCTCGAACCGTCACTGCGTTTCCGGTTCTCGCTGATCGCGCTCGGGCGTGGCGACAAAACCAAAATGGCCGCGAGACTACGTCCGGCCAGAAAATTATTAGCCCGCGATGCTTCGCGCGGGCAAGACGCAGCAATATCGGCGCGAGGCGTTGCCTGTCGCCGAAGACAAAAGCATTAGCACCGCGAGGCTTCGCCCGGTGCAAGGCGTCAGCATTATGCTCCAAGACCGGCGGCCTTTTCTTCGCGACCACTTCGTTTTCCGCTTCGAAAAACCGCCGGACTTGTCGCCCCGAATTGATTGGTCCGGCCACCAGTCGAATCGCTTCACGGCCTGCCGTTGGCGTTTTGCCCTGCCACCCCAAAAACGCCCGTCATTCCGCTCCGCTGATTCGCCTGGACGCCGGAAAAAATAGGCAACGAGTCCAGACGCCCCGACAAAGTGACGTGAGCTTCGCGGCTCCGTTGTCATGCAGGAATGCTTCCGGGACAATCACACAACACACATTGTCCGTTTGGTCGTTCCTCCCACCTTAATTCTTTTCGGCCCGACATCTCCCCGCGCTGCGGGACCCTTCGTGCCGGAATTAAGGTCAGACAATGTGGCGTTGTGTGCTATCCCGCTGCTGCACTGTCACGCTGACTGCTATTCCGCACCTCGCATTCGTGCGGGCAGTCAGCGCGCCAGCTTGCAGGCATCCTTCACGCCAACGTCGCCGCTCCGCTGTTTTGAAAAAATGGGCGGGGCGTCTTTCCCCAATGCTCGCCTGTGCGGCTCGCACCCCCCGCCCATCCCCCCGATGCTCGTCCCCCCTTCCATCCCCAAGGGGGGACTGCGCCGGACTGTGATTGGTTCGAGGGTTGGCCAGACGTTGCGGCAGTTCGACAGGCGTTCAGGGTTGGCCTCTAGTGAAAAAACTCCGGCGGCTAGAATCCGCGCAGCTTCCGTTGCGTAACCGTGCGAATTTTCGTTGCCACCGCATACCGCAGACAGTCGGCGGCATCGTCCCCGCCCACACCATCGTCATCGGCATCAACTTTCAGCACATCTTCTGGCCGATTCGGATCGTGTTGCAGCGTCGGAATGGTCTCAATCAGCCGTTTACAGCGCTGGTGAATGAATAATGTCGGTCGCACGCCGTTTTCTGGATCACCGAAGCCTTGCATCAGTTCCGCCCACCCATTCAACCGGTCCATGCTGGCCGGTTTCAGCCGGATCCCCAGCCGTTCATACTGGCTGGCGACGGTGGAACCGTCACCCTGGCGGGAGAACACATCCGCGCCGGCCGAGAAGCGGCGCAGATCGGCAAAATCCAATTTGTGCCGCTGGAGCATCGCCCGAATGCCGGCGGCATGGCGTTGCGGGAGCCAGAGCCGTTCGGCGTGTTCATCCACGATGAAGATATTGCCATCACCATCGCGGCAGCAGAGCAGCGCCACGGTGTAATGTGCAAAGCCGTAATCGAGCGCGGCGAACCACTCGACGGATCGCGAATCGTCGAAGTCGGTCAGAACGTGAACCTCGCGACGAAAGTTCGTGAAGTATTGGCCAGCGGCAATGTCCCAATCGCCGTCGAGCCAAGCCCGTTTCTGCCAGCCGGTCAAACCCTCCAGCACGCGGACATAGTCCGGGTTGTTCCACCGGTTGTCGGTGACACGGGCCGGGATGAAGCGCGTGTCGGTCTCGCGATGTTCCAGCATCGGTGCCACAAACTTGGTTCGATACCAAGCGTGACCGACTCCACCCGGATTGGTCGTGGAATAAATCCGAGGGCGCCAATTCGGTTTTGAGCTGCGGCAACAGGTCGTGATGTCCTGGTATTTCCGGCTGGTCAGGGTGGTAGCCTCCTCGATGCCAATGACGTCGTATTCCAGCCCGAGGTAAGCATCAATATCCTTCTCATTCTGGAAGTGCCCGGCGATAATGCGAGAACCGTTGGCAAACGTCAGGATGCCACGGAAGGCCGAGAACTCGTGCGGCAGCCGGTTGAACAGCTTGCGGCGCAGATCCTCGAAGTGCTCCAAGTTGGCCTTGCCGACCTTGCGGAGCAGCAGGCATTTCAGGCCGGCGACGCGCTGACAATCATCCACCCCCATTTGCGCCAGGAGCCAGTGTGATTTTCCGCCGCCGCGAGCGCCGCCATAGCCAACGGCGGTCGGACCATTCGGCTGGTCGCAGAGTCGGGCGGCGGCGCAGGCCGCAAGTTGCCGCTCCTGTAAACACGCTTCGCCTTTGACCAGATTGAAAGTCTGGTCCATCGGACAACCGGCTGCCACCGCCGCCTTGGTAAAAATGTCGTAAGCGTTCACGGCTTCACCTCCTGAATATCCACGATGGCGGCGGGTGGTTCGACGACGGCATACGCCTTGCGGATGGCTTCCTCCCACTCGATGGAAACCTTGCCGGCGTGCAGGTTGTGGATTTCCTTGATCTCGCTCGGCATACCGGCGGCGAATTGTTTCAGCTTGAACGCCAGATCCAGCATCCGCGCCATGCCTTCAAATCCAGGCGTGCGGCCAGACTTGCGCCAACGCTCGCGGGCCTCGCGCACCATCAAGATGGCTTCCTCGGCTTCCAGCCACGCCTGACGGCGGGCCGGTTCATGAAGTTGCCACCACTCGACGGCTTTCTCGCACGCCAGCCGTTCGATGGCCTGTCGCTCCAAATCGGCAAAGTGCCGGTTGAACGCCACGACGCGGCCGGGCCAGTCATATTTCCGGCT
>CAIXPZ010000263.1 GCA_903921455.1 uncultured Verrucomicrobia subdivision 3 bacterium | reverse complement strand
CATTTCCATCAACAGCGGGGCAACCCTGTGGTTCTATTTTATTTTGGGCGGCACGCAGGGTTTCAACAAGACCGGCGGTGGAACTCTAACATTTCGCTATAATTCCCAAGCCCAGCTTTACTCGGGCAACATCATCATCTCCGGCGGCACCCTTGGCTTGAACGTGGATGCGAATCTGGGCAATGCCAACAACGACCTCATCATCAGCAACAATGCCACTTTGTATTTCAATCCCACCACGCTGGCGCCGCTCACGCTCGCGCCGACGCGCAACCTTACGCTGGCGTGTGCGGCGGCAAACATTGATGTGGTGGGCACGAACTGGCTAGCCATTCCGGGGAACATCAATGAAATCTCGGCCGGTCAAGGCTTTCAAAAAACGGATTCCGGCACGCTCGTGCTTTCTGGTGTGAACACTTACAGCGGCGCGACGATCATCAGCGGCGGCACTTTGACCATCGCCGGCGCGGGGCAGTTGGGCGGCGGTGCCTATGCGGCTCCCATCAGTAACAGCGGCAGCTTCAACTTCAACAGTTCCGCCGCGCAGATATTTTCTGGGGTTATTTCCGGCAGCGGGTCGTTCACGAAAAACGGTTCCGGCACACTAACGCTTTCCGCCACGAACACATATGGCGGCGCGACTACCATTGGCGCGGGCACGCTGGTTTTGACTGGCACCGGTTCGATCAACAACACGCCGAGCATCGCCATCGGCGTCGGCGCGACCTATGACGTGTCCGCCATCAACACTTACTCTGTGGGCAGCAGCACGAGTTTGACCGCCAGCGGCAATGCGGTGCCCGCCACCATCAAGGGAGCTTCGGGCGGCACGGTCAATTTGGCCTCGCGGCCAATTACTTTGAACTTTGATGGTTCGAATCCGGCGCTCGTCATCTCGCAAGGCACGTTGTCTTTGAGCGGTCAGACCATCACGGTGAACACCACGCAACCCTTGGCGAATGGCACTTATACGCTCATCAGTCAAACCACTGGCAGCGTTATCCACACCGGCAGCTACGCGCTGGTTGGCACGGCGGGAACGGGCACGATTGGCTTTAGCAGCGGCAATGTGCAAATGACCATCACCGGTTCCGCCAGCACGCCGACGACCACCACCTTGAGCGGCAACGATGCAAAACTGTACGGGAGCAATTCCATCATCACAGCTATGGTAAGTCCCGGCACCGTCACCGGCGCGGTGCAATTTTATCTGGACGGCACGCCACTGGGAAATGCCTTGACGCTATCCGGCGGCAGCGTCGCCATTCCCTCAACCGCCACGGTTTCTGCCGGCGCGCATGTTATCGTCGCGGCGTATTCGGGAGCCGCGGCCTACGCACCGAGCGCCACCACCACCACCGTGATCTTAACTGTAACGGCGCGGAGCCTGACGGTGACCGCGACCGGTGTGGGCAAAATCTACGACGGCACAACCAACGCGACCGTGACGCTGTCCGACAACCGGCTGGCCGGGGACAATCTGACGGACAATTACGTCAGCGCCTATTTTGCCGACCCGAATGTCGGCACCAACAAGCCGGTGAGTGTGGCCGGCATTTCGCTCGGCGGCGCGGCGGCGGGAAATTACTCGCTGGTGAACACGACCGCCAGCACCACGGCGAACATCCGGTCCATCGGCTCGTTGGATGACTTCGATACGCTGCGACTCTACTGGCAGTCAAACTGGTTGATCGGCAATCCCAGCGCTTCGACGCTCACCAGTTGGGCGACCACCGCCAATAATTATTGGAGCACGCTCAACACTAATGCCTCCCGCACCTATCTCTGGAGCGACTATCCGTTTGGCAGTAATTCGGCCAACATCACCGGCACTTTCAACCGGTTGCAGGCCATGGCGCTCGCTTGGGCGGCTCCGGGTTCTTCGTTGCAAGGCAACCCGGCTTTGGCAACAGTCATCACCAATGCCTTGGACTGGATGTGCGCCAATGTATATACCACGACGGCCACGGAATATTTTAACTGGTGGGATTGGGAGATTGGCGGGCTGCAGGCCTTCAACAATGCCGTGGTGCAGATGTATCCGATCCTGACGCCGGCGCAAATCGCCAATTACAACAATTCCGTGGATCATTATCAGCCGCCCACCAAGGGTTGGATGACTGGCGCGAATCTCACCGACCAGTGCAAGGGTATGATCATCCGCGCCGTCCTTGGCAAGAACAACGCCAAGATGTTGTATGCACAGACCAACTTAAGCCCCGTCTTTTTGTATGTAACCGACGGCGATGGTTACTACCGCGATGGCTCGTTTGTATTTCACAACGTTCATCCTTACACCGCCGGTTACGGAGCCACTTTGCTGTCGGATGTCGGCCAACTGGTCAACCTTTTGAATGGTTCGCCGTGGCAGGTGACGGACCCGAATCTGACCAACGTGTTTAACTGGGTATTTCAATCTTATGAGCCGGTCATTTATCGTGGCGAATGGATGGCCATGGTGGGCGGACGTGGTATCAGCCGTGGTCCGGCGGGCAGTTCCAGTGCCGGCATCGTCAATCCCATCGCCCAATTTGCGCCGCCGGCGACCGCAGCGGCGATCACCAGTTGGTCCAGCTCGCCTTCGTTGCCGCCGAGTCAATATCAGTTCGCCGGCATGGATTGCGCGGTGGCGTGGCGGTCGAATTTTTGTGTGGGCCTGCGGATGTCTTCCAGTCGCATCGCCAATTTTGAATCGTTCAGCGGCGAAAACTTGCACGGCTGGTTCACCGGCGACGGCATGATGTATCTTTACATGGGCAATCCCGACACGCAGTTCACCAGCGATTTCTGGCCGACGGTGGATCCGTATCATTTGCCCGGAACCACGGTGCAGACAAGTCCGCGCGTCAATCCCGTTGGCACCGGCATTTCCGCCGTTGGCGCCGGCAAAACCACCAGCCAGTCTTGGGTGGGCGGCGCGCAGGTCGCGAACAGTTATGGCGTGTCTGGCATGTCGTTGGCCGCTTACGGCACGACGCTGACCGGCAAGAAATCGTGGTTCATGTTCGACACTGAAATCGTTTGTCTCGGCGCGAGCATCACCTGTGGTGACGCGGCGGAAGTGGACACGACCGTCGAAGATCGGCGACTGGGACTTTCACCGACGAATAATTTCACCGTGAACGGCGTCACCAATCCGCCCGTGATGGGCTGGAGTTCCAATCTTACCAGCGTCTCGTGGTGCGCGCTCGATGGCGTGGCGGGATATTATTTCCCCGGCGGCGCCACCAACCTGTGCGCGGCGTTCGTGGCCAACACCGGCGCATGGTCGCAGATCAATGACGGCTCACACGCCACCTCGCCGACGGACACCAATCTTTACACTGACGATTATCTGACGCTGTGGTTTAACCACGGCACCAAGCCGACGAATTCGACTTATGCTTATGCCGTGCTGCCGAATTTCACCGCGAGCAACATGGCCGCGTATGCCGCCAGCCCGGCCATCGTCGTGCTGACCAATACCGCCACGGTGCAAGCCGCGAGCAAGCCGGCATTGGGCGTGGTCGCGGCAAATTTCTGGGTGGACGGCACGAACTCCGCCGGTCTGATCACCGTGGATAAAAAATCTTCCATCATCACTTCGGGAAACATGTTCCAGATTGCGGTGGGCATTTCCGATCCGACCCAAACCAACACCAGCGCCATCAACGTGACGCTGAACCGCTCGGCCACGGCGATCTTGTCCGCCGATCCGGGCGTGACGGTGGTGCAACTTTCGCCGCAAATTGTTTTATCGGTGAACGTGAATGGTTCCCTGGGCAAGACGTATCAGGCCGTGTTTAGTTCGCCGTCCAACAGCTTGACTTGGGATACGAGCCCCAGCGGCACCACCCCGCATCCGCTGGACGGCAATGGAACGTGGAACAGCAGCAACACCAACTGGTGGAACGGCAGCGCGGACGTCGCGTGGAATGATGCGAATCCGCTCATTGCGAATTTTGGCGCGAACGGCACAGCGGGAACCGTGACCGTTTCCGGCGCGCACACGAACACCTGGCTATTATTTAGCCCAGCGACCAATGGCAACTACACGTTGTCGGGAGCCGGTTCTTTGACCATCAGCAACGGCATCATGGCCAACACCTCGGCGAACGTGAATGTGCCGTTGAACTTGCCCGTCAGCCAGACGTGGACGGTGGCTGCCAACCAGACCGTCTCCCTTGGCGGAGCGGTGACGCTGCCCGCCAGCGCCACGCTTTCGCTGACCGGCGGTGGCACGGTCAAATTGAATGCCGGCAACAATGAGTTGCCGCCGAATGCCACCGTGGCTTTCGCGGACGACGCCATTCTCGACCTTGGCGGCAATCATCAGTCGTTGACGAATCTGCTGGCGGCAAACGGAGCCATCGGCACGGTCAGGAATGGCGGTCTGACGGTGACAGCGACGGGTGGGTTCAATCCCTTCAGCGCGCTGACGAGTTCGTCCACACTGGATATGTCCGGCCTGAATTCATTCACCTATTCCAACAGCAGTCAAAATTTCACCGTTCAAGGCACCGCCGCCATTGGCGGAATTTTCAACCTGTATCTGGGTGCGACGAACAACCTCACCGCCGCCAATATCTACGTCGGCAATGGCGGCGGCACCTCGGTTCCGACCGGAAATCTTTATCTCGGCCAAAGCAATATTTTCAACACGGCAAATTTTCAGTTGGGCGCTTATCGCGGTTCGGGCAACGTCTATGTTCAAACTGGCCTGATAAATCCCAGCGTGATATTCCGCGGCGTGGCCGGCGGGAGCACGCGGCTTGGCACGATGACCATTTTGTCGCAGTCTTCGGGCGCCAGTCAGACCGACATCCTGGATTTGGGCGCGGCGAATGTGGATGCCTTTATCGGCACGCTCTATGTTTTGAACACGGCCCAGCCGGGAATCACTGAAACCGCGACCCTAAATTTTGGCAGCGGCACGTTCGACGTCACTACGCTCCACCTCGCCTATGTGAACTCAGCCAATAACGGCACAGCCAATTCCACCGGGAATTTCGATCAAAACGGTGGCTTGGCCAGAGTGCAGACGCTTAACTTCGGCGCCACCGGCAATTCTTCCGGCACGCCGATCTTCAAACCGAGTTATACGCTGGCCAGCGGCGCTACGCTCGCCGCCCAGACCATCACGGCAGCGGCTGGCGCACCTTATAACGCGGCTTCGGTTCGCAATTTGAACCTGAACGGCGGCACGGTGAGTAATTACAATTCAGCGACCGACCTCACCATCAGCGGCGCGGACAGCACGAGCGGCGGCGTGCTTAACATCATTCTCGGCGCCGGCACGACCAGCCTGTTCAGCGCCGGTAGCGGACGCGCGATCACCGTTCAAAACACCGCACCCATCAGTGGTGCCGGTAGCCTGATTAAAACTGGCGTCGGCACGCTGACGCTCGCCAACACGAACAGCTATTCCGGTGGCACGCTAATCAGCTCCGGCACCATGCTGATGAATGGTGCATTGGGAACCAACCTGGTTTCAGTTGCGCCTGGCGCGGCACTGGGTGGATCCGGTTTTATCGGTGGCACCGTGATGGTACAAGCCGGCGGAACCATACAACCAGGTAATGTTTCCGGTGCCGGCACGCTGACAATTGGCACGCTCAACTTGGGAGACAGCGCCAGTGCGGTCACGACGAATCGGTTCACGATTTCGTCCGGCGGGAAAATATTCGCCACGACCGTGATTGCTTTTGGCACTAACATCATCAGTATCTTGGATGGCAGTCTGCCGGCCAGCACTAATACGTTGATGACTTACTCCGGCAGTATCGGCGGCAACGGCTTCAACAGTTTCAGGCTTGGCGTGTTGCCGACACTGCCCTTGGGCGCTTCGGCTTATTTGAAGAACACCGGCACCGCCGTGCAACTGGTGGTGGCGCCGTTGGTGGCGCCGACGCTTGGAAACGTCGCGGCGCTTGGCGCAGGCGGATTCAGCCTGAATTTCAGCGGCAGCAGTGGCCAAAGCTTTCGGGTCTTGGCGAGCACTAATGTGTCTTTGCCGCTGACCAGCTGGCTGGTTCTGACCAACGGAGTTTTTGGCGCGGGTAGTATCAATTTTGTCGATCAAATCCTGACCGGCCAGCAGAGATTTTATCGCATCGGATCTCCGTGAGTTGTGAAAAACGAAACCAAGACGACGCATTTCCGTCTTGATATGCACGCATTCCGATCAGCCTGAAATTTTTATGAAAAAGTACTACACAATTTATTTGGCGCGTGGCACCGGCCTGCTGCTCACCATGACTGCATTCACGTTATTTGCCAACGTGAAGCTGCCGGCGCTCTTTTCCGACCACATGGTTCTGCAAAGTGGCGAGCGGGTTTCTGTTTGGGGCTGGGCCAAGCCGGAAGAAAAAATCACCGTCGAAATCAGCGGCCAGCAACTGGCCACCGTCGCCGATGCCAAAGGCTATTGGCGTGTGCCGCTGGAGCCATTGAAGTCTGGCTCGCATCTTACGCTGACCGTTCAAGGCGCGAATAGAATTGTGGTCAAGGACGTGCTGGCCGGCGAAGTGTGGCTTGGCTCCGGTCAGTCAAACATGGGGTTGACCGTGAAGGACGCATACCATTTTGATACAGAAAAAGCCGCGTCGAACCTTTCGGAGATCCGCATGTTCACCGTCGCCCACGCCACCAGCTCAAACGAACTCGATGACTGCAAGGGCAGTTGGCAGGTTTGCAACTCCAACACCGTTGGCAGTTTCTCGGCGGCGCTGTATTTCTTCGGTCGAGAAATTCATCAGCGCATGCAGGTGCCGGTCGGCTTGATCAATTCATCATGGGGTGGCACGCCGATTCAGCCGTGGATGCCGCTGGAAGTATTAAAAACTTATCCCGGTTACGCTGCGCTTCTGGAACGCAAGCAAAAGGAAAACGCCACCTGGCCCGTTCGCGAAAAACAGATTCAAGCCGATCTCAAAGCCTGGGAAACTGCCGTGACTGCGGCCAAAGTCGCAAACCAGCCTTTGCCGGATAAGCCGTGGAATCCGGGGCCTCCGAACTCGGGCCAATACATGCCCGCCCAACTTTACAACGCCATGATCTATCCGCTCATCAATTACCGCATTCGTGGCGCGGTGTGGTATCAGGGCGAGGCGAATGCCGGCGGCGGTCTGGCTGGCGCGACGGATTACACCGATTTGCAGAGCCGCCTGATTGCGGGCTGGCGGCAGGCGTGGGGTGTTGGCGATTTTCCATTTTATTTTGTGCAACTGCCGAACTACAGCAACAGCGACAGTTGGGCATTTTTTCGCGAGGGCCAGGCGAACATCTTGAAAGTTCCCAATACCGGGATGGCGGTGACCATTGACATTGGTGACGCGGTTAATATTCATCCGAAGAACAAACAGGAAGCCGGACGCCGCCTCGCGCTGATCGCGCTGGCCAACGTGTATCAGCAGAAAGTTATTTTCCTGGGCCCGCAGTTTTCCCAGTGCGAAGCGCGCGGCGCGGAAATGAAAATGATATTCCAGCACACCGACGGCGGTTTGGTGGCGCAGGGCGGGGCGTTAAAAAACTTTACCCTCGCTGGCGCAGACAAAAAATGGCATCCCGCCGCCGCGCGGATTGAGGGCGATGCGGTGTTGGTGAGCAGCGCCGCTGTGCCGCAGCCGGTGGCGGTGCGCTACGATTGGGCGGGGAATCCCAACGGCAATCTTTACAACGGCGCGGGTCTGCCGGCGATGCCGTTCCGCACAGATCGCTGGCCGTGACCGCGGTTGCGGCGTGGTGAGGACGCTGTTACTTTTCACGCATGCAAACTCGGCGGCATCGCGCGCGGCGTGCACTGGCCATTTTATTTTGGCATTGCGGTGGCGTGGCGCTGCTGTGTGGTTCATTGCGGGCCAGTGAATACAGTGTGACGACGTGGGGCGTGGACGAGGGCTTGCCGCAAAGCTCGGTCACGGACATCGCGCAGACACCGGACGGTTTTCTCTGGATTGGCACGCTCATCTCCGGCATCGCGCGTTTCGACGGCGTGCAATTCGTTAACTTCGATTCCGCCAACACGCCCGCCCTCGCTAATCCCGGCGTGAAACGTCTGTTGGTGGATTCGCAAGGAAATCTCTGGGTAAACACCGGTCCCGGCAGCTTGCTGTTGCGGCAGGGAAATTCCTTTGTCAAGGTCGCGGACGATTTGAAGATAGGCTCACTGGTGGGCGAACGCCTGGGCCGAATCGCGTTCACGACGCTCGAAGGTGAACTGGTTCTTGGCCACCACACGGTGGACGGCCAATGGACCTGGCAGCGGCACAAACCGCCGCAGCTCAACTACAACAATTATTATTATTACGAGGATCACGACGGGGTGCTTTGGTTTCAGGCGCCGGGCGGGAAAATTGGCCGCTTTGTGAACGACCACTTTGAAGTCATGGAGTCGCCGCCGGGGCTGGCCGGCCAAAAAATCCAGGCGCTGGCCACGGATGCCGCCGGCAAGATTTGGGTGGGCACGGATACGGAACTGGCCCGCTGGGAGAACGGCATGTTTACCAATTTGAGTCCACACGGGCTAAAGGAGAAAATTTCCGTGCGGCGCATTGTGCCGATGAGCGGCGGTGAATTCTGGCTGGAGGCCGATGGCAAATTGTTTTTTTACAGCCACGATCACTGGTCGCCCCCGGTGGCGGAGTGGGACAGCAAACGCGCGCCGTGGTCGCACTTTCGCACCTTGCGCGCGGACAATGCCGGCGGCTTGTGGATTTCCCTCGCCGACGAGGGTTTGGTGCATGTGGATCGCGAGGGCAAGCTGGTGCGGGTGACGAGCGCGGAGGGTTTGCCCAGCCAGTTGGTGCAGGCATTCTTTGCCGACCACGAGGGCAACCTCTGGGCGGGCTACCATCGCGGCGGCTTGATTCAACTGCGCAAGGAAACCTTTCCGTCACCCGGCGCGAAGGGTTGCTGGACACGATTGTGACCTCGGTGGCGGAAGATGCGGCCGGGGCCATCTGGTTGGGAACGGCTGGCGGCTCGGTGGCGCGCTGGGCTGAAGGAGTCTGCGACAACTTTTCCCTGCCGTTGCGTGGTAAATTTTGTCAGGACGTGGTGGTTGCAGCCGGAGCGGACGGGCGCGTGTGGATTGGCACCGGCGGCAATGGTCTATTGGTCTGTGACAAGGGCGAGTTTCGCCACGCCATCCTGCCCGAGCAGATGCCGCAGGACGCCCAGCAGGCTCCGCAGAGCGTCCGCCAGCTGCTGATTGCCAAAAACGGCGATGTGTGGTTTGCCAATTTCGGCGGCCTCTACCGGTTTGATGGGAAAAAACTTAGCCGCGAACTCGTGCCGAAATCAACCGAGCATGTGGTGGCGGCCATGGTGCAGGGCGCGGATGGCGGTATTTGGTTCGGCACTTTTGGCGGCGTGCTGCGGCGCTGGCAGGGTGGAAAACTATTGAGCTATCAGCCACTCGATAATTTCCCGACGTCACGATTTTGGGCCTTGTGTCCGGAGGCGGATGGCACCATTTGGATCGGCACCTTGAACGCCGGGCTGCTGCGCTTCAAGGATGGAAAATTCACGCGGTTCACCACGGCAGACGGCTTGGCGGATGATTGCATCTCGCACATTCTCGCAGATGATCAGGGCAATCTCTGGCTCGGCTCGAGAATCGGCGTGATGTGCCTTGCCAAAAAGTCCTTGGTGCCGCGCGACGAGCGCAAGGAGCCGATAGTCTGTCGTTTGTTTGGCCGCAGCGACGGCTTGCCGACGGTGGCAATGACGCTGGAATTTCAGCCAAGTTGCGTAAAGGCTCACGACGGCGCGCTTTGGTTTGGTTCGCCCAAAGGCGCGAGCTGGGTGAATCCCGACGATGTCCGGCGCGCTGAACCCGCCCCGCCGGTGCTGGTGGAATCTGTCAGCGCGGACAACAGCCTGCGGGAATTTGCGCCAGCCCGGTTGCGGTCAGTGCGACCGGAAATCACGGTTGAGCCAGGCGTGAAAAATCTGGAAGTGAGCTTTGCGTCGCCGGTATTCACGGCTCCCGATCTGATGCGGTTCAAATATCGCTTGGATAAACTGGATGCCGACTGGATTGACTTGGGCAACCAGCGGAAGGTGACGTTCAATCATTTGCCGGCGGGCGAATACACTTTCCGGGTCATGGCCAAAAATAGCGACGGCCTATGGAGCCAGCGACCGGCGGATTTCCGGCTCGTGGTGCAACCGCATTTTTGGGAGCGCAAAGCCTTTCTCGTGGGCGCGTTGTGTGTTTTGCTGGGCATGGTGGCCATCATCGTCCGCCGCGTCACCCAGCAACGACTCCGGCGCAAGCTGGAAGCCCTCCGCCAACAGCAGCAGATCGAACGTGAGCGCGCGCGTATCGCGCAAGACTTGCACGATGACTTGGGCGCGGGGCTCACGGAAATCAGTTTGACGAGCGACCTGGCCACGAATCCGGCCTTGCCGGATTACGAATCACTCCAATATACGCGCGAAGTCGGCACCCGTGCGCGCGAACTCGTCCAGCGCATGGATGAAATTGTCTGGGCCGTGAATCCGCGCAACGATTCGGTTGTCTCGCTGTCGGTCTATGCGTGCCAGTATGCGCAGCAGTTGCTCAAGCCGCTTTCCATCGCCTCCCGACTGGATGTGCAACCGGGTTTGCCGGAGACGCCCTTGAACGCCGAGCAGCGCTACAATTTTTTTCTCGCTTTCAAGGAGGCCATCAACAACATCGCACGACATTCCAGCGCGACGGAATTGCATCTTGCCATCCACGCCGAGAACGGGAAGCTGGTTTTTCTGATTGAAGACAATGGCTGTGGTTTTGTGCCGGGCCGCGAACTGGCCGGAGCCGACGGCTTGCGAAATATCCGCGAGCGGATTACCCGCATGGGTGGCGAGTGCGAAATCACCAGCCAACCAGGCCGCGGCACGCGAGTTTCCCTGCGGGTGCCGCTGGCTTCTGCCACGGTGAAATTATGAAAACGCCAAAAGTCATTTCGCGCCGGTAACCCGATTGGGGTATTGTTAAATCAATGGTAACGAAGAAGAATAAAAGCATGGCCCATGCTGCGACCAGTCCCGAGCGGACGAGCGAGTTATTTGCCGCCGCACCTGTGCCCGGCGGGCAGATTGGCGTGGCGGTGGTGGAAGATAACCCCGGGTTGCGTCGCAGTCTCACGCGGTTGATCAGCCACGCGACGGGCATGCGCTGTGTGGGTTCGTGGCCGGAGGGGAAATCTGCCCTGATTGAAATGCCCGCGTTCAAGCCGGACGTGGTCTTGATGGACATCAACATGCCCGGCATGAACGGCATTGAATGCACCGCACAGCTCAAACAGGCTTGTCCCGGCACGCAGGTCATCATGGTCACGGTTTACGAGGACGCCGACAGTGTTTTTCGCGCCCTCCAAGCCGGAGCCTGCGGCTATCTGCTTAAGCGTGCATCCTCGGCGGAAATTCTTGATGCCATCAACGAAGTCCGCAGCGGTGGCGCCCCGATGACCAGTGAAATTGCCCGCAAAGTGGTTCATGCCTTTCAAAAACCGGTTGCTCCCGCCGGTCAAAAAGTCGAGCTATCGCAACGCGAAAATGAAATCCTGGAACTCCTTTCAAAAGGTTTCGCCAACAAGGAAATTGCTGACAATCTGAACATCAGTTACCAGACCGTAAAAGTTCATGTGAAGCACATCTATGAAAAGCTGCACGTCCGCTCGCGTTCCGAGGCGTTGATGAAATTTGTATCGGACAAGGGATTGTCCATTGGCGTGCCGCGTGAGCCGTAGTCCAGGCAAGCAGGTTTTAATTTCGCGGCCACTTTGCTGTCCGAAAATCGGCTGAAACCAAACTGATCGCTACTTCGTCTCAGTCTCATTAAAACCGCCGGTAGCTTAAGCTGTAAATTTTTTGGCTAAAATAGATTAGAAAAATTGACGCGATGAATCTAAACCGCGAATGTATGTCACTCAATCTCTTACGCATGGGTGGAATTGGTAAAATCGTGCCCGCGATGTTGGGCTGTCTGTTGGCGGTAACCGCTTTCAGCAAGCCGGCGGCCGGCGGCATTGAATACAATCGCGATGTCCGGCCGCTACTCTCCGAAAATTGTTTTTCCTGTCACGGGACAGATTCCGCTTCCCGGAAAGCCGGGCTGCGGCTGGACCATTTTGAAACCGCCACCAACAAATTGGACGATGGCGCAGTGGCGATTGTGCCCGGCCAGCCGAATCAAAGTGAAGTCGTGCGCCGGATTTTCGCGACGGACGACGATCAGATGCCGCCGGAGAAGGTGAACAAGATTTTGAAACCGGAGCAGAAGGAGTTGTTGAAAAAATGGATTGCCGCCGGCGCAAAATACGAGCCGCACTGGTCGTTCATTCCACCGGTCAAAGCGCCATGGTCGAAGGTGCGCAATGCGAAATGGGGGCAGAATCCGATTGATAATTTTATCCTCGCGCGGTTAGAGCACGAAAAGTTGAAGCCAAATCCACCGGCAGACAAACGCACTTTGATCCGCCGCGTTTCGCTGGATTTAACCGGCCTGCCGCCGTCACCGAAAGAAGTCGAGGCGTATTTCGCTGACAACTCGCCGGACGCCTACGAAAAACTGGTGGACCGGCTGTTGGCCTCGCCGGCGTGGGGTGAGCATCGTGCGCGTTACTGGCTCGACGCGGCGCGCTATGGCGATACGCATGGGATTCACTACGATAATTACCGCGAGATGTGGACTTACCGCGAATGGGTCATCAACTCGTTTAATCAAAACATGCCCTTTGAAGAATTCACCCTTGAAAACCTCGCCGGTGATTTGCTGCCGAACGCAACGCGTGACCAGAAAATCGGCAGCGGTTTTAATCGCTGCAATGTTACCTCAAACGAAGGCGGCTCGATTGACGACGAGGTGCTAGTGAACTACACCCGCGACCGCACGGAAACGACCGCGCAGACATGGCTCGGGCTGACCGCCGGTTGTGCGGTTTGCCATGACCACAAATACGATCCGCTGACGCAGAAAGATTTTTATTCTCTGTCGGCATTTTTTAATAACACGACGCAAAAGGCCATGGATGGAAATATCAAGGCTACGCCGCCGGTGATGGTGATTCCCAAGCTGGCGGACGATGCGCGCTGGCAAAAACTGGGCGACGAGATTCCGGCCGCCGAAAAGAATGTGATGGCGCGGAAGGAATCGGCGCACGGCGATTTCACTAACTGGCTGGCTGAGGCTTATCATCCGGGCATCTCTAGCGAACCGCCGGCGGAAAAATTGGTCTTCACCGCGCCGCTGGACGAAGGCGCTGGCGCAGAAATCAAGTTCGAAGCTTTACTCACCAATCAAGTGGTTGTCCTCGGTGCGAATACGAATTGGCAGGACGGTGCCGTTGCGGAAAAGGCTTACACCATCAGCGGCAAGGACGCGCCGGCATTTGTGGGCGTTGGCGATTTTGAGCGCACGAATGCCTTCAGCTACGCGGCTTGGGTGCGCGTGCTGGAGGATAAGAATGGGGCGTTGTTCGCGCGCATGGCGGACCAGGATGGCCAATTTCGCGGCTGGGATTTTTATTTGGAGGGCGGCCGGCCGACGTTGCATCTGATTCATGATTGGCCGGATAATGCTCTAAAAGTTTCCGCCAAGAAGGAGTTGCCCAAAGACCGGTGGAACTATGTAACGGTGACCTACAATGGTTCATCAAAAGCCAAGGGTGTGAAAATTTACGTGAATGGCGAGCTTCAGGAAGTGGCCATGCCGAATAACAACCTCAAGGATTCCACCCGGACGACGGTGCCCCTCAAGCTCGGTCAGCGCGATACGACTTCGGTTCTGGAACATGCCGGTTTGCAGGATGTGAAAATCTTTGCGCGGGAACTCAAGCGCGAGGAAATCATGGAGCTGATGAACCTGCCGCGCTTGCAATGGCTTGCGGTCAAGCCGCAGCGCACCCCGGAAGAGACGGAGGAACTGTTTCCGCTCTGGCTCAGTAAGGCAGATAGCGTTTATCGGGATTTAGTGGCGACGCGGGATGATTTAAAAAAGGAAGAGAGGCAAATTCGCGAGCGCGGCACCGTGGCCTATGTGATGAACGAAAGCACGAACGCGCCGGAAGCTTACGTGTTATTTCGAGGTGCCTACGATCAGCGCCGCGATCATGTGACGGCCAACACGCCGGGCTTTTTGCCGCCGATGCCTGCGGCGGCGCTGCATAACCGGCTTGGTTTTGCCCAATGGCTGCTGAGTCCGGAAAATTCGCTCACCGCGCGCGTGACGGTGAATCGCTTTTGGCAAGAGCTGTTCGGCACAGGCATTGTCAAAACTGCGGGTGACTTCGGTGTGGCGGGCGAACCACCGTCACATCTGGAATTGCTGGACTGGCTCGCGGTGGATTTCCGCGAGCATAGGTGGGATGTGAAACGGATTTTCAAATTGATGGTTATGTCGGCGACGTATCAGCAGTCGGCTGTCGTGACTCCGGCGAAATGGGAGAAGGATCCGGAAAATCGGCTACTCGCGCGCGGGCCGCGTTTCCGCATGGACGCAGAAATGATCCGCGACTACGCGTTGGCGGCGAGCGGATTGCTGGTGGATAAAATCGGCGGGCCAAGCACGCGGCCGTATCAGCCGCCCGGGATCTGGAATGAAGTTGGCATGCCGGGCGGCGATACGCGGAATTATATGCAGGATCACGGTGACAACTTGTATCGCCGGAGCGTTTACACGTTTTGGAAACGGCAGGCGGCTCCGGCTTCGATGGAAATTTTCAACGCGCCGTCGCGCGAGGTATGCACGGTGCGGCGCGATCGCACAGACACGCCCTTGCAGGCGCTCGTGACGTTGAATGATCCGCAGTTCGTCGAGGCGGCGCGGCATCTGGCGCAGGAAAGTCTGGAGCAGCAGTCTGACCGGCTGAATTTTATGGCGGAACGGCTGCTGGCACGGAAGCTGACGACAAAGGAAACAAAGATCATTAAAGCGAACGCCGGTGATTTGCTGACGCATTACCAGGCAGACCCGAAAGAGGCGAAGCGGTTGTTAGCGGTCGGTGAAACCAGGCCGGACCCAAAACTCGACGCGCCGACGCTGGCAGCGTATACGATGGTCGCGAACGAACTGATGAACCTCGACGAAGTTCTGAACAAATAATTTATGAGCCCCGCATTTAATCCGCACCCGTTGCTGAAGGATTACGTCCGCTACGAGACGCGGCGGCAGTTTTTTAAGCGTGGCGCAAGCCTGCTCGGCACGGCAGCACTGGCATCGCTCGCGCCGAATCTGCTGTTCGCTGATGACAAAAAAGCCGCTGCGGCAGGAGACGCGGAGAAGATGTTGCGCGCCATCGGTCCAAATTTTCCGCCGAAGGCGAAGCGCGTGATTTATCTGCACATGGTCGGCGGGCCGTCGCAGCTGGATTTGTTTGATTACAAGCCGAAGCTGAGCGAATGGTTTGACAAAGATTTGCCGGACTCCATCCGCATGGGCCAGCGCATCACGACGATGACGAGCGGCCAGAAGCGGTTGCCTGTCGCGCCATCGAAATATAAGTTTGCGCAACATGGCAAAAATGGCATGTGGATTTCCGAGCTGTTGCCGTGGACAGCGAAAATGGCGGATGACTTGTGCTTCATCCGCTCGATGAACACGGATGCGATCAATCACGAGCCAGCCATCACCTTCATGCAGACGGGCAACCAGATTACGGGCAAGCCGTGTCTCGGCTCATGGGTTTCCTACGGGCTGGGCTCAATGAATGAAAATCTGCCGACCTTTGTGGTGCTCGTCGCAAAGTCCACCAATACCGAGCAGTTGCAGGCGATTGGCTCGCGGTTGTGGTCGGCGGGCTATCTGCCGGGCGAACACGCTGGTGTCTCGCTCCGCACCGCGGGCGATCCGATCTTATTCATCAATAATCCAGCTGGTGTGGATGAAAAGGTCCGACGTAAAACCCTCGACGGCTTAAAGGCGTTGAATGAAATAAATTTTCACACCGTCGGAGATCCTGAAACGCACACCCGGTTGAATCAATATGAACTGGCGTTTCGGATGCAGGCGAGTGTGCCCGAACTGGCTGATCTTTCGCACGAAACCGAAGTGACGTATGCGCTTTACGGCGACGCGGCGAAAAAGCCCGGCACCTTTGCGAACACGGCGCTGCTTGCGCGGCGGCTTGTGGAACGTGGCGTGCGTTTCGTTCAGATTTATCATAACAACTGGGACACGCACTCGAATGTCAGTGGTCGTCTGCCTGACCAGTGCAAGGATATTGATCAGGCGTGCTATGGGTTGATTCAAGATTTGAAGTCCCGCGGGATGCTCGAAGATACGCTAGTCGTTTGGGGTGGCGAATTCGGGCGCACGATATATTCGCAAGGCCAGCTTACGAAAGATAACTATGGACGCGACCATCATCCGCGTTGCTACACGATGTGGATGGCGGGTGGTGGCTCAAAACCTGGTCTGGTTCACGGCGATACGGATGATTTTTCCTATAACATCGTTAAAGATCCCGTGCATGTTCACGACTTTCACGCGACCGCGTTGAAGTTGCTGGGTTTTAATCATCTTAAATTTACCTATCGTTTTCAAGGACTCGACCAGCGTCTTACCGGCGTGGTGCCGGCGAACGTGATTGACCAGTTGATCGCTTAAAATAACACTCGTAACCATGAACTCCCAGCCATTGAACCGCAGGCAATTTTTGAAACAGACCGGAGCCGTCGCCGCTATCGGTGCGGTGGCGCCATATATTTTGGCGAGCGACAAAACCGGCAATCGGCTTCCGGTTGTCGGCACGGGTGATTATCAATACGAAGTCATCCACGACTGGGGTGAACTCCCGACTGGGCACGTTTATGGTAACACACACGGCGTGGCGGTGGATGCGCAGGGCCATATCCATATCAAACATACCGTCGGCAAGGGCGCGACGATTGAAGATGCCGTGGTGGTATTCGATGCCGATGGAAAGTTTATTCGTTCCTGGGGCAAGCAATACAAAGGTGGCGCACATGGACTGCATTTGGGTCGCGAGGGTGGTGAAGAGTTCTTCTTCCTGTGCGACCCCAAGCGGCATTTATTTGCGAAGACGACACTCGATGGCAAGGAACTTTGGCGCAAATGGGCGCCGGAGCAATGCATTGGCTATACGATGCCGGCGGAATTTAATCCGACGAACATCGCCATTGCTCCCAACGGGAATTTTTATGTCGCCGATGGATACGGCAAAAGTTTTATTCATGAATACGACCGCGATGCCAAATATATCCGCAGCTTCGGCGGCAAGGGTAAAGAGGCGGGCCAGACGGATTGTCCGCACGGTTTGATGGTGGATTTGCGCGGCAATCAGCCGGTGCTGGTTGTGGCGGACCGTGCGAACCGTCGCCTGCAAAATTTCACACTCGATGGGCAGCATATCAATTTCGTGACCGACGAGATGCACGCACCGTGTCATTTTCACACGCGTGGCGAAGTGATGGTGGTGCCCGACCTGGAGTCGCGCGTCACATTGCTCGATAAAAACAACACGCTTATAACCCATCTCGGCCAAGGCCCCGGCTATCAAGGCTTGCGTGACAAATCGCGGGATCATTTCACGCCGGGCCAGTTTGTTGCGCCGCACAGTGCGTATTTCGACCACGACGGGAACATTTTCGTCGTCGAATGGGTCGAGGTCGGACGCGTGACGAAGCTTCGAAAGATTGTCTGACACCAAACAGGCATGCGGCTTTCACCAAGTCGGCCAGGCGTTGAAAATTTCTTGCGGGTAAAAGCAAAATTTGTAGTGGCTAAAAACCGCCGGGTAGCAATGCCAGTCCGGTATGGCTAATCGCATCGGCGGGCGACTAATCAACGGAAGAATTTGCCGGCTGGCGAGGCCCACATGGTTAGCCGCTTGTTTGATAGGAACCGCTGACCCATTCTAATTCGACCAGTATGTTCCAGAATATACATGATTGATATTAGTGACCGCCGCCGCCATCCCCGCCACCACAATCTCCCCCGTGGCCGCCCCGTCAAAGCCTCCATGACTACCGCCATCATGATGGGAATGGTGATGGCCGGAATCTCCAGAATCACCGAATGGGAACCAGCCACCACCGTCAGAACCGGAATCGCGCGGCGAACGACCACGTTTGGCAAACAGGATGACCACCAAAAGAACGGTTACAAAGACGATGATGATTAATGTCTCCATAGTTTCAGTCGTCACAAAACGCTGGCCCAAATGATGCCCGGTGCCAAGATAATTATCTGCAACCGAATTCGTGTCCGGTGTTCTTGATCCAGTGAGCCCACTCGATAAAGCTGCAGCCAAAAGCGACCCCTTGTTTTGGGTGGTGGTCGGCCTCCTCCTGATTACTCTTGCAGCCGTTGGCCTTCCCAATTTCATCAAGTCACGTTCGACTAGCTGTTGCAACGCCTGCATCAACAACCTCCGCCAAATTGACGCTGCGGTTAATCAATTTGCCCTCGAACATTCCAAGACCAACGGCGAGGCGATTAATTTTCCCAATGACCTAACGCCCTACATTAAGCTCAACAGTGCCGGGGAAATCCCACCCTGTCCTCAAGGCGGCATTTATGGCATTAAGAGACTCGGAGACGCACCGACCTGCTCACTTGGAACCACCGTCATCCCGGCCCATGCTTTGCAGTAGCTTGGTTCCGTTTTCGCGGTTAGCATCTGCAAGTGCGTCGTTTGAGTGGCATGGAATGGTGTTTTTTGGCTTTGGCGATGATTTTCATCACCGTGGGCTTGAATATGGTGTTTTCCCCAACCGAAGGCTCGGTGATTCATCAGGTGTATCGGCGGTCGGGCTATTACCTTGAACACATCACAAAACGCGAGGCGCAGGTGTATGGCACGGTGGGAGTCGTATTCGGGTCGGGCATGGTTTGGATGGTATTCACCGGAAAACGGAAATAAGGGTTTGCTGATTCGCTACAACAATTCCTAACCAATCATACATTATGAAAACCTGCCCCTATTGCGGCGCTGAAAGCCCTGACGAGGCAATGTTTTGCCCGATTGACCAAACTCCCTTTGAGACCGCCACTACGACCGTCCCCGAAGAAACATCGCCACAGAAGAATACGCCGCGCGCCGAATATGAAATTGCCCCGCTCACGGATGAGCAGTTGCGGCAGGCATTGAGGCTTTCATTCCCGACCAGTCAATGGTGCAGGCCATCGGCTTCAATTTGAACGCCGTCGGTTTCGTTCGCGTTCAGGTTTCCCCGGCAGACTTCAGGGTGGCCAAAGACTTAATCGGGGGGGATGGTTGACTCTGGCTTCTGCAAGTCCATAGCCGGCTCGAACTCCTTGAGGTTAATCAGGGCAGCTCGAGTGGTTATTCCAAATATCCAGCCACCGGCTCGTCGTCGGGATTCCAGTGGTCGATTTTCCGAATTCGGCCACCCGAAGTCAGGCCCAGCACCGTTACCCGGCCCGGTTGCGTGGGGAAATTTGTCAGCGTATCCGCCGAATCCACCAGCACAACCCGGTGGGGATATTTCCTCATTTTAGGAAGGGCAAATATCCGGGCAACGGACGGCATCGTATGGATGTCCATCAGATAAGCCGCTTGATGCTTTTCCAGAAATTCCGCGCCCTGTTTCGCCAGCTTGCGGTTGGCGGCTTGGGCGCAGGCTCGCTCGGTCGCAACCAGCAGGAACTGGAGGTTAGTGGTGAGGGTGAAGGGCTTCCCGTGCTGGTCCGTCGCCGTAATCACCGGCAGGGCATCACCGACCGCCAGAGGGGCGGCGTGAACGGTCCGGCACAATAGGCCAAGAGCCAGAACGATCAGGCAATGCCGTTTCATTGGTTGATGAATCTTATTCAAAATGAGCTTCTAGGGGACGATTGGCAAGAACGCACACCGCTACGCACTACGGAGACTTTGCGATGCGCCTCACGGTCTCTGGCGGCTAGGCAGGTCAAACCCTTTCTGTAGGTGTGACAAATTCACCGTCGACAAGTTAGGGTTCCGGATCAAATCAGCAAAGATATGTCTAATCCCAAGTCGCCCTTCATGCTCCCGCAGATAGGCACCTAAAATCTAAGCATGAAAAGATGGCACGCCTGACTGGTGGCAACCGGCGAAACTTTAATTGAGGCGGCACGAATCTACTTTATTTTGCCAGGGCAAGTCACAGAATCATACCATGCGCAATTTATTCGACGCCAATCGCCGCACTTTCTTGAAAACGATGGGCCTGGCCGGCGCGGGTCTGGCCTTGGCCCGCGCAGCGCTGGCGGAGCCGGGGGAACTCCGGGTGCCGAAGCGAAAGCTGGGACGGCACGACGAAATGGTTTCGTCCCTTGGCCTCGGGGGACATACTTTGGCGCTGGCCAAAACGGTCGAGGCCGCCACCCGGATCGCCCATGAAGCGATCGATCATGGCGTGACCTTTTTCGACAACTGCTGGGAATATCATAACGGCCGCGGGGAGGAGTGGATGGGCCAGGCTTTGGCCGGCAAGCGCGACCAAGTGTTCCTCATGACCAAAGTATGCACCCACTTGCCGGGACAACAGACCAAGGAAAAAGCCCTGGCCATGCTGGAACAATCGTTGACGCGATTGAAGACGGATCACCTGGATCTGTGGCAGATCCATCAGGTCGGCTCCGCCGCGGAAGTGGATGCGATTTTCGGGCCAGGGGGAGCGATCGAAGCCGTGGAGCAGGCTCGCAAACAAGGCAAGATCCGCTATTGCGGCTTCACCGGCCATCTGAACCCCGAGACACATCTGCGAGTCCTGGCACACCATTATCCGTTTGACGCGGTGCAGATGCCGTTGTCCGTGTTTGACGCCCACGCGGAAGGTTTTCAACAGCGGGTGCTGCCGGAATTGCTGAAGCAAGGGATCGCCCCGCTGGCGATGAAATCCCTGGGCGGCAACGCGGGGTCGGTGAAAGACGGCGTGGTCACGGCCGAGGAAGCGCTGCGCTACACCTTGAGCCTCCCCATCACCACGCTGATTTCCGGCATCGATTCCCTGGCGTGGCTGCGACAGAACGCGGGGGTGGCGGCGAATTTCAAGCCCTATGCCGCCGAGGAAAAAGCGGCGCTGGAGCGGCGGGGTGCGGATAAAAAACATTACGAACCCTATCGCCATTGGGCCTATCTGGATGGGCAGGCGCATTATGCCGGCCTGGCGTGAGGCGAATGAAATGCCGGCGCACGCAGCCGGGACGCGGCGATCTATTCAGAGTTGGGGTTGCCGGGTATTCCGCCGCACCCACCGGTAGCATTTGACCGAATTACGCCAGAAATATTTTTCAGCAGAAGCCCGGCCCAAGGCCAGGAAATAATCCTGAACGAGCTTGAACGCGACCGGAACCGGCAGCCACTGGTCGCTGTTGGGCCAGTCACTCCCATACAGCACCCGGTCAATGCCAAACACCTCCAGAATTTCATCCAGGCGGGGCTGATAATAGGCCAGATCCGCGGGAATGCGGCCGTCGACCCGGCGCAACACCTCCGACACTTTCACAAACACTTGCGACCGCTCCCGCAAAATTTTCAGGCTGGCGGCATACGACGCGCGCAACGCGGGTTCGCCGGGCGACACCATTTGGGGCAGATGATCGATCACGATGCGCAAACAGGGAACCCGCTCACTGAGGCAAGCGACATCGGCCAGCAAGGCAACACTGGGATTGGCCGTATCCAAAACCAGATCCGCATCGGCCAACGCTTGAAGGTCCGCAATAAACTCAGGACGAGCCAGTTCCCGGCCGGATTGTCTTCCCAGCCCAAAGCGAATTCCCCGGAACAGCGGATTTTTGCGGAGCCGGTCGAGATTCGGCCGGAACTCGGGCGTGCCCGGCACCAGATGGCCGACGGTTCCCACCATGAGGTCATCTTGGTCAGCGATATCCAACACCCACTGGTTATCCTCAAGCCAGCTGCTGCACTCAACGGCAATCGCACCCACGATGCCCAGCGGCCGGGCGATGGGACGATAGCGGGACGGCAAGGATGGCTGATATAAGGGTTGGGATGTCTTTGGCGGCCAAGGCACCCCTTGGGGTCGCGACGGATCGTAGAGATGAATATGCGTGTCAATGACGGGGATGCCGGCCAGCCCGGGCGGGTCAGGCTCAGCGGTTTCTGCTGCCAGCATCCGGGTCAACGCGCCGGGCAGGGTGACCCCGGCCAGGGTGGCCGCACCCAGGAATTTACGGCGAGAAATCTCAGGTTTCATAACATAACGCGGCCAGCCGCCACGCCCATTTTATCGACCGGCGAATCAACTCTCCCCCAGCTTCGGCCACAAGGTTACAAGACCACTGGAACCCTCAGCGAAGAACGAGGCGATGGGTTTTCAACCACTGTTCCGCGGTCAAATAATCCGGGCACAAACGCGCGACCTCCAGCCAAAACTTAGCGGAATGATTCATCTGCCTACGATGGGCCAGTTCGTGCAGAATAATGTAGTCCCGCACAAAATCCGGCGTTTGAATCAACCGCCAGTTCAGCGAGATCGTGCCGCGCCGCGAACAGGACCCCCAGCGTGATTTCTGGTTTCTGACGGAGACGCGCGCTACCGCAATGCCGTGCAGGGCAGCCAAAGACATGACCCGCGTCGGTAGTTCATGGGCCGCCAGTTGCCGAAGGTGCTGGTGGATCGCCGGCCGCAAATCCACCGACACATCCGGCAGCGTCAGCAATTCCGTGCCAAAGCGAATCCGGTCGGCCGTCGCCACCTCGATTTTCACCCGCTCGCCCCGATAATAGATCTCCGTCCCCAGCCGCCATTCAGCGAGGGAGGGGGGCCGACTCGCCCACTGCTGAATTTGTTGTTCCAGCCAGCCGAGGTTCCAGGCTAAAAATTCCCGGGCCTTGGCAAGCGAGCCCCGGCGCGGCACGGTCACCCGCGCAACCCCATCCGCGCGCAAACGCAGGAGATATCGGCGGGCTTGGTGATTATGCACGAATAGCAGCGGCACCGACCGGGATCCGATTTGGATAGAATCGGGCTTCGGTTCCGGGCGGGGGGTGAAAAGCAAGTCGAACATCGGATGGGGAGATGAATTCGCGGCGGTTACTGCCAACCCGAATGCCAATTCGTGGAATCAGCCAGATCCTCCCAGCGCAGGACAAACTTCCGCCCCGTCAGCACAGCCACCATTTCAACTTCCGAAATTTTGTGACGGGGGGCTTCCGGATTAATCACGCGCGCGACCAGAAAATGCTTTTCCCGGTCACGGGGTTCCCCAGCCGTCCATTTGCTCATCAACAGCTTCCGGGGGTTCAATTTAAGTCGGCCGGCTTGCGTCATAATCTCGATAGGAATGAATTCTTCACTCTGGGCCATCGCTGGCAAGTTCAAACACCACGAGTTTTTAAAGCCATAGCTGCCTAGAGCTTTACGAATCGAACGGCCAGATATTTCTTTAGCCTGGGCGGTCTCAAAAGTTGACGGCAAAAGCCACTAAAAAACTTGCAGAAGCATTGATTTTATTGGCCTAAATCAAATTGGAGCGGGTGAAGGGAATCGAACCCTCGTTTCAATCACCGCACTTCTCGCTTTGTTGGACTTTCCTCGTAAAACTCGCTATTAGGCCGTGGATAAAGGCGAATGTGAATTTCCTGAAATCTAAAGAAACCGTCTTGACTAGGTGCGTCTGTTATTCATATGTTATTCATTATGGCAAGCATCCAAAAACAAAAAGGCCGGGCTTTCTGGTATGCGTCCTATCGGGATAACGCCGGGAAGCAGCACCTCGTCTCCACCAAAATCCTCCATTCGCCGATTGGCCACTCGATACAGGAGCGGGCCAAAAACGCCGCCAAGAACCGGCGGATCGCCCAGGAAATGTCCATGCGGCTGGAAGAGGCGGAGCGCGGCAACGCAACCGAAGCTCACCTGCGCAAATTGCTGGCGGACGTTTCGGAGCGGGTGAACCAGAGCCGCATGGAGTTCAAGGCGGTGGGTGCCTTCCTGAACGACTGGCTGGGGCGAGCGCAGAAAACCAAGTCCGCCGGCACCTACGAGCGTTACGGCGGCATCGTGAAAAATTTCCTGAAATGTTTGGGCGCGAAGTCCAAGGCCAAGCTGGCGGACATCACGGTGAATGACGTGCAGAAATTTATCGAGTGGCGGCTGGAGGACGGGCGCAACCCCAGCACGGTGCGCACGGATTGCAAGATTCTGAACGCCCCGTTTGCGCTGGCGCTGCGGCAGGGGCTGACGCTGACCAACCCGGTGGCGGCGGCGGAAATTCCCGAAGGCGCGAAGGAAAGTCGTTCGCCATTCACCCGCGAACAGGTGGGCGACCTGTTGAAAGCCTGCGACCGGCTCCTGCTGGCCGTGAAAAAAGATGAGGATCCCAAAGTCTGGAAGGAATGGAAGACGTGCATCCAAGTCGGGTTTTATACGGGCGTCCGGCTCGGAGACGCGGTGGGGATGCCGCTCTCGGCGTTTGACTTCGAGGGGCATGTGCTGAAGGTGCGCCCGCAAAAAACCAGCCGCAAAAAACGCGACCTGATCATTCCGCTGCATCCGCAACTGGAAGCGCATATTCTCGACCTGCCCATCGTGCCCAAGGATCGGGCGCTGAAAGGGAAATTAGGGGATGACACCAACGTGCTGATTTGCCCGACGCTGGCGAAGCGCAAGGTGAGCGGCAAATACGGGTTGAGCATCCAGTTCCACAAGATCATGGCCGAAGCCGGCATCAAACAGGAAACCATTGCGGCCGGTGGTGATGCCGGACGTGAGTTCAATAAATTCACGTTCCACAGTTTGCGCCACAGTTTCATTTCCGAAATGGCGAACGCGGGCATTGCGCCGGACGTGCGCCAGATGCTCGCCGGTCATTCCGATGACCGGAGCCATGCGGTTTACACGCACACGCAAATTGATACCCTGCGGGCGGCGGTGAAGAAGCTGCCGAACATTTCTTAATCAATTTTATGGACATCGAATTTCCTTCAATGACACCCGCTCCGGAGAAAAAATCCGCAAAGAAGCGCAAGCTCTACCTTTTGCGGCTGAACGAGCAAGGTTTGCGGTCGGAGCGGTTGGTGCGAAAAACTGCCAAGCCCGATCAGTTTCAGATTGCCCAGTTATCCGCTGCGATCGGAAATCGTTCGGGCCAGAAAAAGCTGCCGTTTGAACTGGCGTCCCAAGCCATGCGACTCTGGGATGCCGCCGGGCGGGCACTATGGGTCGAGGAACAGACCGATTTAGTGTGCCGGGGCCTGCTGTATTATGATCGTCAGGATTGGTGGACCCACGCCCGTGATTTGGTGAAAGCCTATTATGACAGTGAAAACGATCAGCCCGGGCACCATGTCGACACGGATGAAGATGAATTCCTGGTCGCTGGTTGCAAAGCCGGAGATGCGATCGAAATGTTATGGGACAAAACCCATTTGGGTTTTGACCCGCAATTCATTCTGAAGGCGTTATTCCCCGGCAAGGGTGAAACCGACCGCACGCGTTGGGAAAGTTTTTTCGGGCTGGTGAAATATATAAATAAATTTCTGGAAGCTGATGACAAAAAGCATGGAGCAATTTACCGGAAAGTAAAATCCGATACCCTAACCATGAGGATTGAAAATTTTTGGCACCCGCTGGGGTTTAGCGACGAGGAAACCCGCCGCTTGGTCCTTAAGGTCACGCGAGAACGGTTGGCAACCCGGCTCAAGCCTCGCGACAGGATCAGGAAACCGTGCGCACGAAGTCTTACACCGTGCCGACCGGGTCGCGCCTGATGGAGACGCGAATTGTGACCGACGGTGCCGGAGCGCCCGTCACAAATTCGCAAGTCCTGCTAGTCAGCGCGCCGATGGCTGTGACCGAACAT
>CAIXPZ010000262.1 GCA_903921455.1 uncultured Verrucomicrobia subdivision 3 bacterium | reverse complement strand
TCCTGCCAACACTTTTTTGCGAATCTCAGCCCAGTCTTCCATATTGCGATACATGCTTCATTGTTAATGAAGATGCCGCACTTTTGAACCGCCCCGTCACACACATGACCCCGCCGCACTTTTCAGCCGCCGTTTACACCCTAAAAGCGGAATGAATAATTGATATCTAATTCGTATTGCGAAAGCGACAGTGGGGCAGTTTTATTTAAGGCATCTGGGTTTCTATCCACCTGTTTGATGCTGGAGTTGTTCCACAGGCTCCAGCCTGCTTTTTTAGCTGGAAATTCCCAAGGCATGAACTGCGTGTGTTTGACCGGCTTCAAATTTCTGAGTGAATTTTGTGTTTGCGGCGCAATGCAGAGGTGTTTTTGATCGATGGCGTAGCCTTCGGTTTCCATGCGGGTATGGATCTGCGACGGCATTTGGTTGGTTTCCGTATAATCACCGGCGATTGCTAACCCTGCGTTTAGTAGTGCCAGCCTGGCCATTATCCAAGTCATCATGTGTTCAACGACCGCATGACCGGCGGGCGGGATGAGGCGTCACTGCGGAGAATCAACGCCTCCGGCTCGTGTTGCCACGGCGCAATGCCAACGGCCACCGGGGTGGTTTTGGCCAGGACACTTTTTACCACCCCCACAAATTTTCCGAGGGTGTAGGGCTTGCGCAGCATCGTGACCGCTTGCAGGCAGGGGTGCAGGGCGGCTTCCCAGGTCGGCAGGATTTCGGTGACCATGATTACAGCCAAAGGCATGCGGGTTTCATGCATCTTCGTGAGCAGTTCAGCGCCTGACAGCTTGGGTAGGAACTCGTCGGTGATCAACAGATCGTATGGCGAGGCTTGGAGCGCGGCCCAAGCCGTGGCCCCGTCATCGGCAACATCCACGCGGTAGCCGGCGTCAATCAACACTTCGGCGTTAAGTTGGCGCAGGTCACCCTCGTTCTCCACCACGAGAATCCGCTGGCGAGGCGGTGGTTCAAGGCCAAAATCAGCCGTTTGGAAATTGAACATTACAGTCATAGCCAAGAATGTAGGCGGCAACTCATTGCTGGGCTATGGGGTGTTCAACCCAGATAAACCTTCCCGCTATCGCTTTTGATAACTTGCGGCACGATGTCGCCGGATTCATATTGGGCCCCATGAATTTCAGTGATTTTTTCAATGCTGGGAGCGGGTTGGTGGATACGGTTAAAATTGTCTTTTTCCGGATGTTGCCGCGGGGAGCGCAAATCGAAAAAGTCCGGGCGGAAATCAATAATGGTCTGCTAAAAAAGTATGGCGAGATAACTGGACTGGAAATTAACCAGGGAAACAAAACCATCAGTGCGGCTCTGGATTTGAAGGGGGAAAACGCGGGCATTCAGATCAGGCTTTCAAACTATCGGCTCATTCAAGAAGCTGGCAAAAATCCAGTGGTTGAACTTGGTGCGGTTGAGGTCTCGCGTGAATGGCTGGATGTGTTGGTTCAGACTCTGGTTCAAAAGAGAGTCATCCCTGAGCGCTTGGAAGTCAAAAACCTGCTGCACCAAACTGTTGTCAAATCACTTCTTTAATTTAGCCATGAATTCCTGGCCCTGCCCGGACCAAAAACTACTTGAAGCCGCTGGGCATGATTTGGGGAGTGGAATCCGGAACTGCCACCACTTGACGATGCATGGAGTAAATCCCTCAAGCTCTTATTGAACTGATATGCCGGTCGTAGCCCCAGCCAAGAAGACGAAGCCATTCCTGGCGCCGGCCGCCAAATCCGAGCCTGAATCTGCCCCGACCTTTTACGTCGTATGCTGGAACGACCCGGTGAATCTGATGTCCTATGTCACCCACGTGTTCATGAAAATCTTTGGCTGGAACAAGCAGAAGGCGGAAAAGCACATGCTGGAGGTCCATGAAAAGGGTAAAAGCGCGCTGGCCCGGGAAGGTGCGGAAAAGGCCGAATTCTACGTCCACCAACTGCACAAATACAAACTGCAGGCAACGATGGAGCCGGCGGAATGAGATTGCTGAAACCGACGGGTGATCAATGGGAATATGAGCTGACCGGGAACGAAGCGCTGGGGCTGAAGATGCTGCTCACCAGTTTTCCGGTCACCAGATTATTTCCGGTCAAGATGTCGAAGGGAACCCATGATGCCGATTCGCTGGACCGGGAGCTATTGCTGAACCAGTCCCTGGAAACCCACCGTAACGGCCTGAAAACTGCCGCCGGCCGATTGCTGAAGGAATGCCTGCACCCGACCGGGGATGTCTGGAAGCTGACCCTGGATCCGACCGCCAAAGAGAACCTGCTGCAGATATTAAACGATGACCGGGTGAGCTGCTGGCGGGCGCTGGGAGAACCTGAAGACATCCATCAACGGCCGCCAGGCTCACCGGCCCGGCTCCAGCTCTGGAGCACCATGAGTGTCGCCGGATTCTTTGAGGAAATGCTGCTCAGATATTGATCCAAACCACCGGTGCCTGAGACTGATTCAGGCCGGCGAGCCCGGGTTGAGGAGGGTTTGCGGCTGAAGGGAAAAAGAAAAGAGCCCGGACACTACGCCGGGCTCTATCAACAACACTTGTTTTTTCGGTTGGGTCACTACTCCCAACGTCTTAAGATTATCAGATTCGTGATTTTCGTCTTGTCACCAGTGTTGGGGACACGCCTGTGCCGGGCTTGTATACTTAACAAACGCACAAAGTCTGGGAGACTTGGCGATAGGTTAATCGTTTGCCTTCGATCTGGCTGGCAAATGTCTCCATGCGTTTGCCGTCGGGGTCATGCCGCGTGTTCCAGCGAAATGCGAATTC
>CAIXPZ010000261.1 GCA_903921455.1 uncultured Verrucomicrobia subdivision 3 bacterium | reverse complement strand
GAAGGGCGTCAAAGCCCTGAACAAGCTGGAAGCGTCGGGCCTGATCGAAGAGCTGCTGGAACAGACCGGCCAGAGCCAGCCGCGCCAGCAGCGGTTCAGCCCGCCGAAGGGAGGTGGGCGATGATCGCGCTCGTCGAGAACGGCGCGGGCAAGGTGGCGCCCGCGCCGCTGGCCGCGCTGCAGCGGACCGTGTCCGCCTCGCGGCTGAACTGCTGGCTGCAATGCCGGCTGAAGTTCTACTTCCGGTATGTGCAAAAGATCAGCAAGCCGAAGACCGCGGCGCTGCACTTCGGCACCGTGGTGCATCTGGTGCTGCAGCAGTGGAGCCGGACCCGGTGGCGGAAGCAGCCCTTTGAGATCGCCAAGCTCAAGCAGGTGTTTGAGACCGGCTGGCAGGAACAAAGCGACATCGATTGGGGCGGCGAAGAGACGGAACAGAAGACCTCGGCCTGGAACGTATTGGCCCAATACTTCACCGAGACCCCGATCAAAGCCGATGAACTGCCCGAAGCCGTGGAAGTGCCGGTGGAAGCCGACCTGTCACAACATGGATTGCCGGTGCTGATCGGCGTCTTGGATCTGGTGCGGGCGGGCGGGCGGATCGTGGACTTCAAGACGGCGGCCAAGGCACCCGACCGGGACATGGCATTACACCAGAACGGAGTCCAGCTGGACTGCTACTCGGTGCTCTATCGGGAAGCCACGGGCCAGCGGGAGACGGGCCGGGAACTGCATCACCTGGTGAAGACGAAGACCCCCAAGCTGGTAATCACGCCGGTGGAGCCAATGCTCGACTACCAGCAGACGCGGCTGTTTCGATTGATGGAGAACTACGTGGAGGGACTGGCCCGGGCAGACTTCGTCCCGGCCCCGGGCTTTGGTTGCATGGGCTGCGAGTTCATGGCCGAGTGTCGCTTATGGGGAGGGCGCCATGCGTAGCGACTGTGAATGCCGGCTGACCGTGATCGGTTCACGGCGGGAAGTGCAGCGGTTCCAGAACAGTGCTTGGGAGAACATCCTGCGCGCCCGTCACTATGATCCATTGCAGTTATCGCCGGGTCGGTTCGTCTGCCAGTTCACGACGGAGAGCCACGACCTGCGGCGGCTGCAGCGCCTGTCCCGGTCGCAGCCGGGACTGGTGCTGCTGCTGGACTACGAACTGGGCCGCATCAAAGGCCTGGCCAAAGCGAAAGCCGGTGGACTGGAACACTGTGAAATCAGCTACTAAGCAGCTACTGACCCAAACCAAAACCCCTGGCCGGAGCCTTCACTGGTTCCGGTTTTTTTATGCAAACAACCAACCCAACAGCCGTTCGCCGGCTGAAGATCGAAGAACATGGCGATGCTTGGCAGGGAGTGCTTAAACCCAAGATCCGCCTGATCGGCCGCTGGCTGGAACAGGCGGGGTTTAAGCCCGGCGGCCAGGTGCAAGTCCACTGTGTGGCCCCGGGCATCCTGGAACTGCGCTCGGCCCCTGCAAATAGCGAAGCCAACCAACCAGGCCGGACATCGCCCTAGGTGTCCGACCCTTTTCAAACCCAGGTCGAAACGCCCGCGAGGGCGTCTGTGCGTGACCCGCACACTGACGAGACCAAAACCTCCCAGCAACTAACAACAACAAACAAAAAACAAAAAACACATGAAAAAGATCACAGTGGAATACGGCGTGGACAGCATCACGAAACAGGTGGAGAGCGGGTTCACCTTTGGCGACCTGCAGGACAGCGACGCGTTCAAGGGCGCGCTGGGCTTTGGGGACAACACCAAGGCGCTGGTCAATGGCATCGAACAGGTCCGGAATACGGTGATCCCCGACGGGACCACCGTGCGCCTGGAAACGGCGGCCAACACCAAGGCTTAAGGGTCAAACCTGAAACTTGAGACCTGAAACCTGAAAAAATTGAACGCCCGCTCGCCTTCACCGGTGGGCGGGCGTTTTTTTATTTATGGAAAAAATCGAAATCATCCTGCGCGACAACGGCACGCTCACCGAGCGCACCATCCGGGAGCGCGACCTCAAGGCTGAGGGCGACGTGCTTGACG
>CAIXPZ010000260.1 GCA_903921455.1 uncultured Verrucomicrobia subdivision 3 bacterium | reverse complement strand
GATCGTGGACAAGTCCACCGGCTACGACCTCATCTATAACCAGCAGGTCATCAAGCCCGCGCTCGTGGGCCTTGCCGGGCCGTGGATTTCCGGCGGCATCGAATTCAACTGGCCGCAGCATCACCGGCCCGCGACGTTCCTGCCGGTTGACCACGAGATCGAGAAACACGCCGACGGCTCGATGACCGTCTGGTGCAGCGACCACGACCCGATGGCGCGGATGAAGGGAATGCACGGTGTCTGCCTGCATCCCGGCAAGGCTTACGTGGAAGTCAAAGTCCGCGCCTACAACCGCACGCCGCTGACGCAGACGTTTCTTTGGTGGGCCAACGTCGCCACGGAAGTGCATGAGGCGTATCAAAGCTTTTTCCCGCCGGATGTTTATTACGTCGCCGACCACGCGCGCCGTTCGATGAGTGAATATCCGCTGGCACAAGGCCATTACTACGGCGTGAACTACGGTGCCCGTGGCCGCAAAGGCGTTCCGAAGAACGAAGTCCCGCGTCAATACGTCCCGCCCAATTCTGGTGGCAAAGGGCCGGTCGGCTACGCGGCCAACGACCTCTCATTCTACGCGAACATTCCCGTGCCAACCTCCTACATGTGCATGGGCAGCCAGGAAGATTTCTTCGGCGGCTACGATTACAATGCCCAGGCCGGTATCGTCCATGTGGCCAACCACCACATCTCACCCGGTAAAAAGCAATGGACGTGGGGCAATCACGAATTCGGCTACGCATGGGATCGCAACCTGACCGACGCCAATGCGCGCGGCGAATTTCCGCCCTACATTGAAATCATGGCCGGCGTCTATACCGACAACCAGCCTGACTTCAGCTTCCTCCAGCCCGGCGAAACGAAAACGTGGAGTCAGTATTGGTATCCGATTCAGAAGATCGGCCCGGCGCAGCACGCGAACCTCGACGCCGCGATTGCTCTGCGCGTCCTGGACGGCGGCGGTAAGGGCAGCGCGACGCCGCTTTCGCTTGGCATCTCGGTCACGCACAAATTCTCCGGCGCAAAAATCCTACTCGTCGTGAATGGGAAAAAACTTTTCTCCGCCACCCGCGACCTCGCGCCCGACGCTCCATTCCTCGCTGAAATCAAACTCCCGCGCGGCGTGGCAGAAACCGATTTACAATTGCGCATCGTGGATAAAGACGGCAAAGCGATCATCAGCTATCAACCCAAACCACACAAGAAGGGCAAAGTCCCACCGCCGGCCACTGAGCCGCCCGCGCCAACCGACATCGCGAGCAACGACGAACTGTTCATCACCGGCCTGCACCTGGATCAGTATCGCCACGCCACCCGCTGCGCGACGCTCTACTGGCAGGAAGCATTGCGCCGCGACCCGCACGATTCGCGCTGCAACAACGCGCTGGGTTTGTGGCATCTCAAACGCGGCGAATTTGCCGGCGCCGAAAAACATTTTCTCGCTGCCATCGCCCGCCTCACGCGCCGCAACGCCAATCCTTATGATGGTGAAGCGTATTACCATCTGGGACTGACGCTGCGCCATCTGGGCCGCGACGACGAAGCCTACGCTGCGCTCTACAAAGCGTGCTGGAATCAAGCGTGGATGGCGGCGGGCTATCACGCACTGGCCGAGATTGATTGCACGCGCCAAGACTGGTCAATCGCGCTGGATCATTTGAACCGGTCGCTGCGCTTCGACGCTGACAACCTCCGCGCCCGAAATCTGAAAGTCATCGTGGTGCGACAACTCAATCGCGCCGCCGAGGCTGACACGTTGCTGCGCGCGACGCTGGCGCTTGATCCGCTGGACTCGTGGGCAAGGTTTCTGCATTGCGATGAATTGGTTTGTGATTTGCAAACGCACCTTGACCTGGCGCATGACTTCACCCGCGCTGGATTAGTTTCCGAGGCGGTTGGATTGCTTGAATCTGCCAGCACCCAACGCGGCGATCTTCCTGACCAAAGCTGGGGTGCGCTGCCGCTTCTCCATTATACGCTCGGCTGGATCGAACAGAAACGGGGCGATGGCAAGGCCGCGCGGAAACATTTCAAATACGCCGCAGCTTCGCCGTCTGATTACTGTTTCCCGGCGCGACTAGAGGAGATCGCCATTCTCGAAGCCGCCATGACCACGAATCCAGCGGACGCCCGCGCGCCGTATTATCTGGGCAATCTGTTCTACGACCGCCGCCGACATGCCGAGGCGATTCAACTTTGGGAGCGCAGCGCAAAACTTGACCCGAAGTTCTCCGTCGTCTGGCGCAATCTGGGCATTGGCTACTTCAACATTCGCAGCCTGCCTGCCAAGGCTCGCGCCGCTTACGACTGCGCGATCAAAGCGAACCCAGACGATGCGCGCCTGCTCTACGAACGCGATCAACTTTGGAAACGTCTTGGCGAGAAGCCGGCGAAGCGTCTGCGCGAACTGGAGCACCGCCTTGACCTCGTGCAGCAACGCGACGATTTGAGCGTGGAGATTTGCGCGCTCTACAACCAGACCAGTCAACACGAGAAGGCGCTTGCACTCGTCAGCGCCCGCAACTTCCAGCCGTGGGAGGGCGGCGAAGGCGGACCACTGGGCCAGTGGATTCGCTCCCATCTGGCGCTGGGTCGCGTGGCGCTGGAAGGCGGCGAAGCGGCGAAAGCGTGCGAACACTTTGCCGCCGCTCTGACTGCGCCGCAGAATCTCGGCGAAGCAAAACACGTGTTGGCCAACCAGAGCGACATTCATTACTGGCTCGGTTGTGCCCTCGCCGCAAGCGGTGACGCCAAGCAGGCCAAACAACACTGGCTTGCTGCTGCCACATTCAAGGGCGACTTCCAGGAAATGAGCGTCCGCGCGTTCAGCGAGATGACGTATTACTCCGCGCTGGCGTGGGAGGAACTCGGCCAGTCGGCGAAAACCAAAGAGCTGTTTCGCGACCTGTTCACTTACGCGCAGAAGCTTCAGAAAACGCAGGCGAAGATTGATTACTTCGCCACGTCGCTGCCGACGATGCTGTTGTTCGACGACGATCTGCAACGGCGGCAGGAAACCACCGCGTTATTCCTGCAAGCGCAGGCGCAGCTTGGTCTCGGCCGGAAACCGCAGGCAAAGAAACTCCTCGCCACCGTGCTCCAGCGCGATCCCAACCACGCACTCGCGGCTGATTTGAATAAGGAACTTTCCTAAAGCCATGCCGACCCCAACTTCAGCACAGACGACCAAAACTTTCCGCCGCTCGGAACAAGGATTTGACGTCTTTGGCCTGCGGAACGAGGCAGTTGAACTCGCGCTCGTGCCGGAGTTGGGAGCAAAGGTCATTTTGCTGCGCAATCTCGTGACCGGTTACGAATGGATGTGGCATCCGCCGACAGGGATGAAACTGTTCCGCAATCAACTCGGCGACGACTTTGCCGCCAGCACCATGACGGGTTGGGACGAATGTCTGCCCACCATTGCGCCGTGCGATTGGCAGGGCCGCAAGCTGCCCGATCACGGCGAGGTGTGGAGCGTGCCGTGGGAGATTGACCTGGAAGCCTTCGGGCGCGGCGTTTTGAAAACCTCAGTGATGCTGGCGGTTTCGCCGTTCCATTTTGAACGCAGCATTGCGTTGCACGGAAATGAAATCCGGCTGGATTACCAACTGGAAAACCTTAGCAACGAGCCGGAGGAATTTCTTTGGGCCATGCATCCGCTCCTGCCGGTGAATGACCACATCCAATTGGACCTGACGGAGGAAACAGAGAATCTTCTCGCCGGGGAACAGTGGATTGACGGACTGAAGTTCAACACCGACAAGCCAAGCTGTGTGAAAACCTATGCCGGTCCGCTCCGCGAAGGACGGGCGAGCGTGATGAACATCGCCGCCCGCGACCGGCTTCAATTTGAGTGGGATACGGATCGCAACAACACGCTAGGCCTATGGCTCACGCGTGGTGGATGGAATGGTTATCATCACGTCGCGCTCGAACCGGCCAATGGTGCGGCTGACGCGCTCACCGATGCGGTCAAGGCGGGACAAGGTGGATTGCTCGCGCCCCAGGAGAAACGATCCTGGCAGGTCAAATTGCGCGTCGGATTCTAGTTTCAGCCACTCAAATAATTTATGATCACAACCACGACCACCGAATCCTCCAACCTCAAAGCTGAGTTTAACCTCGGCTATGTCTGGCTCATCTCCAGCGTCGCCGCCATGGGTGGACTGCTCTTCGGCTGGGACTGGGTCGTCATCGGCGGAGCAAAACCTTTTTTTCAGCGCTACTTCGAACTGACCAGTGAAACGCAGATTGGCTGGGCCAACAGTTGCGCCCTCATCGGATGTCTGGTCGGCTCACTGATGGCCGGGGCGATGAGCGACAAGTTCGGACGCAAGCGGCTGTTGATTCTGGCGGCGCTGCTGTTTGCTGTCACTTCGCTGGGCAACGCGCTCGCGAACAACTTCACCATCTTCATCGCGTGGCGCATCTTGGGAGGCGTGGGCATCGGCTTGGCTTCGGGTTTGTCGCCAATGTATATCTCCGAGGTCGCGCCGGCGCAGATGCGCGGCAAACTTGTCTCGATCAATCAACTCACCATCGTCGTCGGCATTCTGTTCGCGCAATACCTCAACTGGTTTATCGTCCGCGACCTGCCGCAAGGCGCGACGGATGAATTCATCAAAACTTCCTGGTTCGGCCAGTCGGCCTGGCGCTGGATGTTTGGTCTGACCGCCGTGCCGTCGGTGCTGTTTTTGCTGGGCATGTTCCTCGTGCCGGAAAGTCCGCGCTGGCTGGCGAAGAATGGCAAAACGGATAAGGCAAAAGCCATCCTGGTGAAAATTGGCGGGCTCGCTTACGCCAACGCGGCCGTCAGCGAAATCAACTCCACATTGTCGAAGGAGGAAATCCAGCGGGTGCGCTTCGCCGACCTGCTCGAACCAAAGTTGCGCAAAGTGCTCCTGCTCGGCGTGGTGCTGGCGGTGTTCCAGCAATGGTGCGGCATCAACGTGATCTTCAATTATGCCGAGGAAATCTTCAAAGCAGCGGGCTACGACATTTCGAGCGTGCTGAGCAACATCGCG
>CAIXPZ010000259.1 GCA_903921455.1 uncultured Verrucomicrobia subdivision 3 bacterium | reverse complement strand
GACGGATTACGCCACAGTTTCGGGACGTATTATCATAATCTCCGCCGTGACATCCCCGAAGTCGTTTACGTCATGGGCAACAGCGTTGGAATTGCCAAGAAACATTATTGTCGTGAGGTCACGAAGGAATGGAGCGACAAGTTTTGGACGCTGAAGCCGACACCATGACGAATCACCCCAAAATCAAATCCAATTCAAGAAAGCCCCTCAAATGGGGCTTTTTTATACACAAATTCGATTTGTCAGAATCTTGTCAGAAGAAAACCGGATTTTTCGAGTTTTTCTATTTTTTGGAAACTCATAAAACCATTGTAAACATTGGCGGAAGGGGTGGGATTCGAACCCACGGTAGCCTTGCGACTACTTCTGATTTCGAGTCAGATGCGTTAGACCACTCTGCCACCCTTCCGACCGTTGATTTTATTAGACTTTTTCAAGCATCTGCGACGCTTTATTTTTCCATTGCACCCCGCAGCTTTCAATTATGCAATACTTACGGGAGCAACGGTCAAATACCCGGAAACGCGAGGAACACTTGTCAAAAGACGGCAAGCGACGCTCGTTTCCGAAAGTGCCACATTTGCCCCAATACGTTATCAGCGACAACTACATTGGGAAAGTTAAAATCAACGGCAAGACGATTCGCAAAAGTTTACAGACGCCGGTATGGTCAACGGCGCAACCCGGCTGAACGATTTTCTCAAAGAACAACGGGAAAATCGGAACAAAGTGGACCCGAGAAAATTTAGCGTCTGCCCGAGAAAATTAATGATGGCGCTGCCCACCGAAACTGCCCCGCCGACATGCATGAAAATGGCGAGGACACCAAGAACGACGTGCGGATATTCCAGCGCCCCGCAGCGTCACCCAGCGGAACACCCCAGTCGCGGTTGTAGTCGCAGCCAATCAACTTGTCCACGGGCACCCACAGCTTCAATACGCCATGCCCCGTTTGTGAATCTATTCCGCACCTTCGACGATAAACGGTTTTTTTGTGAAATAATAATGACTGCCGCAGGGCGTCGCGCCGAGGCGATCAGAAAATTCTTGCGGAACAGTGCCACCCAGTAATGGCCGCACCGCTTTGACACGCTGCTCAATCTCCGCCACCGGGGTCAGCGTGAGGCCACTCTATCCGGCAGCAGTGGCAATCAGCGATGGCGCAATCGCCGCCGTGGCCGGACCCGCACCCGCATGCCGGATGAAATATCTTCGCGTTATCGTATTCACGATCTTTTTTTCAAGAAATTTTCGCGCTGGGATTCAGGGATTTGACCGCCGGCGTTTTTCAGCAGAGCGGTGAAATAATTTCCAGCATGGCTCAAACTGCCATCCGGTTTGATGAGCCAAAAACCTCGCAGCTCGTCTGCTTTGCGCGGCGCGCGGTTTCCTTTCGTCCCGTCCTTCGGCTCGTTGCAGTAAAGCTCCCAATGAACGACCCAAGGAATATCAAGCGCAAAGAAAACACCCATGGCCCGATCCCACCATTCCAAAAGTTCTTTTTGGGTCGCCCCGTTGTTTTCTGCCTTACCGATCTCGCCAATGTAAACCGTCGGTTTTCCAAAAGCCGGGCTGGGCTTCATGTGCTGTCGAATCAATTCAATGCCCTGCCAGGCGTTCACGGCACTGTCCATGCCGTCATAACTCGACCACGAAACCAAGTCGAGCGCGACGTGCGGCAACACATGGGTGGTCAGGGTGGGAATGCCTTTCGTGCCATCCCAAACCTTGTTCACTTCCGCCGCGTGATAGACTTTGCACCGCGAGGAAACCGCCTCCTGCCGGGCGCGCTCCACTCCGCGCTGCCGCGCCGCGAGAAAGCGGATGAACCCGTCGCACCGGCGCTTCAACTCCGCCGCCGGCAAGCTGATCCACGTCTTGCCTTCCTGGCCGCGCAACATCCAGTCGCCTTCCCAATGCTGCAAAATGAAAGCAATGTCCCGACCCGCATACGTTTTAAACAGATAGGATGCGACTTCGTGGAACTGGTTTTCCTCCTCGGCAAAATCACTATCGAAGTCCAGATAAGAACCAGGTTTCTGCGAGAGCGGAAAAATCTCGAATGCCACCATGTGGAAAGGCAAAGCCAAAGCCTCGACGTAATAGGGCTGCTGCAAGACATCCACGAGCCGCGAATCCAACGGGATTTTCCAGTCGCTGTTATAGTTATAGCCCGGCAGCTTGTCTTCGCGCAGCCAGAACTTAGCGACATTCATGCCAAGCTGGTGAATAGCCTCCGCACCCTCGACCAGATACGGCTTCTTCGTCAGGAAATAGTGTCCGTCGTAATGGGTGGTGCCGAGCCGGTCGGCCAGGTTGGCGGGAATTTTTCCACCCAGCAGCGGACGCGCCTTTCGCACCCGCTCCTCGATTTCGGCGGCGGGCGTGAGTTTCATCTGGTCGTCAACATTTGTCCGGGCAAAGCCCATGGGGGCCAGACCGGCGAACGCCAGACCTGCGCTTGTATTTTTAATAAATGTGCGTCGTGTCATCATAAGGATTGTCTTGTTTGTTGATTGCCAGGTCAGTTCAACTCCACGCGCACCGTGGTTCCGGATCGCGTCAGTGAAATCTTTTTAGTTGTTTGCTTTTGGCCGGATTGGACGGCGATTTCATAGTCGCCACAATATCCGCGCGTCAAAAGTTTTCCATCCGCCGCCGTCATGCCGTTGGTGTTAGTCCACCAATCTTTGGCCACCAAATCCAACCAGGCCCGTCCATTCGGGCGCAGCGTCCAGTCTTTGTTCCAAAGCGCCGCGCGCGGACGCCAGTGCGCGCCTTCCCAGAAGCCCCACATCATCACGCCGCTTACCGCCGGATGGCTGAAGCACGCCGTCAAAAAATCGCGCGTGTAGTGCACCTGCAGTTCCTCGTCGCTGGTATCAATGTCAAACTCACTGATCTGGATCGGCAAACCAAGGGTGCCGAAACGGTCGAAGGTCATGAGCACCTTCTCCGGCGACGGCGGGCTGCCGCCGAAATGTCCCTGCTCACCGATGCCGCCGATGGGCGCAGCTTGGTCCTTGAAAAACTTGATGGTGTCGAAGAAATACTGGCTAGGCGAACCCTCACCGCTGCCGGCGAACATGATGTAGTCGTTATAGAACAGCTTCACTGACGGATCGCCCTGGTGCGCGAGCCTGAACCAGCGCGCCATTTCCCCGCGCCCGAGCACCTTTACCACGTCATTGTGCGCGTAGCTTTCGTTGATGACATCCCACTCGGCAAGCCGGTCTTTAAGCACGTGCGTCTGGTCGGCGAAATGATCGTCAATCACCGCGCGCAGCTTATTGGTGTCCGACTCGAATTGCCGCAGCCAGCCGGGCGTGTTCTCCCACGACGGCCAGATCATGACGTGTCCACGCACGGCGATGTTGCGTGCGTTGAGCCAGTCGAGCGTGGCGAAAACATTCGTCCGGTTTTGCCGCCAGCCTGGGCGATTCGTCTGCCACGCGGGCCATTTGAGTTCGTTCTCAAACACCACTTTGTTAAAGTATTTCTCGATGGTCTCGCGATACCGATCCAGGTCGGGATTGTTGGTAGCCGCAATGAGTTTGCCCATGATGGCCGTGCCGAAGGCGAATTCGTGCCGCAGCATCCGCACCACCACTTTCGCATCGGCGACCGGCTCCCCTTGCGCATTGACGACTTCCACGCGCAAATCGCCTTTGCGGATTTTCTCGATGCGCTCCGCCGCCGCCTGACGCCAAGGGGAATTAGTTTCCCAGCCCGCGTAATGCGCTGACATGCGGGGCAACTCTCTCAAGGTCACCGCCGTCGCAAAATTGGTAAGGGTAATGGCCGCCACTTCCACCGTCTGCGGTTGGTAGCCGAAGCGCAGCGAAACCATCGCCGCGCCCGCCGGATAATCCGCGTCCGCCACGAAAGGCGCGCGGAGGGGCGTCCACTCCGGACCAACCGAGGTCGCCAATTCGAGCAGCTTGTGATGTTCATCCTGATTCTCCTCGACGATGAGTTCCAGCAGCGCCTCGGCCGTTTCCTGCCGCGACGCGATTCGCCGGGCCATGAGGGAAGCCAGCAGCACATCGCCTTTATGAATCGCACCAGTCGTTGGCGCGGCGAGGGTAATGTTCCATGGATAGGGCGGACGCTTGAGCGTCTGGACTTGCAGCGCTTCGTGGAACGACTGGCCCGAAATACTCACCGTTATCACCCGCACATCTTGGACGGATTTGCCGCCGAGCTGGAACGAAGAAATGGCGGCGGGCAAAACGGGTTTTCCAGCAGGCAAGTCCGCCGCAAGAATGCGGCTCGCCAGCAACAGACCAAGGCATCCAATAACCCGGCTATGGAAATATCTCTTCAGAGGATTTACGCACATAAGACAGGCCAAATTAACGGGTAGCAAATAACCCAATGGTATTACGAGCGGCGGCCGGATCAAACCCCGGCTGAAACATTCCCGCTTCAATTTTTATTCAAAACCTTTCACGACGATGTCACTGATATAATCCGTTGCCACCGGCACGCCAGCTTTTTTAAAGTAGGCGTACCCGCCCAACTGAAGCTGCCATTGCGAGTCGGGAATATTGGCTACCAGCGGGCCGTAAACAACCGTCCCAATTTTTCTGGTGCAGTCCTTGTCTTGATACCAAACGACGTCATGACCGTCAAAATTGACCGACATCCAGCTATCCCTGGCGATACTAAAATAGCCGGTGACGCGGATTTCATGCCAGCTTTCGGCTGTAAGCGGCGGCACACCATCCCGGCCCAACGAACAATAAAGAAGCCGGGAGCTACGGAACGGATTGGACTGGAGCAAAATCCGGTCACCGTTTTTCCCGCTTTGACGCCATAGCGCGATGAGATGATTCCACTGACTGTGGCCGGCGTTGTTTTTCAATTGAAAAAATGCCACGTCCGCCGCCTCGCAGTTGGTGTCGAATTTCACACGATAAGTCACCGTGCGCCGGAAACCGGGAAACGGCCCAAACAAGCTTCCATCGGAAAATTTAGCGAGATGGGCTTCGGCGTGACAACCGCCCGTGGGGTGTCCGGTTCCGAACGAACCATTTCGCATTGCAAATTGGCACGGCCAAGTTCGTTAGTCGCCGCGCGAACCTTGCCCAGCTGGTTGCCCCCGGTAAAACCAGTAAGATTGCCGAGGTTGCTGAACAAAATTTTATCTTTAGAAAGCGGCTGCGAAAAGATTTCCGGCACACATACGAGCCAACTCAAAACAACAAATAATTTTACGAACGCAGTTTTCATTGGTCATGGCCCCAGCAGCACGCGATAGAAAAATTGTGGGCGAGTGACATTGGTGTCACTCCAGAGGAACGGCAGCGCGGGAGAGTTGGTGGTGAATAATGCCTGCCACCCCGACGACGCAAGATTTGTCGCGCCTTGAATGGTGTAATCCGGACCAGTGCTGCCGGAAATGGTCAGGGCAATCGAGCCACCGCTAAAAAACGGCGCGCTCAAAAACGGTTTCTGCGGGGCAATGGCACTCACCCAAAAACTTTGGGTGGCGGAGAGGCTCGTCGTGTTCGTGCTAATAACAATTAGCTGCGGCGCGTTCGTCGCCGAGCCGGCCATCGATCCGTAGTTCACCAACCCGTCTGCCGTCTGGTTCGTCCCAGACACCCGCAACGACAACAAACCATCCCCCGCCAGTTGCGTCTGCGCCACCGCAGTCACATCCGCCGACACCGGCACGCCGGCCGCCGGCACCCAGATCGCCAGGGCCGCGCCGGCCGCCGGCTTGTTGCTCCAGGTAATCGTGTTTTCGGTCCATGCGTCGTTCGTCACCCATGCCACCGTGTGCGTCCCGGCGAAACTGGCGCTCACCGGCGTCAACTGCAATTGCGCATTGGCCAGCACACCCGGAAGGTTGGCCACCGGAAACTGCAGAAAGCTCTCCCGCGAGTTCCCCGAATCCGCCGTCGCGTAATATTTTACCAACAAGCCACTGCCGCTGCCGAAATTCTGGTTTGAATAGCCACCATCCCGCACATAGGCATTCGCCAGCGGCAGAATGTTGGTCACCCAGCCGTTCTGGGTCACCACCACGGTAAACAAATTGCTGGTGCCGCTCTGGGCAATCGTTGGACGCCACGCGATGACGCCACTCGTCGCGTTGATGCTCGCGCCGGACGGCGCGGTGAACAGTGAAAAGACCAGCCGTTGCGGCGGCGTGTTAGGATCATTAGCGACGCTCGTCACCACCAACTTAGCCCCCGCAATCAAGCTGGTATTGGTCAGCGCCACCAGTACGGGTGGAGACGGTGGCGGCGGCGCAACGATGTTGAAGGTCACAGTATTGGTGGCCACTCCACCGCCCCAATACGGCACCGTGTGGTTGGTCAACAAAGAGATTTGGGCCGGACTCAAGGCCTCCTTGAACATGGCAATTTCCGCAAGTTCACCATTAAACCAAGGCGCTGAGCTGCCCGGCGACTGTGCATGTGCGCCAAACCTCATCGGCACGGTTTGCTTCAAACTCCACGCCACATTCGCCTGGCTGCCCACCAGATTGCCGTTTAAATAAAGTTGCACCGTGCCGATGCCGCCGTTGGTAGTAGTGAACGACACGGCCACCTGATTCCACGTGCCCGCAGTTACGACGCCGCTGGCGGTCAGCGTCAGGTCATTCGCGCTGCCGGTATTCCAATGCTTCAAAATCAGATTGTGGCCCGTGTCGCAATACAAAACCAATTCATCGCCGTTACCGCCCGTGCCATTGGCGCTGCCAACATAGAAAACGTAATTGTTGGCCGCCAAATTTTCGCAGCGGAACCAGCCGCTGAAGGTCCAATTGGTCTGGCTGAAATTGCATTCTGGCGTGCTGATGCCACGCGTCAACCGCGCACCGCCGGTGGTGCCACCGAAAAATCGCGCAGACTGCGATAAAAACTGCGCGAGTGCGGCGGGCGCGGCCGGCGTGTTGGAGCAAACCCCTCCGCCGCTGGTGTCAATCGTTCCGTCGTGCCAGCGGCCAGACACATCGTTCGGTTCAGCGGCATTGGTCCAGTTGCCGGGCTGGAAGTCGTAGTAAAACAACAAGCGCGGGTCATGCCATTGGTCGTTGACTATATAATTGAACGTAGCGGGGCCGCCATAATTCGCCGGCGGCACATACTGGACGGTGTGACCATCTGCAAGCAAACTGACGCTGCCGGTGCTCACCTGGCTGATGGCGAAAAGCAAAAGATTTGATGGAGTGTTCGCATCGCTGGCCAGGGGGCGCAGGTCAAAGTTGAAAAAATTGATGTTATTGGTAAAAGCAGCCGCACCGCTGTTTGCGACAGGCGGACTGTTCGTCAGCAGGCTGAGGTCGTTCGTCGGCCAGTTAGCCAGCGGCACGACGCCGGGAAATCTTTGCGGCGGACTATCGCCCGGCAGCAGCGGCACCATCATCACCGCGATGGTTGAGTTGGTGACACCCGTGAGGTTCAAGGCGAGTTTGCGGTAACCGGTCCAGTTGTCCGCCACGCCGATCTGCGCCGGGTTTGGCGAGGTGGGGAGCGGCACGGCATTGGAAATGGCAAAGTTGGCACCCCCCGTGAGGAGTTTGACCCAGAGACGATTACCGCTGTTGGTCAGCGTGACGGAAGAGCCGTCGGCCGAAACGCCCCAAGTGGTGCCACTCGTGGAGAAATGAGAGAACCACCAGAGATTTTGCCCGGTGGGCGAAACGATTTCATCCTGCACCATCAGCCAGACACGGTTGTTGAACAATTTCACGCCGCGCCAGACACGCGACGGCGCCTGTGAGGAAAAGGTGTAGGACGGCGTGAGATCGGCGATACTCACACTCTGGTCGCCGTCAAAATCCGAGCGGTGGTAAAGGATGGTCGAGACCCCCGTGAGCGTCTGGTCGGTATTCGTGTTGAGCTGGGGATTCAAAACGAGCGTGTTGTGGCCCTCGGCGCGCTTGCTGTAAATCCACCAGCCCTGCACCGCGTCAAAATAATTCGTATCGGCAGTGTAGCCCGCACCGATGCCGAGATCCACAAACCAGCGATAGTTGTTGGCATCAAAGACAAAGCCGCCCTGATCCAAATGGCCGTGCGACAACACCGCGCTGGCCTTGAAGCCGAGGAACGAGGCGTTCACGTCATTCCATTTGGTGCGCGCGACCGCCATGTCGAGGGGACTATAAACCGGCGTCGTGGCTGCCGCCGGGCCGCGAAAATAACTGTCCGGCACAGAGCCGCCCTGGACCATGTCGGGGCTGCGGGGGTCGTACCAGAACAAATCATCTTCCAGGTTGGCGTAGGCGGCCCCGACATTTTTCCACCACGCGGCGACCGGCCGGTTGAAGCGGCGCGAAAGCCAGTTCAGGCCGTTGCCCGCAATGTTGCCGGGATAGGAATCAGAGTAGTCAAAGGCTTTCTTCGTCGGGCCGGTGTTGTAAATTTCAAAGAGCGCGGCGTCATCCAGGCCCGGCGTGTCGTCGAGGCTGAACTGCGTGCCCAGACTGGACTGGACGCCGGCGAGCAACTGGACCAGGTGCGTGACGCCGTAATCGAAATACTGTGAACCTTCATGGTAGCCGCCGTTGTCGGTCGTGAAATGGCCGAGGCTCGACCGCATGGAATTGAGCGCAGAATTCAGCAGCGTCTGACTCGGCGCGGGCAGATCGTTCGCCAGCGCGATCGCCAATTCACTGGCGCCGCAGTTGAACACCATCGCCCAGTTGTTCGCCGTGCTTTGCACATACCAACTGCCGGGATACTGGCTCTGGCTGGGATTCACGCCGAGCGTGACCATGGCATTGGTCAACGAATTCCGCCGGGCGGGCGTCAGGTAATTGTAGAACCAGTCGTAGCCCAACCCCACGCCAAACGTCATTTCGCCCATGCCCAAACCGTCATTGCCGCCCGCAGACCACGCGGACAAGGTGCAGGCGTTGGACAGCTCCAGCCACGCGCGCTCGGCAAAATTCGTGTTACCAGTAATGAAGTAAGCCGTGCCCAACTCCATCATGTCTCCTTGAATCGTCTGCCCGGCGCCAGCCATGCCCGACGAGTTATAGGTCGAAAGCACACTGGTCAGATCCGCCACCGCCGCGTTGCTGGCGCTGATCCACGCATTGACGACCAGCGAAGGCGAGTTGGACGCGATGCACTGCTTGAGCCACGCGAACCGTTCCGGCGAAGTCTGCAAGCGCGGATGTCCCGTGGCGAGGGTGTTGAACAGATTGGCGGCGGCCGGCTGCGTCGCGTGCAATCCATTCGGCGCCAGGAAATCTCCCGGTATCACCGTATACCCCACGGCACCCGGCGGCTGCCACGCCACCGAATAATAGGAGGAATTGGTCGAAGCCTTTTGCAACAATTCGACGAAATATTTTTTCCCGCCCACCAGCGGAATGGAAACGGATTGCTGGCTGCCATAGGTGCTGAACTGCCGGAAGCCCGAGGCGGACGGCACGCTGGCGACGAGCACTTCATTATTAGTGGTGGCATCGGTGCTCAACCAAAACTGCGCGCTATCGGCGGCGGCAACGGCGAACTGATAGTTGCCGTTGGTCAGCGGCATCAGCCAGCCGGAGACGCGGGTGCCCAGATTGGTGGTCCAGTTCGGCGCGAGCGATTCAAATGTCAGCAACAGTTCGCGACCGGACGGATGGTTCGGATAGTTTACATTCCCCGTGAGCGTTGCAAGATTGGTGCCCACCAGTCCCTGCCAGTATTCTTCCTGAATCGTGCCGGCGTCCGAAGTCGCCAGCGGTATCGCCGAAAGCCGGCTTTGCGGAACCACCTGCCACGGCTGACTCGGACTACTCCACGCCAACTGCACGCGCGAGCTGTTGGTGTTGCAAATATACTCCACCATCAGATTATAGCTGCGGCCGGCAACGAGCGAGATGGTTCCAGAAATAGTGTCCGTCCCCATCAAGGATACCGAGCGCGCGGCCAGCATATTGTCGTTCACCCACAATCGCGCACCGGATCGCGCGGCGACTTGAAAGGTGTAGGTTTCCGAATACAGCGGCACCACCTGCCCCGTCCAGCGCACGGTATAACTCGCACCGAGGCCGCCGACCGGCGGAGTTGATCCCCAGGTGAAATCAATGGTGGCGTCCGCCTGCGTGGCGACCAGATTGGTGAAGCCCAGGCTGTTGAAATAATCCCCGCGCAGCCCACTGCCGCCGAGAAAGGCCGTGGAGTTGGTGGAACCGCTGATGGTCAACGTCACATAGGCAATGCCGGCGTTGGTGGTAAAACCAATTGTGCAGCCAGTCGCGCCGTTCGTGGCGTTGCCCGCCGCCGTGAAGGTTCCAGAATGAACGATGTTCCCGCCATTGACTTGAATAAGATTGTAAGCGCCGTTCCCCAGAGGTTGCGCAGTGGTTACCGTGATAGTCTGGCCGCTTAAAGTCAGACTGCCTGACGCGACTACCAGCGCAGGGTTCAGCAAGTTATAGCACAAGCTTATCGGCTGTGTCCCCAAATTGACGGTGCCGCCCACGCCCCCCTTGACGGTGGCGGCAACGCCGCTCGTGCTAACCGTCAAAGTTGCACCACTGCCAAGCGTGTAAATGCCGAGTCCAGACACATCCAATGTCGTCCCATCTGATAAAAATATGCTGGAACCATTCCCCAGCGAACCGCCCGAAACCAGAGCAAGGGTGCCGGCATTGACGGCGGTAGTGCCGCTGTAAGTATTGGCACGGCTCAAGGTCAGCGTGCCGGCACCAATTTTGTTCAAACCACCACTTCCCTGGGCAAGGACTTGATCCGCTGTGAAGTTGTTGCCGGAATTGTTGATATCCAAGGTCACGGGCTTGCCGCTGGTGAAATTCAAGACGTGACCAAAATTGGTCATCGTCGTGCCCGTCACTTGCAATAAGCCGCCATCAAAAAGCACTTTGGCTGTCGATCCGCCCAAATTATTCGTTGCACTCACGCTCAACGCGCCCGCGCTGATGGTCGTCGTGCCGCTATAAGTATTTGTGCCTGAAAGCACCAATAGGCCTACATCGGTCTTTTGCAAGCCCGACCCGGCGACGCTCTCACTGATGACGCCGGGAATAGTCAGCGAGTAGTTTGTGTTTGCCACATCAATGTTTGCCGCCGCACACGCCAGCGTGAGGTTGCGCGTCGGCGCGAGCGTGAGCGGCGCCAGCGTGGTGGGATTGAAATACAAAGTGGCATTGTTGCTGATGATGAGGTCGTTGTTAGCATTGCCCAGATTCGCATCCACGTTCAAGCCAAGGGTGCCGCCAGAGATGATGATGTTGCCCGAGTAAAGCTGGGCTTGGGAATTATAGCGAAATGTTAGAGTTCCACCGCCGGTCTTGTTGAAACCCTGCGTGCCGCCCAAAATAAAATAGAACCACAGGGTTGCCCCGCTGTTGATGGAAATG
>CAIXPZ010000258.1 GCA_903921455.1 uncultured Verrucomicrobia subdivision 3 bacterium | reverse complement strand
GGGGACAGCGCAGCGCGCTGTCCCTACCAAAACTTCACTCCCTTACAATGGCCGTCAAATCCATATTCTTAAACTTCACCACATCCAAACCGCGAACCGTGATGAACGTGCCGTTGGTATTCGGCAATTGCGCGAGATATGGCGTCGGCACCACGATGATGTAGGGCGGCGCGTTGGTCAGAAAGTTCTGCGCCGACTTCAAAGTGTTGTCCAAGACGAGATAGTTGGTCGAGACCGCGCGAAACTTCCAGACCAAACTCGATTCCGTGAAGCCAAAGCAGCCGACCTTGGTTTCTGGCCGGACGTGCGACCTCACCGCGTTCCAAAGATTCTCCGTGAGGAAATGATTTTTGGCATAAGTGAAGCCCGCCAACGTCAGCACCAGCGTAAAGACCGTCATCGCCACAATGCGTTTGCCGAACCACGCAAAAGATTTGCCCTCCGTGCCGATTTGCCGGGCAAACCACAGCGCGAGCAGCGGAAATGCCGGCATGGTGTAATGCGGCAGCTTCGTGCGCACCAAAGAAAACACGCCGAAGACGATGGCCGCCTGCACGAGCAGATACCAACCTGCGTCGTCAGCCCTGCGCGCCGGCCACCAGCGGCCCAATGCCGCCGGCACGCGCGTTGACCACGGAAAGAAACTGGCAAAGAACGTCAGGAAATACACCGGCAACGTCGCGAGAAAGCCCAGCGTGCCCGCGAGCCCGTGACTGTCGTTGACATTCACGGTGCGATTCACGACATGTTCGCCAATACCCACATTGAAGTAGGCCCCATTCGTCTGCGCCAGCGCGGGAATTCCCCAAAGACAGGACAATCCCACCGTGACTAGGATGCCGATGAGGGTTTCAACCAACGGCAGACGGAAAGCATCCTTGCGCAGCGCGCGACCAAGCATGATTCCGATAAGCGGGAACCACGCCTCCGGGCCTTTGGCGAGAAAACCCAGCGCGAGCGAGACGTAAAAGATCCACCAGAAGAATTTTCGCCGCGACTGCTCGGGCCGCGTCAGTTCCCATCCGCTCCAAACCGACAAGGCAAAGAAGAAAACCATCGCCATATCCGCCGTCGCCACGCGGCCAATGACGGCAACATGCAAACACGCCACGAACATCGCGCCGGCGAGCAGGGAAGTTTTGTTATCACCGGTAAGTTTGCGACCCCAGCGCACCAGCAGCAGCGCCGTGGCGGCAGTGAACAGCGCGGAGGGCAGCCGCGCGGCAAAGGGATTCTCGCCAAAGACGCGGTAGCTGGCCGATTGACACCAGTAAATCAGAACCGGCTTGTCAAAGCGCCACGCGCCGTTAAACCACGGCACGACATAATCGCCGCGTTGCAGCATCTCGCGCGAAGCTTCGCCAAAACGCGCCTCATCCCGGTCGGTGAGCGGGAGAATCCAGTTGCCCACGAGCAACAGCCCGAGGCTGAACAGCAGGATGGCGCGCTGCGGGCGGGCGGCGAGTTTTTCAATGACAGATTGCATGAACTAGAGCGGTATGCCGGCCACAAGATGTAGGAGACGACGTGAGGAGTCTCTAACTTTTTTTGATTTGAGCCTCGTCACCTCGGCTCCTACAACCTTTTGAATTGCGATTTGGGTTTTTATTTGCAAGCGCAACGCATACATTCGCGGCGTGGCCGTCCTCCGCAACAACCGCTGGCGCGCGCTGCTCTGGTTTCTCGCCGGAGTCGCGGCGATTGCGCTCGCTTGGCCGTTCGACACCCGCGTGGATGCCGCGCTCGACGTGGCGGGCAAACCCGACTGGGTTCGGTTCGCGTGGCTGTGCTCCAAGCTCGGCGAAGGCTGGGTGATCGCGGTGTGGGGCATTCTTTGCGCCGGCATCTTTTTGGTAATGAACTTTCCGCAGGCGGCGGCGAAAATCTTTTTTGTCGCGCTGACTTCCGAATTGACCGGTCTGGCGGCAACGATCCTGCGCGTGTTGTTCGGACGAACGCGTCCGCTGGCGCATGATGTGCCGCCGGGCTTTTACGGCGTGTGGCATGACGGCCACTGGATCATCGGCAAGTTTGAGTTTAGCGCGTTTCCCTCCGGCCATGCGGCTTCGGCGGTTGGCCTGGCGGCGGCGGCGTGGCTGGTGCATCGCGGATGGGGTTTGGTCGCAGCGGTGTATGCGCTGGCGGTGATGTGGTCGCGGATGGCGCTGCAATGCCATCATCTCTCCGACGTGGTGGCGTCCACAATGCTGGCTATACCGCTGGCGGTGATGCTGAAACCGCTGCTGCTGCCGTCGGTGGAATTTCAATTCGGCAACCTGCACCGCGCGCTGCGGAAGAAGAAATAATTTCAAGTCGCGGCGGCGGTTTTGTCGCTTGCGCGGCGCGCGGGCGGGTTTAATCTTTCCCCATGACAATGCGGCAGTTTTACGACTGGCAGACGGCGGGCGGCGGCGATGATGTGTCGCGGTTGGTCGCCACACTGGAATGCGGGGAAATCGCGTGGTGCATGATCGGCGGCCTGGCCGTCAACCATTGGGCACGCGAGCCAATGGCGACAGCGGATGTGGACGTGGTGATCGCCGCCGGGCAGGTGGAAGCGGCGGTGAAGGCTTTGCGCAAAGCGGGTTTCACGGCCAAGAAATTCGCTTGGTCGGTCAATCTCAAGGGGCGTTCGCAGGTCACGGTGCAAATCAGCACGGAGGAAGTCTATCGGGATTTTCCCAGCCGCTCCGTGCCGGCGGACATCCACGGCATCCTCATGCGCGTGGCCAGCCGGGAAGACACATTGCGCGGCAAGCTGCTCGCCTATCAAGACCCGCAACGCCGCGCCAGCAAGCGGCAAAAAGACCTGCTGGACATCATGCGGTTGGTCGAGGCATATCCGAAGCTCCGTAAACTGCTGCCCGCCGCCGTGGTAAAAAAACTGGCGGAATAGTCCTTGCGGACGGCCACCATGTCGCCGCTGCGGTTCGCCTTGGCGGCATTTTGTTTTACGTCCCAAACAGCCGGTCGCCGGCGTCGCCGAGGCCGGGGAGGATGTAGCCCACTTTATTTAATTGCCGGTCAATCGCCGCCGTGAAGATGGGCAGCGTCTTAAAACTCTGGCGCACACGGGCAATCCCTTCCGGCGCGGCCACGAGGCAAAGGAGCCGGATGTTTTTCGCGCCGCGCGACTGGAGCAGTTCCAGCGCCGCGACCGTGCTGCCGCCGGTGGCGAGCATTGGGTCAATCAGGATAACTTCCGCTGCGCCGAGTTTCGGCGGCAGACTTTCGTGATAGCAGTGCGCCGCCAGCGTGGCCTCGTCGCGCTTCAAACCGATGTAGCCGACGCGCGCCTGGGGAATCATTTCTAAAATGCCGTCGAGCATGCCCAGACCGGCGCGCAGGATGGGGACGAGGACAATTTCCTTTTGCAGTTGCACGCCGGCGGTTTTTTCCAGCGGCGTGCGGACGGAAATCTTTTTCACCGCCAGCGAGCGCGTGGCTTCGTAAGTCATCAGCGCGGCAACTTCACTTAGTCGCCGGCGGAACTCCGTCATCGGCGTCCGCTCGTCGCGCAGCCGTGCGAGGTTATGCTGCACGAGCGGGTGCGTGATGACCGTGACGTGCTTCACGGAGGTTCAGGGCTGATATAGGAAATACATCAGGCCGGTGCGCAGCTTGGGCGCCTCGACGCCGAGGTCTAGCTTGATGTCGTGGGATTTTTCGCTCTGGCCGAATAGCGAGAGGAAATTTCCCAAGTCATAACGCTCGCGGTATTCCACGAGGTTGGCCGACTTGAGGCCGGTAATCGTCAGCGTGCGATCCACCGTGTCGTCGAAATCGCCGAGCTGATCCACGAGGCCGAGTTCGAGCGCCTGTTTGCCGGACACCACGCGGCCGTCGGCAAAATCCTCCCAGTTGTCCGCGAGCGCCTTGCCTTGTTTCTTGTTCAGGTCATGCGCGGCGCTGCGGCCGTCGGCGACCACGTCCTTGAATTTGCCGTAGGTCTCGTCAATCAAACCCTGCACCATGTCATGTTCCTCCGGCGGAACTTCGCTCGGCTCGCGTTCGCCGCTCAACATGTCCTTGAACTTGCCGCTCTTGAACGTCATCGGCGCGATGCCCACCTTGTCCATCAATCCGCGATAATTCCAGCCGTGCATGATCACGCCGATGCTGCCGGTGATGGTCAGTTCGTTCGCGACAATCCAGCGGCAGCCGGAAGAAATATAATAACCGCCGGACGCCGCGAGGCTGCCCATCGAGCAGATGACCGGCTTGCCCCGGCGACCCGGCTTGGCGGTGTCGTCCGCCTCATTCTCCTGAAACGCGCGGATGGCGTTGTAAATTTCATCCGAGGCGAGCACCTCGCCGCCGGGGGAATCCACCTTGAGGATGACGGCCTTCACGTGTTTGTCGTCGCGTGCGCGGTCGAGCTGCGCCTTGATGACCTCCACCTGACTGTTGCCGCTGCCGTCTGACAGGTGGCCGGAGATGATGCCGTCCACGGTGATGACGGCGATTTTGTTTTCGGACTTGTTGTTTTCCAACAGACATTCTTCCAGCTTCGGGCCGACCTCGCGCGCCGCGCCGAACGATTCCGAGTGGCGTCCACCGCCGGAGAAAATGGCGCTGGTGACGAACTGCACGAAGTTGCCGAACAAACTGAACGTCAGCACCACCATCAGGACGATGGCGACGACCATCCAGCCCCGGCTTTTGCGCGGGCGGACGGCGAGCGGGGCGATGATGGGCGGCGGTGACAACGGCGGCGGCGGGGTGGGTGGAAAAGGCGTGGCATCCATAATGCGCGAAGCTACCGCAAACCGGGCCGGGCGGCAAGCGGCGGTTGAAGCAAACGATTTTGTCAGTGTCCGGCACCGCCGCCGGTGATGGCCACGGGCGCGGTGGATTTGAAGGTCACGACGAGGAGCGTCAGCAGCGCCGCCAGCCCCATGCTCGCGCCGCCGAGGACAAGGGCGTTCATGGGTTCGCTGTGCAGGAAGTTTTTCAGGATGTAACCCAGCAGGCTGGACGCGGCAATCTGCGGCAGGACGATGAACAGATTGAACATGCCCATCATCACGCCGACTTTATCCTTGGGCAGCGACGGCGCCAGCATGGCGTAAGGCATGGAGAGGATGCTCGCCCACGCGATGCCCACGGCGGCCATGGAAATCAGGAGCTGGTGTTTGTCCGTCATCAGCGGCACGGACGCCAATCCCAGCGCGCCGATGGCGAGGCAGATGACGTGCATCAGCTTCGGCCCGATGAAGCGCGTGCCCCACAGCAGCACGAAGGAAAAGATGAAGCACACGGCGTTATAACCGGCGAAACAAAAGCCCGACCACGCACCGGACGCCTCCATCTGCGGCGTGTCCTTGACGGCGTGGAAAATATTCTTGGCGACGGCGGGCGAGAAATAAACCCACATCGAGAACATCCCGATCCAGGTGAAGAATTGCACGAGGCCCAACTCCCACATCCGGCGTGGCAGATGAAACACCAGCGCAAAGATGTCGCCGAGGCCGAGCGTCCAGTCGAATTTCCGCGCGCGAATCTCCTTCAGCTCCGTTTCCGTGGGCGGATATTCGGACGTGCTGAACACCGTCCACAGCACCGCGCCCATGAATGCCGCCGCGCCGATGTAAAACGAGAGCCGCACGGATTGCGGGATGCCAGTGCCGCCGGACGTGACGCCAAACCAGTTGGTCATCATCCACGGCAGCGCGGAGGCCACGGTGCCGCCGAGACCGATGAACAAAGATTGGATGGCGAAGCCGGAAGCGTTCTGTTCCTCGGGAAGATTGTCGGCGACCAGCGCGCGGAACGGCTGCATGGAGGCATTGATGGTGCCGTCCAAAACCCAGAGCAGGCCCGCCGCCATCCAGACGGACGGACAGTTCGGCATCAATATCAAAGCGAGCGACGCGAGTATCGCGCCGGCGAGAATGAACGGCCGCCGCCGGCCGAGCCGCGTCCAGCAGCGGTCGCTGGACTGGCCGATGAGCGGCTGGATGATGACGCCGGTGACCGGCGCGGCGAGCCAGAGGATGGCGAGCGAATCGGCGTTCGCGCCGAGGTAGCTGTAAATGGCGCTCATGTTCGCCATCTGCAAGCCCCAGCCGAACTGGATGCCGAGAAAGCCGAAGCTCATGTTCCAGATCTGCCAGAAACTTAATTTAGGTTTGTGCATGGCGCGGTGGCGGTCAGGGTTGGTGTAAGGATAGGACGGATGGATTTATTGTGCGGCCACCGTGGCGGGGACGCGATGGAAAATGCGCCATTCAAATCCGTTCAGGTGAAACACCGGCAGCGGCCCGCCGCCGGAATCCTCCGCGCCGGAAATTTTCACGGCGGAAAAGCCGGCGGGATTTTTCAAATCCACCTTGCCGATGAGCGGCCGGTTGGAAAGGTTGATGACGACTAGAAATTCATCCTTGTTGTCAGCGCGCAGATAGGTGACGAGCTTGCTCTCGTCGGAATTACGGAGCCATTCGACGTTGCTGGTGCGCAGCGCGGCGTATTGTTTGCGAAGCTGAATGAGGTCGTGATAAATGCCGTGCAGTTGCGGGCGTTCCTTGGGACTCCAGAAGATGTTCAGCTTGTCGAAGAGCGCGGGGTCGCCGGATTCGGTGGCGTCGCCGACTTCCATGCCGTTGTAAAGCAGCGGCACGCCGTCGAGAGTGAACATTAGCGCGGACGCGGCCAGCGCGCCGTTCAGGCCGTAGCGGGCGGTGGCGCGGGCCTCGTCGTGGTCGTCGCTGATGCGCATGTGCAGGGCGTTCTTCGGCGACAGGCGGCGGGTTTCTTCCCACGACTTGCGCACGTCGGAAGCGGGCGCGCTGCGGAGCAGCACGCTGTTCATCGTGGCGAGCAGCGGCCAGGAATAGTCGAGGTCAAAGGCCTTGAGCATGTATTCAGGTTTGCTGGCTTCCTCGGCGAGCATCATGATGTCGGGCTTCACGGCCGTGAGCGCGTCGCGCACCTGTTCCCAGAAATCTGTCGGCACCATGCCGGCGACGTCGCAGCGGAAACCGTCCACGTCGGCTTCCTTGATCCAATACTTTAGCATCGCGATCATGTAGGTGCGGAGTTCGGGGCTTTTGTAGCTCAAGCCGGCGACATCCGTCCAGGAGGGCACGGGCGGGATGACATTGCCGGCGGCGTCTTGCTTGTAAAAACTTTTGTTCGTCATCATCACGCTGTCCCACGCGGTGTGGTTGGCGACGAGGTCCATGATGACTTTCATGCCGCGCGAGTGCGCGCCGGCGACGAGTGCCTTGTAATCGTCGAGCGTGCCGTAGTTCGGATCCACGGCGTAGTAATCGCGGATGGAATACGGGCTGCCGAAATCGCCCTTGCGGAACTTGGTGCCGATGGGATGGATGGGCATCGTCCACAGCACGGTGACGCCGAGGTCTTTTAATTCGTCGAGCTTGGCGGTGACGCCGGCGAGATTGCCGGCGGCGGAGAAGTCGCGCGGGAAAATTTCGTAGATGGTGCCGCTACGGAGCCATTCAGGCGAAGGCCGGGCGCTGGCGGCGGAAACATCGGCGGCGATTGCGCCGGCCGAAAACAGCGCGCACGCGGCGGCGGCGGAACACAGAACTTTGGTCAGGCGGTGGAGCTTCATAAGTTATTTAATACCCTTTCAAACCAGTTAAATGCAACCGCACGAAGATGCGGCGGTGGGAATTAGTCGGACGAGACAGCCCATGCAATCAAATCAATTTTGGGGCGTGTGCTGGGTGAACCAAGCTTGATCCGTCGCGTCAGCATATTTGTTCTGGGAAGGATAAGTTGTCGCAGTGGCCGGAGCGAGCACCGGGATGGTTCCCATGTGCATGCGGCGCAATTCCGAATGGCCGTCGGCGAAGGAGATGCCGCTGGCACCACCGTGGTTGCTGCCGGGCAGTTCGACGAAATTGGCCGACGTGGGATCAAAAAAGAAAGCCCCGTCGTCAATGCTGTCAGGATGTTCGTCCATCAACAACCAAGAGTCGGTGGGCGAGGGGAAGTGAAAATCGGAGAATTTCTTGACGTTGTAAAACCAGGGTTGGCCGGCGAAAAACTTTCCGCCGCCGCCGATGGCCGCGTTCATGGCGCAACTGCGAACGCGGGAATCAAAGCCGGACTGGAGAGAACTTAATTTATTGTCCGCTGGGCAGTGGAATATTTTTACGGACTTCGCGACGTAATCGCCCATGAGTGCGCCCTTGGTGGTATCTGTCAAATAACTGGTGTTGAAGTTGTAGCCGTTGGCAGACCAGTCCATGGAAAAGTTATTGGCGCTGAAAACCCAGCTTGGTCCCAAAGTATTGTTGATATACCTGTCGGAGTTGAGCACCAGCACGTCATTATTATCGTTGGCATACATGTGCCAAGCGAGGGTGAGCTGCCGGTAGTTGCTGAGGCAACTGATGGCCTGCGCCTTTTTCTTCGCCGCCGCGAGCGCGGGCAAAAGCATCGCCGCCAGAATCGCGATGATGGCGATGACCACCAGCAGTTCAATCAGGGTGAACCCGCGCCGGAGCCTGCCCGCTGGGAATTTATTGATGGTAGTCATTTGGTTCAGCCCTTTGTGCCACAAGTTACGGTTTAATCAATCGGAAAAAGCGGCTGCCGCTGCCGGTCGGCCAGTTAGTGGCGCTCAAGCCGCTGGTATTGGTTATGTTCACCCAACTTCCATTTACGAGGTTGGTGCTGGTTTGCAGATATATTCCCGACATGCCCAACCAGGAGATGGGGAAGTGGTTGCCGGACGGCGTGCCGATGGTCACGTTTCCGACCAGCGGTTCAACGCCCAAAGCGGCATTGGCACTCTGGATGCCAAAGGTGTCCACGGGGAAGTTGTAAGTCCCGGCGGCGCGGACATAGCGATGGTGATCGTTGCCGGACGGAGCCTCGTTGTCGATGCTGGTGTTGTTGATGCTGCCGGAATTATGGTCAATGCCGTATTTGTAAGAGATATAGTAGGAATGACCCGCCGGAACCACGAACTCAGCGGTGTAAAGTGTGCTGCCGACGGGATTGTTGGTCAGGGTGAAGGCGGCATAATGATCCGCAGCCGTGATGAAAGGATCAGTCCAGAAAACTGGCTTCTCCAGGTTGGGATAATTATTCCAAGCCGGGGTGGCAAAATCGCCGTTGATGAAGACTGCATCATTTCCTGAATCCCAAGCGACGCTGTTGATATCAACGGCGTTGGCCATATCCACCGTGAAGGTCACGGTGGTGTCTGTCAGCAAAACGGTGTTCGTGTTCACGTCGTTCCAGAACACCAGCGGGTTGGTGGCCGCGAGGCTGCCGAGTTGGAATATGCGGTCGCCGCCGCCGGTGCTGGCTGGCGATTCATACGCCGTGTCGCCGCCGTTGGTGTTGATGACAAATTTGTAGTGTTCCGTCGAGCCGGGGGCGTTGCGATCAATGTAGGTGCCGCGGTAGATGTTCGGGTTGGCTCCCGTAGGATTGTTGGTGAGCAGGAAACTGTTGACGTTGCCGACCGTCCACTGGTTCGTCATGAAGCTGCCGGCGCAGCCAGCCGTGTCGCCGTTGCCGGGATTGAACATGCCGGTCACAATGGGCACCGTCATATCCACCGAGAACGTGATGGGAATGGCGGCGTAAGTGCTGACGTTGTTGAAATATGCCAGCGGCAGCGTGCCGGAGTTGGTGGGCGTGACTAGGCTCCGATTCGCGCCGGATTCATAGGTGCTGGTGCCACCGTTCACGATGACAAATTTGTAGCCGGTTGTGGACGATGATAGATATTGAGTGCCGGGATAATTGTTATCCGCAATGGTTCCAGCATAGATGTTGGTGCCCGCCGGATCGTTGGTCAGGATGATGCCAGCGGACCACGGCGACGACTGGAAACTGCCGGACACTTCAATCTGGTCGCCGGCGTGGGTATTGAATTGGGTGAGATAAATCTTCGGTCCCATATCAATCCGGAAGGTGATGTAGTTGGTTGTGGCACTTGGGCTGGCGGGCGTGTTGTTAAAATAAATCAGCGGCACAGACTGGCCGCCGCCATGCAGGGTGAACGTGCGATTCGGGTCGGCGTCGTAAGAATCGCCATTGGCCACGCTGTAGAACTTGAATTTGTAGGTCTCGACGACGTTCGTCAGGTTTTGGTCGGGATAAGTGCCCGAATAAATGTTGGTGTTGGCAGCCGCCGGGTTGTTGGTCAGGTGCAGGTTGAACGCGAACGGGGTGCTTTCAAATGAGCCACCGACATAGACCTGGTCGGTGCCGGGAACGAAGGCGCTGCTGGCCACTTGCGCCGTCATGTCCACGGAGAAAGTTACCGGATTGGTCGGCGCCACCGGCGCGGCAAAGATGTAATTGGCGAAGGCCGTCTGGACAAACGGAACGTAGCCTTGCGGGCTGCCGAAGTTGGTGCTGACGTCACTCCCGGCAATCGCTTCGGTTGAGCGATAACCGGTCCTTGAGATGTAGGTGCCGAAAATCTTGATGGTCGCCGGGACGTTCGTCGCCAGCCCAAGATCGCTGCATTTGAAGGTCAGGCTGAAATTGGCGCTGCCGTAGCCGCCCTGGCCGGCGCCTTCCAGGTAGCTGAAGCCTGTCGGGTTGGCTAGATTCCACACGTCCATGTAATCCTTTTTGATGGCGATGGCGTAACTAGGTTTGAATCCGTTCGTGAACATCAGCAGGCTGCGGTTGCCCCCGCCGTCAAAACCCGAGATGGCCCGCTGCTCGTCGCCGTTGTTGTCAGCAAAGCCCGCCGTGTTTGTCGCCGTGCCGGTGCCGGTGTCAATGTAGATTACCAAGAGATTGACATCGCTGGAATTGCCCAGAGTTCCGGAGCTGCCGCGCTGGAGATTGACCGTGATGTTGGTGTGGTCGTCCGTCACACTCAAGACGCCGTTGCCAACGGCACCGCCGAAGCCGGTGTCGGTGTTGCCGGCATAGTTGGTGGCTTGCGCCAGGTTGGCGGCCAGCAGCAGGCCGGCAGCGAGTAAGGAGGTGTAAGCGGCGAGTTTGTTCAGACTATTTTTCATAAGGATGGTGTAACGGCATGCGCTAAATTGTATGCGGATGATGCCAACAACATAACACGACTTTCCACCGTCGCCATCGCATCTTTGTGCGGTCAGTTGCCGCTGCGGAGAAATTTCACCACCGCCTCGGTGCGCGAGTGGACATGCAGCTTTTCATAGACCGTCCGCACATAGCTGCGCACCGTATCAATGCTGATGTTCATGCGGTCGGCAATTTCCTTGTAGGCGTAGCCGTTGGAAAGCTGGGCGAGAAATTCCCGCTCCGCCGGCGTCAGCTTGGCGAGCGGTGCGGACTCGCTGGCGGGCCGGGTGAAAAACTGCACCACGCGCCGCGCCAGTTGCGGCGACAGCGGCGAACCGCCTTCAAACACGTCGCGGATGGCTTCCAGCAGCCGCGCGGACGCCGTGCGTTTCAGCAGATAGCCGCTCGCGCCGGCGCGCAGGGAATTGAACAGCGAGTCGCTGTCCTCATAAACCGTCAGCAT
>CAIXPZ010000257.1 GCA_903921455.1 uncultured Verrucomicrobia subdivision 3 bacterium | reverse complement strand
GGACGAGACGTGTTTGATAAAGGCAATGGCCGGGCCAGAAACGACCTAAATTTCTGCTGGACATCATTTTTCGGCGCGCCTAGTGTCATTACATGAAAAAGGATAGGCTACACAGGCCGACGTATATTGTTAGTTAGGCGGCTATGGACATGCACACGACGAACAATTCACCGCTTGAGCGTTTTTTGAAGAAGCCCGCGTTGTATTTTGGAAATAGAGCAGGCTATTTGCGGGAGATTGAAGCTCTGGATGCTGGATACAGATTAGGCGTTAAGCACGGCCTCATTCCCGAAGCATTTGTTGATTTCGTTATACAGCGTCTGCCACCAGATGAGCAAGGCGCAGAATATTGGGCTGCGAGGATTCGCGGCCAAGCACACGGCGAGCGGGAAGAGTGGGAGCTTTTCTTGAGATTATTTGCAGAGTATTGTCATGACGCCGCCTAACACAGCGCTGGAGCCAACGCCGATTACGCCGGTCAGTTTTCGCTTCGGATTTCCGGTTGGCGGCAGTCACCGGCGGCGTGGCTCTTTTGGTCGTTAGGCATCATGTGGAGCGACGAGTCATGTTATTTTGCAAAGAGAAGCAATATCCGATGATTACACTCGACGAGCTTTCGGGTTTCACGGAGGACAAACGAGCTGCGGCGCGGTTCGCGCGTCGGTTTTGGCCTCTGTCGCTGAGTCGCGTCGCCGCATTTCTTTGCTTCGGAGCATTTATTTGTATTCCGCTTTTTCGAGGACAATCAGACTCTGTGCCACAGATTTATATTGTGTTGGCAGGCGCTTCTTTTGTTGCTGCCATCGTCTTGTTCATCATCGCGTGGCGTCGGATGGTTTCGCATATTCCAGTTAGCCAGCAGACATCGAAGCCGGTTGAGGTGTTCCAGTTGCAAGACACGATCAGGGACGGAAAATACGAGTTGGTTTATTTATGTCGCCAGAGCCATACATTTTTTCGAGTTGTATTCAGAGCACCGGGAGTCTGATCGCCGGAGCCAACGTGGTGGGCCGATTCAGGTTCACCCAAGGCCGTTGGGATTGGCCACGTCACCGTTCCCACGTGGCTCAGCTATTTTCGTTAGGCGGAATCGCGCCCCGATGACTTATGAGCTTATCACCACCAGGTCACGACTGGTCCTTAATGATACATGGCCGTTGTTACGGGCTTGTTGGAGATTCTGGTTTTACGATATTACATTACGGATTTGGATTTGTGCAGATTCCGATGGACATACATGATGTCGCTAATTTGGGGATTTTGGTTTTTATTGTCTTTTTGATTATCGCTTATGTCATTTTTCGCCGCCTTAGAAAGCGTTCCGCCTAACTAGTCGCGAGCCCGTGTGAAAACTAGTTAGGTTGGTGACTGAGTCAGTGGATTTGTTAGTTAGCAAGGTGGCAGGCGATTGTTTTTCTAACTATTCTTGGTTGGAACTTTTCCGGTGACAGGGTGAGTCAGGGAAGATAATCGGACAGGGAGCCAGCATTTTTCGCGGGCAGGCAGCGCCGCCCGGCTTTCAAGCCACCGCCAGCAGCAATTTCTCCACGCTGACCAGGTTCAGCACCCGCTTGAGGTTATACGCCAGCGTGATCAGGCTCCATTCCGTCTGCGTCCTCGCTGTTACCGGTCAGATTATTCCCAAGCCTCACCACGTTGCAGGGTGAAGCGGCCTGAAGGCCGTCTCCGGAAAAGTGTCAGGCGCTAAAATCCGCTCGACACGGCGGAGGGGCGGGAATAAGGTCAATCGCATTGGCAGGACAGGCGGCAACCTTTCAAGCCATGAACCCATGAGCCGATTTTGCGGGATTTAAGATCATGAAAGCGTCCAGATTGATTTGGCTGGTTCTGCTGATGACCACCGCGCTGGTCTGCTGGCGGACGATTCCGCCGCCAGCGGCTTCGATTCGAGTCGAAAATGAAGTGGTCTGCTCCGGCCGCTGCCCGCAGAGTTCCGCCTTAAGCTATGATCCCTATTTTATTCGCGTGAATGATTTCCGGCAGATCTTGATTCCAGCCCGTCAGCAGCCATGAGACGTTTTTGCGACAGGTCGTCCCGGTCATTGCCGGCAGCAACCGGCCCGGAAGAGCGCGGAGACCGTTGGCCACGATCGGCACCCGGCGCGCCATGACACCCGAATCCCATCCAGAGTTGCCGGAAACGAATGAGCGACAGTTGTGCGTGAGTTGCATGGCCCCCAACGACCCGGCCGCGCACTTTTGCAACCGGTGTGGCGCGCCTTTGAGTTCCTACGCATCCACCGGCCCGTTCGAAAGCCTGTTTGCCGAAGGCAGCGTCTATCGTTCGGCGGCAGAGCGTCCGCAGAAGCTGATCGTGGTTCTAGGCGTGTGGCTGATATTCGGCATGATGACGCTGGGCGGAATTCTTCTGGCGGTGATCGGGCGCGATACCGGCTGGGGATATAGCGTCAGCGGAGCGATCATGCTGGCGATTGCGCCGGTGATGATTTGGAAAACCACGCGCAACTATCTGGCGAGAAAACAAACGCATGAGCCACGTGATAGCTAACCCGGCACCGGCACCAATTATCTGCAAACGGTGCGGAGGCCGTTGGCCACGATGGCTGCAGCCCCCGATCAACGCATGGAAATGATTGCATCGGCCACCAAACCCGTCAGCAGCCGGAGCCGCTGGCGGATTCATCTGATGCTCATCACCGGATACATTCTGGCGGTGGGCTTATTGGGGTTGGGACGCCGGGGAACCCGCGCGGCGGTGCTCACGCAGACGGTCGGCGGGCTGCTATCGGTCTGTGCGCTGGAATTGCTGGTCTTCGGATTGATCTTTGGTCTGGCATGCGCCGTTTCACGGGCCACGCGCGATGATTTGCGACTTCGCTGGCAGGGCAATCTCAAGCCCGTCCTCTGGGGAGCCGGTTATTCCGTCGCCCTGCGCGCGGCTTTGGCTCTTTTGGTCATGGGCATCGGCGTGGGACTGGTGGTCACCCGCATCATGACGCCGGAGTCGCTGAAAGACTTTGTCACGAGCCACCGTCCGGGCGTGGAAACGATCATTGATGTGGCGACGCTGCGCAATAATCCGGCGTATTATTGGTTGACGCTGACGCTGGTGAGTTTTGTGGTGGCGGGGTTGCGGGAAGAGCTATGGCGATCCGCCTTTCTTGCCGGGATGAAAGCCGTCTGGCCGCAACAGTTCGGCTCCCGGGCCGGCCAGGTGGTGGCGGTCATCATCTGCGCCATCATTTTTGGACTCGGACATTTGGCCATGGGTTCGCTGGCGGCCGGTCTGGCCGGGTTAATTGGTGTGGGTTTGGGCTTGATCATGATCTTTCATGGGTCGATCTGGCCGGCGGTCATTGCCCACGGTTTATTTGACGCCACTTCCATGGCGATGCTGCCCTGGGTGATGGCGCACACCACAAAGACGCTCTCATGAAACGCCGGCTGCCCATACCGGCGCCGACAGATGTCTTGAGCAAGGCATGGCTTAGCGTTTGTCGATAAGACTCATTACGCGCCATGAAAAAATTCACGCTCCTCGGATGTCTGGCTGCCATGATCATCGCGGGTGTCTTTTTGCTTGGGCATCACGCCCGGATGGTGAAAGCCGGAGATGAAACTTTTCGCCAGCGGCTGGCAGGCGTTTGGGTGCGGGAGGAGCTGAATCTGCCGCCTGGAGAGGGAATGCCATTGGATATGCGATGCACCAACACCGTCGCCGCCGATGGCAGCTTTGTCGAGCGATCCTGGTTCAGCCATTCTGACCGCACCAACACCTACCAGCGGACGGGCACCTGGCAGGTCAACCATGGGCATTTGATTCAGACGATCAAGAGCAGCACGAACCCAACCGAAGTTACGCCGTGGACTGATGCCGCGCGGATTGTTCGTGCGGATGCCAGCGGGTTTACCCTGCGCTGGCCAAAAGCCGACGAGCCATGGCAACGAGTCACCCAATGATGTCGGGCCGCTAAGGGAAACGCCGGGGATCGGCAGGCTCGGTCAGGTCCAGCGCTTGCAGAGCCGGGGCCAGTTCACGGAAGATCATGATGCCGTGTTCCCCCGCTATCTCCCGGTAAGCCCCGAACATCCGCACCAGCCCGAAATGCAAGTCGGTGGTGATGACGAAGGCGCGCAGGGATTTCGGGCTGAAGACATTCTTTTCCGCGAGCGAGCGGATTTCCTCGGCGGTCAACGCCACTTCGCTGACCTGGCGGAAATCCAGAAGCTGGTTGAATTCCGGCCGGAAGTCAGGATGCTTCAGCAATCGTTCCATGTGACTCCGCACTTCCGGAAAAGTGAGAATGCCGCGGCCATGGCTGAAGACCATGCGGCGTGGCACATCAATGTAAAAGTCGGCTGGCATCTCCCAGTTCCGTTTATGATTCGCAGGATTGAGCCACGCCCTGCGGTCAAAGTCAAACGCGAAGCGGCGGCGGCGGGACGGGAGGGCGATATCCGGTCACAAGCCGTTCAAGACATCAATCAACTGCCGCAGCCGACCATAGTCGTGCCGGTTGAAGCCAAAGGCGATGCGCGGCAATTCGAGGTGCTGCGTGTCCTCATGCTCTTCCGGCGTGGGCGGGATGGTGTGGATGGGGTCGCCGCTGATGATGTCGGCAAAGTCCTCGTTCATGGCGGCAATGGCGGAGGGGCTGGGCGTGTGCTTGAGACGGATGACAAGGGCGTCCTTGACCCAGCGCGTGGAATGGAAGTTGCGATAGAAGCGGGTGATGATCTTCACGGCCTCGTCCGCGCTGTCGGTGATCTGATACAGGTTGAGGTCGTCGTTGGAGATCAGCTTGTCGCGCAACAGATGTTCGCGGATGTGTTTGTCCCAGGTCTTCCAGTAGGTGCCGCCGGGTTTGTCCACGAGCACGAGGGGCATGAGCTGGCTCTTGCCGGTCTGCATGAGGGTGAGCGCCTCGTAGCCTTCGTCCATGGTGCCGAAGCCGCCGGGGAAGAGCGCAATGGCGTCGCTGTGGCGGATGAAGGTGAGCTTGCGCGTGAAGAAATAGCGGAAGGTGATGAGCTTCTTGTCGTTGATGATGATGGGATTGGCGCTCTGCTCCCACGGCAGGCGGATGTTCGCTCCGAAGCTCTTCTCCGGCCCCGCGCCTTCATGGCCGGCGTGCATGATGCCGCCGCCCGCCCCGGTGATGACCATGAAACCGGCGGCGGAAATCTTCTGGCCGAACTCCAGCGCCTGCTGGTATTCGGGCTTGGTGGCCTGCGTGCGGGCGGAACCGAAGATGGTGACCTTGCGCTTGTCGGCATAAGGCGCAAAGAGGCGGAAGGCGTAGCGCAGTTCGCGGATCGTCGTCTGGATGACGCGCACGTCGCCCGTGTCTTTGACATCGGTCAGCAGCTTGAGGGCATTCTCGATGATGTCCGCGACTTCGGCTTCATTCGCGCCGCCGCCCTTGGCCTGGATGAGCTCTTCGATCAGCCGGGTCAGCTTGGGGTCGGCGGACTTGCTTTTGAGATTCTTCACGCGCCTAGAATAAGCCGGTGGCGGCTAAAGGCAATTCTCTCATGGTTAGATTTTAGCGTAATCCGGATATTCCGGTTTGAACATCTGCGACTTAATGAACGCCGGCAGATCCGCCGGACGCGGCTGGTCGGTGAGCTTGCTCGCGTAAACTTCCTCAGCCACGGCCACGGCAATCTTGAGCGAGACTTCATGGATGCGCTTCAGCGACGGATAGATGCGGCCTTCGGCCAATTCGTCCTCGCGCAACAGCGAGGCGAGCGCACGGGCGGCCTTGATGAACATGGCATCGGTCACGCGTTTGGCGCCGGTGGCCACGACGCCCAGCCCCACGCCGGGGAAGATGTAGGCATTGTTGCCCTGGCCGGGCACATGCGTCTTGCCATTGAGCGTGACGGGCGCGAACGGGCTGCCGCTCGCGAAGATGGCGCGGCCATCGGTCCACTTGTAGGCTTCCTCGGCGGTGCATTCGGCCTTGGAGGTGGGATTCGACAGCGCGAAGATGACGGGACGCTTATTGAAGCTGCCGACGGTCTTGACGATTTCCTCGGTGAAGGTCCGGGGCTGGCCGGACACGCCGACGAGCATGGTGGGCTTGACGGATTTGACGGCGGCCAGCAGGTCGGCACACGGCGCGTGGTCATGCGCGTAGTGCAATTTGTGGGCGACCAGACCTTCGCGGCCTTTGACGATGAGGCCCTTGGAATCGACGAACCAGATGCGCTGGCGCGCCTCGGCCAGGGTCAAACCTTCCTCCATCAGCACGGCCACGATGTTGTCGGCAATGCCCATGCCCGCCTCGCCCGCGCCGGACAGGAGCACGCGATGATCGCTCATCTTGCCGCCGGTCAGGCGCAGCGCCGAGAGCACGCCCGCGAGCGCCACGGAGCCGGTGCCCTGGATGTCGTCGTTGAACGTGCACAGCTGGTCGCGGTAGCGCTCGAGCAGGCGGAAGGCGTTGCTGTTGCCGAAATCCTCGAATTGCAGGAGGACGGTGGGGAATACCTTCTTGACCGCCGTGATGAATTCCTCGATGAAGGAATCGAATTCCGCACCGCTGATGCGTTTCTGATGCAGGCCGATGTAAAGCGGGTCCTTGAGAAACGTCTCGTTGTTGGTGCCCACGTCAACCGTGATGGGCAGGCATTGCGTCGGGTTGATGCCGGCGCAGGCGGTGTAGAGCGAGAGCTTGCCCACGGGAATGCCCATGCCGGACGCGCCCAGATCGCCGAGGCCGAGGATGCGTTCGCCGTCCGTGACGACGATCACCTTCACGTCGCGCGTCGGCCAGTTCTGGAGAACCTTCTCGACGTTGCCGCGATCCTTCAGCGAAACATACATCCCGCGGGAGCGCCGGAAAATATGGCCGAACTCCTGGCACGCCTTGCCGACGGTGGGCGTGTAGATGATCGGCATCATCTCCTCCAGATAATCCATGACCACGCGATAAAACAGCGTCTCATTGCGGTCCTGCAAGCCCACGAGCTGGATGTAACGCTCGAGGTCGCTGGACTTGCTGCGGAAGTTGGCCATCACACGGTCCACCTGCTCATTCATGGTCTGGACGTGCGGCGGCAGCAGACCGCGCAATCCGAGCGCGTCGCGCTCCGCCTCGGTAAAAGCGGTGCCTTTGTTGAAAATGGGGTTGTGCAGCCAGTCCACGCCTTTCGCAGGCAGGGCGCGACCGTTGCGGTTCGTGTTTTGATTTTTGTTTGTAGGCATTTGTTTATAAAAGTTGATGGCCCGACTCTTGACCGGCGGATGTTTCCAGCCGGAAAATAATCTGGACTTAAATATGTTTAACAGAGCGACACCAAAACTTCTGGACTTTAATTGGTAAAACCAGTGTGTTTATTGCTCGCGTTCCCCCGCCGTTCTGCCGGCATTTTCCCCTTCGCGGCTTGCTTCAAACGGGCCCACTGTGGCTAACTTGACCGGATGAAACGCTCTGCCACCCTGCCCCCGGCACCCGCCCTGACGCTGGTGGCAATTTTGTTTCTAGCGGCCGGCCTCCCTTCGGCCCAAGCCCAACGCAACCGGCTGGAGCGCCAACCCGCGCCGATGAAGCGCGAGCCCGCCGACACCCAGGCTGTCCGCTGGCACACCATCACCGTCAACCCCAAGCCCGGATTGCCGGAAATCCATTTCTATAACAAACTGAACCCGGTCTGGTGGCTGGAAAATGCCGACGAACCCGTGCCGCCCGCCTGGTATCTGCCGGCAGACCCGCGGCGCGCCACCAAATGGCGCTTCCGCAACCCCTTCCATAATTTTAATTTTTACGTCATCGGCGTCGCCGACAAGACGTTCACCCGCAGCGGGCGCTATCCGCAGCGCAATTCCGATCCGCACGGCGGCTGGGATCTGGAAATCATCCGGCGCAAACTGGTGCTGCTCCCGTTCGTGTCGTATGAACGGCATTGGTGCACCTTTTACCTCGGCTGGCGCGATCGCGGCGCGTTTGGCATGGAGTTCCGGTTGCACCATCAACCGGCGGGAAACCATTCGGTGACCCCGGTGAAATAATCGGGCCGGGAAAATCTGGTGTTTCCTCGGTGTTTATCTGTGGCTAAAATAGGCGCGTGAAAATTGTTGGCATCATTCCCGCGCGCTTTGCCTCGACGCGGTTTCCCGGCAAGCCGCTCGCGCTCATCGCGGGCAAGCCGCTCCTCCAGCACGTCGTCGAGCGCTGCCAGCAGGCCAAATCGCTGGCCGAGATCATCGTGGCCACGGACGACACGCGCATCTGGGAAGTGGCGCAGAATTTTTGCCGCGTGGAGATGACCCGCCCGGAACATCCGAGCGGCAGCGACCGCATCGCGGAAGTCTGCGAACGCTGCGACGGCGACGCGGTCGTGAACATCCAGGGCGACGAACCCCTGATCGACCCGAGCGTCATCGACGCCGTGGCCAACGCGCTGGCGAAGAATGAAATGTCCACCGCCGCCACGCCGATCAAGCAGCTTGCGGAGCTGGACAACCCGAATGTCGTAAAAGTCGTTGTCAACGCCGCCGGTCACGCGCTATATTTTTCCCGGCGCACGATTCCGTATCTGCGTGATGCCGCCAACCGTCCGGGCAACGAGCAGTTGGCGGCGTTTCCTTTTTTGAAGCATCTGGGTATTTATGGCTACCGGCGCGAAACGCTGCTGCGGCTGGTGAAATTCCCGGTGTCGCCGCTGGAAAACGCCGAGAAGCTGGAGCAGCTGCGCGCGCTGGAAAACGGCATCGGCATCGCGGTCGTGAACGTGGCTTACGACAGCATCGGCGTGGACCTGCCGGAAGATGTAAAGCGCGTGGAAGAGATTTTGAAAAAACTTTAGCCACAGATGGACACAGATTCGCGCAGATAAACATTTTGCTGTGTCAGTTTTTTGAACATCCGTGTTTCAGCTGTGTTAATCTGTGGCCCAAATAATTTAAAATGAAATTTATCTTTGTAACCGGTGGCGTGGTGAGTTCGCTCGGCAAAGGCCTGACCGCCGCCGCGCTCGGCACGCTGCTCGAAAACCGCGGGCTCAAGGTCGCGCTGCAGAAATTCGACCCGTATCTTAACGTGGATCCCGGCACGATGTCGCCAT
>CAIXPZ010000256.1 GCA_903921455.1 uncultured Verrucomicrobia subdivision 3 bacterium | reverse complement strand
CTGGTAGGCGAAGTAATCGGCATCGGTGGACACGACAACGACTGAGACAACATCAATTGATTTGCCCAGCAAGCCCAGGTCACAGAGCGCCTGGAAGACCATCCGGCCGATGCGGCCGAATCCGTTGATTGCTACTTTTACTGCCATAAATGTTTATTGATTCCTTTTTGGTAAATGGTTCGCGTTACCGAGCGAGCATTTTAGCTGGGAGAAAGCCATGGTCAACGAAGAATTACTGAACATTCTTGCTAAAACCATGCCAATTCTTGTTCCCGGCGGGCGGATGCGTGGGTTCCGCCGCACAATGTCAGGGCCGCACGATGGCGGTGAGCTCCCAATTCTGGAAACGCACCATGTCCAGCCCGTGCACGGGGATGAGCAGGTCATTCGGGGCGGCAAACTGTGCTGCGTCCTTGGTCGGCACCACGAGGATGAACGGCGGCGGATTGGTCAGGAAGGCGGGCGCGGCTTTCAGGGGGCCGAGCGTGAGGTAATTGGTGGTGCCGCCGCGGAACTTCCAGACGAGGCTCGATTCCGTGAAGCCGAAGCAGCCGACCTTGGTTTCCGGGCGGACGTGCGCCTTGACCGCGTTCCAGAGATTCTCGGTGAGGAAATGATTCCGCGCGTAAGTGAACCCGCCCAGGGTCAGCACCAGCATGAAGACGGACATCGCCACGATGCGCCTGCTGAACCACGCGAAGGAACCGCCTTCCGCGCCGAGTTTCCGGGCGAACCACAGCGCGATCAGCGGAAAGGCGGGCAGGGTGTAATGCGGCAATTTCGTCCGCACCAGGGAAAACACGCCGAACACGATGGCCGCCTGCACGAGCAGATACCAGCCGAAGTCGTCCTGCTTACGTTCCGGCCACCAGCGGCGCAGCGTCGCCGGCACGCGGGTGGACCATGGGAAGAAACTGGCGAAGAAGGTCGCGAAATACATCGGCAGCGTCACCAGCAGGCCCAGCGCGCCCTTGAGCCCGTGGCTGTCGTTCACATTGACGGAGCGGTTCAGGACATGTTCGCCGATGCCCACCGCGAAATACGCGCCGTTCGTCTGAAGCATGGCGGGCACGCCCCACACCGCGACGAGCGCCACCGTGAGCCCTACGCCCACGACGGTTTCCAGGAGCGGCAGGCGGAAGGAATTCGGGCGTAACGCGCGGCCCAGGATTATCCCGCCGAGGGGTAGCCAGGCGATCGGACCTTTCGCGAGAAAACCCAGCGCGAGCGTGACGTAAAACAGCCACCACCAGCCGCGGCGGCGGTCAGATTCCAGGCGGGTCAGTTCCCAGCCGGTCAACGCCGCGAGCGTGCAAAAGAAAACCAGCGCCATATCCGCCGTGGCCACGCGCCCGATGACGGCGACGTGCAGGCAGCCGACGAACATCCCGCCCGCGAGCAGGGCCGTCTGGTTGTTGCCGGTGAGTTTCCGGCCCCAGCGCACGAGGAGCAGGGCGGTGGCGGCGGTGAACAGCGCGGACGGCAGGCGCGCGCCGAATTCATGGTCCCCGAAGACGCGGTAGCTGGCGGATTGGAACCAGTAGATCAGGGCGGGCTTGTCGAAGCGGTAATGGCCGTTGAACCACGGCACGACATAATCGCCGCGCTGCAGCATCTCGCGCGAGGCTTCGCCGAAGCGGGCCTCGTCGCGGTCCGTCAGCGGCAGGATCCAGTTGCCCAGGAGCAGCAGCGTGAGGCTGAACAGCAGGATCGCGCGCTGCGGCCGCGCGGCAAGGCGCTCAAGCCAGGCGGGGGCGGGGGCGGCGGGAGGCTTCATTCAGAAATTGGCCGGACACTAGCGATTTGGATTTTTATTTGCAAGCGCAACGCATACATTCGCGCCGTGGCCGTCCTTCGCACATCCCGCTGGCGCGCGCTGCTCTGGCTGCTGGCCGGAGTCGCGGCGGTGGCGCTCGCGTGGCCGTTCGACAACCGCGTGGATGCGGCGCTGGACGTGACCGGCCGGGCGGACTGGCACCGGCTCGCCTGGTGGTGCTCCAAGATCGGCGAAGGCTGGGTCATCGGCGCGTGGGGCAGCTTCTGCGCCGCCGTCTATCTCGTGGCGAACCATCCGCTCACCGCCGCGCGCATCTTCTTTGTCGCGCTCACCTCGGAACTCACCGGCCTGGCCGCGACGATCCTGCGCGTGCTCTGCGGCCGGACGCGGCCGCTCAACCACGACGTGCCGCCGGGCTTTTACGGCGTGTGGCATGACGGCCACTGGATCATCGGGCAGTTCAAGTTCAGTTCCTTTCCCTCCGGCCATGCGGCCTCGGCGGCCGGGCTCGCGGCGGCGGCGTGGCTGGTGCATCGCGGCTGGGGCGCGGTGGCGATAGTCTATGCGCTGGCGGTGATGTGGTCGCGGATCGCACTGCAATGCCATCATCTCTCCGACGTCGTGGCGTCCACGGCGCTGGCCATCCCGCTGGCGCTGCTGTTGAAAAAAGGGATGCTGACTTCGGTGGAATTTCAATTCGGCAACCTGCACCGCGCCCTGCGGAAGAAGAAGTTTTAAGTGCCGAACAGCCGGTCGCCGGCGTCGCCGAGGCCGGGGAGAATGTAGCCCACTTTATTCAACTGCCGGTCAATCGCCGCCGTGAAGATGGGCAGCGACTTGTAACTTTTGCGCACGCGGGCGATGCCCTCCGGCGCGGCCACGAGACTCACGAGGCGCAGATGCGTCGCGCCCTGCTGCCGCAGATAATCCAGCGCGGCCACGGCGCTGCCACCGGTCGCCAGCATCGGGTCGATGAGGAGAATCTCCGTGTTCCGCAGATTCTTCGGCAGGCTCTTCTGATAGAAATGCGCCGCCAGCGTCGCCTCGTCGCGCTTCAACCCGAGGAAGCCGACGCGCGCGTGCGGGATGAGTTCGAGGATCTTGTCCAGCATGCCCAGGCCCGCCCGCAGCACGGGCACGAGGACGATTTCATTCTGCAACTGCGCGCCGCTGGTTTTCTCCATCGGCGTGCGGACGGAAACTTTTTTCACCGCAAACGACCGCGTGGCCTCGTAAGTCATCAGCGCCGCGATCTCGCCGAGCAGCCGGCGGAACTCCTGCGGCTGCGTCCGCGCGTCGCGCAGCCGGGTGAGGTTGTGCTGGACGAGCGGGTGATTGACGACGGTGAGATGTTTCACGGCGGGTCAGGGCTGGTAGAGGAAATACATCAGACCCGCGCGCAGCTTCGGCGCCTCGACGCCGAGGTCGAGCTTGATGTCGTGGGCTTTGCCGCTCTCGCCAAACATCGAGAACAGGCTCGAAAGATCATAGCGCTCGCGGTATTCCACGAGGTTGGCGGACGGGAGATGGGTGATGGCCAGCGCGCGGTCCACCGTGTCGTCGAAATCGCCCAGCTCATCCACGAAGCCGAGGTCCAGCGCCTGCTTGCCGGAGACCACGCGGCCGTCCGCGTAATCCGCCCAGTTCTCGACGAGCGCCTTGCCCTGCTTCTTGTTCACATCATGCGCCGCGCTGCGGCCGTCGGCGACGACGTCCTTGAACTTCTCATACGTCTCATTGATCAGGCCCTGCACCATCGCCTTTTCCTCCGGCGGAATCTCGCTAGGCTCGCGCTCGCCGCTGAGCATGTCCTTGAACTTTCCGCTCTTGAACGTCATCGGCGCGATGCCCACCTTGTCCATCAGCCCGCGATAATTCCAGCCGTGCATGATCACGCCGATGCTGCCGGTGATGGTTAATTCATTCGCCACGATCCAGCGGCAGCCGGAGGAGATGTAATACCCGCCGGAGGCCGCCAGGCTGCCCATCGAACAGATCACCGGCTTGCCCTTGCGACCGGGCTTGCCGTGGTCGGCCGGCTCATCCGTCTCGAAATCGCGGATGGCCTTGTAAATCTCGTCCGAGGCCAGCACCTCGCCGCCGGGGGAATCCACCTTGAGGATGACGGCCTTCACATGCTTGTCGTCGCGGGCGCGGTCGAGCTGCGCCTGCACCACGTCCACCAGATTGTTGCCGCTGCTGTCAAACTCGTGGCCCGAGATGACGCCGTCCACCGTGATGACGGCGATCTTGTTGGGCGACTTGTTGTTCTCCAGCGTGAACTCCTCCAGCTTGGGGCCGGCGTCGCGCGCGGAACCGAACGACTCCGCATGGCCGCCGCGGAAGGAGAAGGCGCCGGCAACGAACTGCGCGAAATTGCCGAACAGGCTCAGCGCCAGCACGCCCATCAGCACGATGGCGACGACCATCCAGCCCCGGCTCTTGCGCGGCTTGGACGCGGGGGTGATGACGGGGGGCGACGCCAGGGGCGGCGGCGGCGTGGGCGGAAACGGGGTGGCATCCATAATGGGCGCAAGCTACCGCAAAGTGTTCGCGGCGGCAAGCGGCAGGTTCAACCGGCCCCCACCCGCCGTCAGGGGCAACTGCGTTGCGGCCGCCGGGCCGGGTTGAACCCACCGCCCGAGGGAAGGACCCAGACGGGCCGGCCCCTTTATGAAAGCCCGTTTGCGCCCAGCGCACGGAAACGGCTAAGGCGCGTAGCCTATCCTCTGATTAGGCCACATGGTCATAATCATCTGTTTGTAACGGCCATACTAAACGCAAAGCCGTCTGGATTGTAAACGTTGACCGTCCGTAATGGAGAGGCGACAACGTGAGGCGCAGGTAAATGCTCAACTCCTGACCTTGCTCTCAAATGTGCCATAATATTGGAGCGGACATCTTCGGTAATCGGCACCAATCTATCTGAACTAGCCGGTGAGATGTGCTCCGCAAGGTGGATGCGTGTAACCTGCGCTGGCGGAACCGGCAGCCAATAAAGCAATGCGGTAGCCAGCAATAGAACGACCCAAATAACTCTTGGTGGCTTCATAATGGCAACTCGCGTAGTGTGGCCAACGAAAAAAGCTGAGCCACCGCCGACTCGCGACGTGAACCGCGATAGCGGAACTGACCGTGCCAACGGCGGTTGGCTCCGGCGAATTGATACTCCCACGTCATATCACTTGGAAATAAAGTCATACTGAATCATCTTAATATGTGGCGGCTCAAGCTCACCCAATGACAACTTGCCTCCAACCACATAAAACTCGTTTGTAGAGGCAACCGAGCCATTACTGGTGTCAACAACCAGTTGGACGTGATTGGTGTCAATGACCGTGAAGTGTCCCGCAAAAGTAACAGGGTAGGACTTGCCCTTTGCCCAAACCACTGTGTCTCGCTGCCATAATCCGCTGTCGTGGAAATGAAGCGTGTCTTGGTCGCCAACCTTGGAGTGCCAAACGCCGCTGATTGGAGTGGTGCGCTCGCATCCGCAAAGGAAGGCTGCTGCGAGCAAAAGGACGGTCATGCAGTTTGGTTTCATAATCATAATAGACAGCTCTGTGTTGTTATCGTCACGCGGTAGTGGCCTAACAATGGACGTCGGCTTGTGTAGCCTATCCTTTTTCATGAAGCGACACTAGGCGCGTCGAAAAATGATGTCCAGCATTTATTTAGGCCGATTATGGCCAGGCAAACAGCTTTATCAAACACGTCTCTTCCGCTGCCGTCCTCCGTATCGCCTCCCACTGTCGTTTTTTGACCATTTCCGGCAGGGTTGGGGTGTTTTTCCGCGAAAATGGCACATTTTGAGCCATTCCTGACGCCAACCGTCGCCAGATTGGCGCGGCTTGTAAACGGCGGTTGAAAAGTGCGGCGGGTGGCGCTCGAAAAGTGCCTCACCTTCCGAGCAAAGGGAACTGGATTTTCAGGTCTCCGTCAAGCTGTTGATTCCGCTTCGAGGTAGAAGCAGCAGGAGGGGGAGCT
>CAIXPZ010000255.1 GCA_903921455.1 uncultured Verrucomicrobia subdivision 3 bacterium | reverse complement strand
GGGCCGTTGGGCCACCGCCACGATTCCAACAGCTCCCGCGCTTTGGCTTCATCGCCATACGCCTGCGCTAGGTCCGTCAAACCGCCCCGTCCGCCTTCATTTGTGAGGTATTCATGCCGACAAATCTAGCCGACACCCTAGGACATCCGCTGTCCGTGCGTTTGTTAAGTATACAAGCGCGCCAGCCCTGACCGATTGCAATAAAGTGAACCGCCAAGCCGCCATGGGACCACGGACGCCAAAAGGGACGCAACCACGAGTCTTCAGGCACCTCCAGACCTCGGCGGCAATCCATCTCAAAAAATCTGGCCATGCGTCCGGATGCCAGCAGGGCGGGCAAGCAGGGTCGCAGCACGACACCTCCCCACCCGCGGTGAAAACACACGACCCCATGATCACTTTACCATTTCCTTCACCAGTTTTACGGTTTTTGACGGCAGCCGGTGATGGCCATGTGACTATTTGTTACGATTTGATACTTTTTGATACGATTTGATACCCCGTTTTAAAAATGCCGAAAACGAACAAAAGGTATCAAACATCGTCCGAACAAGACAAATCCCGGCCCCAACTACTTTACCAGCCAGCCCCGTTTTCTTTACCAGCACCCGAGGCAACTTGCGTAAGTGGTTGATAGAGCATCTAAAACTTTACCGTTTCTTTACCTCTTTTCGATTTTTAGAGGGTAAAATTTCCAAAGGAAGCAAGGTCAACCCAAGAGAGGCGGCACGGTCCAACGGCGGGTAAAAGTGACCAAAGATTACCAAAGATGACCCGAGATGAATTTTAAGGTTCTCGGGTGGCCGGGCGAAGCGGACCAACTTCCTCCCGGCAACACAGAACGGTGTCGCCACAAAATCCCGATGTCAAAGAACGGCCATGCCCGCCGCGCGGGAAACCCTATCCGTCGACGGGCGCAGCGGCAGGCGACGAAATCGTTTACCAACCGAAAGATCAACCCGCCAGCCAGTGACCGCTGCGCGGTCAGGTCAAGCCGCAGCGCGGCTTGACCCACCGGTTGGCCAACGAACTAGGTGTATAGTAATATTTAGATACATTGTTGTCCAGTGAAAATATTATCTACACCCGAAGCCGGAAGACGGGGAGCACCCGCACCGGGTGACGGGAAAAAGGATGGAACTTTTTAGAGCGCACGGATGGGCGCGCGGACGCGCTCCCGATTCCATGGCAGAATTAGGGTTCAAGTTACCAGCTTGGGAGACAAATGTCGGGCTTGCGGGTCTGCTGATGCCATACCGCCAGCAGTTTACCATCTAGCGGTCCTAAATATGGCTTCCAGCCAAAGAAATGTTAGACCTTCTATCACACCAGATTCGCAATTTGCTATAGCACAAAGACGTTACGCCCCCCACACATTCGGGGGAGGCGAGGCAGCAGGCGAAGCTCACAGATTGATCTCCGACCTCAACCGAGAATACACCATTCCCACTTTTCCAGCTCGACCGCGGGAATATGACGTTTCAGGAGTGGAAGAAACAGAAGTTCAGGTAAAAGAAATGATTACCTAGGGCGTCCAGTCTGGCTTTGATAAAGTTTTGCGGCCGCAGCTTTGGCGGCAGCGTCCCCATTTTTGATGGCAGCAGCCATTCTCTGGCCCACAACCACCATGGAGGCATTGACAACTTGCGCCTGGGCATCAGTCAATTTATCCCGCTGATTCATCAAGGCCATATATCCGGCAGTCGCGTTATAGTAGTCATTGGCCTTATCGGCAGCCTGAGATTTTTCCCAGATGGCCTTTATTTCCGGAGCAGCCTGGTTGAAGACCTGAACATCGGCGGCCGTTTTCTTTCCGCACCCAGCCAGGAACCCAACCAAGGCCAGCAAAATGAAAATGGGAACAAGCAATGTTTTAGGCATAAATCTCATCAAGGAATATACTCAATAACCGAAACGCGCCAGCACCAAAAATGAATCGCCCCACTATTTCCAAACGGCATTCCAATTAAGATTGGTGATGCCCATCGAGGTGATCATTTTAAGCGATTCGGCGTGACCATCAGCAAAGCCGAGGTTGTTCCTGCCACTATTATAATTCAAGGCACCGTGCCGGATGACGCCAAATTTACCCATTGAAGAGGTATTGCCATTCGCCAAATCGGTGGGAAGCGGATCGCCCTGGTAAATCCAACCATCCACCCAGATAGAGTCCGCAAAATAGGGCGTTGAAACCGGCTTGGTTATGTTGCCCTCCTTATTGAAGTATTCCGGACCCGCATTTCCAGTATAACACCACCCATTAATACCATACCCCCCCTGAAAACCGTAATACCAAGGATAACTGGAGGTGCCATAACCCAAAGAAGTGCTAAACCCAAAGACGGCATTATATGGGTTTTTGTTGGGATTCCAGGCAGAATTGGGTTGAACCAACGCCGCAACCGGACAGCAACGCGAACCATCCTTGATCTGGAACATGGTAGAAAGCCGATCCATCCACAAATAACCGCCGGTGTCATTATAACTCAACAGTATCCCCCGCGATTCCGCGTTATACATATTCATGGCCAAGCTAAATTGCTTGGTATTATTGAGACATTGCATGGCTTGGGCCTTCTGCTTGGCCTTGGCGAGCGCCGGCAGCAACATGGCCGCGAGAATGGCAATGATGGCGATGACCACCAGCAGTTCAATCAGGGTGAAGGCCAAGGGACGTCCGGCAGGGCGGCCCGTTGGGGAGGCTGGGTTGCTAAATGTCAATTTCATGATTCACGATCCGATTTAATGGTGCGCGACCGAAATCGCCCCTTTCATTTTAAACATTAGGCCGCCTCCCCCCTTCCGTCCATACCACATTTGGGTGAGACGAAGCCCAAGCATCACGACCCCGAGGCGCATCACGGCCGGGTGGCGTGGTCCTGCAGCCAAGAAGCATCATTAGGGGCCGCCACATTCCGGGCCGGCATGGCCTTTTGTTGCGTGGCGCCATCCCGCCATTTGTGGATCTCCGAATGGCCGTCGGCAAAGGCGAGACCGGAGGCGCCGTTATGATAGATGGCCGGGAAGTCCGCCAAGCCCAGCGGCGTAGAGGTCGGATAGCCATCCATCATGATGAGAAAAAGCCCGTCGTTGATGCTCTCGTGGCGTTCATCAAGCAGGACGATGAACTGGGAGGGGCCGGGGGTTTTCATGGACGAAAGCTTCTTGAAGACGGTGCCGTTGATGCGGCCATAGGCACCATCCTCGCCGGGGTTGGGGGTGCCAGCATAAACGCCGCCCATCCAGCCGTTCATGGACATGCTGCGCACGCGGGGCACGGTCTGGCCGGCAGCATTGAGGCCGGTGCTGGGGTCGGCCGGGCAATGGAAAATGGCGCGGTTCTGACCGCAGTAGGGCCACAGCACACTTTTTTCGATGGTGTTCGCATAATCCCAGTTGCCCTGCGCGCTGGGAGTGGTGTAATCCAGAAACAGGCTGGTGGGCACCCAGGCGGGAGCGACGGACGTGTTGCCAGTGTTGTAGGCGGCCGGGATATTGTCGTTGCTGTCCTCGGCATACATGCGCCAGGCGAGCATGAGCTGCCGGGTGTTGCCGAGACATTGGATGCCCTGCGCCTTGGTCTTGGCCTTGGCGAGCGCCGGCAACAACATCGCCGCCAAAATCGCGATGATGGCGATCACCACCAGCAACTCAATCAAGGTGAAGCCGCTGCGCCTGGCCGGCGAACGATTAATACTGAAAGCGGGTTGGCCAATTTTTAATTTCATGGGCGGGAACAGGGTTGGTTATTTGAATGCTGACAAACGTTATTTTACCACCAATGAAGGGCAGTCTAATTTCCCCTGGCGATTTGAGCCATACCACATTTGGGTGAGAGGCAGCCCCCGGGCTTGTATACTTAACAAACGCACAAAGTCTGGGAGACTTGGCGATAGGTTAATCGTTTGCCTTCGATCTGGCTGGCAAATGTCTCCATGCG
>CAIXPZ010000254.1 GCA_903921455.1 uncultured Verrucomicrobia subdivision 3 bacterium | reverse complement strand
GGTGTCGGCGTGGTTTCACCGACCAAACACACAATATGTGTTGTGTGAATGTCTCGGAAGCAAATCGGAGGCACAGGCGCGCAGGCACGAGCACCGTAGCCGGAGATGTTCCGTCATGCCAACCCCGTGAGCGGAGCCGCTTCAATTTTTTTGCCGGGTCACTTCGTTTCCCGGCACAGTCGCGATAGCGCGGTGCCAATTTCTCTGAGTCCCCGGCGTTGGGTGTAGTGGAATGATGGCCAGTTTGCGGGGGACAGGGTCAAACCTGAGCCAGCAGGCCAACGAAACCCTGCGCCGGGGTCTCGGACTAACTTGGTTTTCCTCAGTGAGGCCGACCAGTTTTGGGAGTGCAGCGCTCTGGAGCGAAATGCAATGTAGCGGAAGATTAGCGGAGCGACCAAAAGCTGGTCGGTCTCACGGATAATGCTGTTGTCTTGCACCGGGCGCAGCCTCGCGGTGCTTATTGCTTATGTCCTCGGCGATAGGCGCAGCCTCGCGCCGTAATGCTGATGCCTTGGCCGGACGAAGTCGCGCGGCCGTTTTGTTTTTTGTCGCCACGCCCGAGCGCGATCAGCGAGAACCGGAAACGCAGTGACGGTTCGAGTCGCGCGAGGAGCGCCAGCGACGAGGGACTTAGCAGTCGGCCACCAGGCCGCACTCTGGTTTGCCGATCTGATTTTTCACCAGGGCGCGTCCGCTGAAACTTTGACTGTCTCGACGGCTTTGCAGACTTCGGAATGAGCGGGAGCGATCTGCGGAATCTGTGTAGCAGATGCGTTAGCGAATGCAGAGGCGGCAAACCATCGAGTCAGTCACGGACGCGGGCGAAACCGTGCCGCCACTTGGCGTGAGGCACGAGCGCAAGCGGCGGCTCGGTGCAGCCAGGAAAATCTTCACTGACTGCATTCCTGCGCAACGTGAAACCAAAAAGGCGACCGCGAGCGATAGCGAGCGTTCGCCCCCGCGAGGAACGAAGTGACGAGTCAGCAACCCACTAACTTTTCCCCGCCTGGCCGCGCGCTTAAATCATCCGCCAACCTGAATGGTTAAATCGCGCGGAAACCGTTCGATAACCTGAACCGTTCGACGCGTGCGCGCGGCAGTGAAAGGGCCGCTGTGAGAAACCATTCGTAAACCGGTGAGGCGGCCCGGTGCTGGCGTCGCGGTGGCGTCAGCCGCCGCCGCCAGCATGAACGTCAGGCGTCCGCGCACGCGCCTGATGTGCGGCCTTAGTTATTGAGCGCAGCGAACACAACCAAACTCCGCACAACGTGAACCATGGAAACCGTGAATCCGAGCGCGTTCGTATTGACCTATTGAGCACGAGAGCGAAGTGCAGCGCGAACTGAAATTCTATCGAGCGCAGCGAGCCATCTTTGTTCCCGAGCTGTATTTCAAGTCGCGGTCAATTTGGCAACTTGAACTGAATCAGCCAACGTCACAAGAGCTGGCTCAAAAAGGTCTTGGCCGGAACCACCACGGGTTGCCGGACGGCAAAACAATCAGCCGGCTCATAGGGCAGGTTGATCACCACCTGATAAGCGTGGGGTGCCTTGGTCTGGGCCTGGAAGTAGGCGAGCGAGGGCGAGAGGCTCGGGTCGGCGAGCTTGACCTCCACCAGAAACCAGGGTTGCCGGTCGCGCACGACCAGAAAATCCACTTCGCGTTTCTGTTTGTCGCGCAGGTAGCGCAGCTCAAAATCACCTAGGCCCAAGTCGGTCCAGCCTTCGACAGCCTTGAGCAGGTGGCAGGCGACGAATGTTTCCGCCCGGGCACCTTCGTCGGCCAGGCCGCTCCAGTCCCGGAGAAACCATTTGGGTTCCTTGCGCAAGGCCTTGGCGACATTCTTGAACCAGGGCCGGACGAGAAATCCGTAGTGCATCCGGCCCAACAGATCAACCCACCGCTTGGCCGTATCCACCGACACCTGGATTTCCTGGGCCAGATTGGAATAAACCAGCTGCTGGCCGCTGCGCTCGGCGAGAATTTGCATGAGAATTTCCATGGTGCCGAGGTCGGTGATGTGCGCCACCTCGCGCAGATCTTCCCGCGAGAGTTGTTCGTGACGCAGGGAACGCCAGCGGCGGGTGAAGCGGCTGTCCCGGTGCAGAAAGGGTTCGGGAAATCCGCCGTGTTGCCAGAGCGCGTCCCAGTCGCCGGCCGACACCTCGCCCGGCGCGTGAATCTCGCGCGCCGGCAGGCCGGTGCGCAGACATTCGCCCACGCTCCAGGGATGGATGCGATAAAGCAGGTAACGCCCCATCAGGCTGTCGCCGCCCCGGCGAAAAACATCCAGCCGGGAACTGCCCGTCACCAGCAAACGCACTTGGTCGCCGTGGGTATCGAAGAAGCCTTTGAGCAGCGATTTCCATTTCGAATATTTGTGCAACTCGTCGAGCACGGCCACGGGCGGCTTGGCGCGCAGACGATCCAGATGCAGCGCGGCGGCCAGCGCCGCCGGGCCACGCAAGAGCAATCGCCGGTCATCGGTGTTATCCCAGTTGAAATAAGCGTCGCCAAGCGCGCGGCAGACGGTGGTCTTGCCCACCTGACGCGGGCCGGAGATCAGGGCCATCTGACGATGCCTTTGCAGATGATCCTGCAGCACACCCGTGTAGAAGCGAGGTCGTTCACTCATATGTCCATTATTGTGTGCGTCGTAAAATAGTCCAGACCATTTTACGATCGGAGTAAAATTAGACCTGCGCCTACTAACGGGCGAACGCATCGTTCAGAACCTAAAATTGCAGTGACGTAGGTCTTTGCCGATGGCCGCCTTTTTCCCCGCCGACCAGCGCGGTGAGTCATGGCGAACCTGAATGGTTGGCTTGGAACCTAAGCCTTCGCGAACCTGACGTGACCGAATCGCGCGCGCTGGTAGCGAAAAGCCAGCCGTCCGTGAACATCGTAAACCTGAGCAGGCTGGCTGGTGCCCGTGACTGACAGCGTTAGCTGGCAGCACGGGCATGAGCGTCGGCGGCCGCGCGCGGGAATTGCCATTCGCGAATGGAGACCGTGAATTTGCCGCGCGACCTCACTGTTGAGCGCAGCGAACTAAAATTAAAACCCGTCAACATTATTTCTAAAATTATTTTTCGCTGTGGTTCGGGCTAATGTGTCGCTGGTTCGCTCTGGTTCGCAGGTCACGACCCGGCTCCTAATCCCGCCAAAAAGCCGTGCTAGAGTCGCCGCGTGCCGGCGAATTCCACCCATCTTGATTACGACGCAAGCCTCCCGAGTTGGCTGCGTGCCCGTGATGTCATCGCCGGTGAAGATGCGGTGAAGACTGGTGGCATCAAGTATCTGCCCCGTCTTGATTCGCAAACCGATGACGAATACGACGGCTACAAATCCCGCGCCTGTTTCTTCAACGCCACCAGCCGCACGGCGGATGGTTTCCTTGGCCTGCTCTTTCGTCGCGATCCCGAAGTCAAACTGCCGGACCGTCACGCCGGTGTCGGTGGTGCGCTTCGTGTTTTCACGGACGATGTGGATTTGATGGGCACGTCGCTCTTCACTTTTTGCAAGGGTGTCGTCGGTGAAATCCTCGCCGTGGGTCGCTGTGGCACCTTGATCGATTGGCAATCTGATAGTGAAGCTCGTGCTTACATTGTCCGTTATCAGGCTGAAGACATCCTCAACTGGCAGACGCAACGCATCAATGGCCGCAACGTGGTCACGATGATTGCTCTCCGTGAGATTGTGGAACGGCCGGATAACGATGATCCGTTTGCCGTGAAAATCACAGAAACGGTTCGCGTGTTGAAGTTGGAAGTTCTGCCCGACGGTGGCACTCGTTACGTCGTGGAAATCTGGCAAGTTCTTGCGGACGGCCACCGCGCGAAAAGCCCGTCCTCTTGGATCGGTAATTTCTGGTCCGGACCAAAGTCCAGCCAAACCAAAACCGAATGGACGCTGGTGGAAAGCCGCATTCCGCTTCGCCTTGGCAAACCGCTGCCGCTGATTCCATTTGTCTTTCATGGTCCGCCGCGCCCGCTGGTGAAGGATTGAAGTATTACAACAATGCCGGCGTTCAAACCGGCTACGACAAAACCGACACGCGGCCAATCATCCCTGCCGTCGTCCAGGCTTTGCTGGCAAAGTTTGGTTCACTCACCAAAGCCAAGAGCGGCGTTGTGAAACTGATCCGTGTATGACCCCCAACGAAGTAATCAACGCCGTGGACCATGCCGCCGGGATGAATGATCGCTGGCTGTTTCTCGCTGCCTTCTGCCTGCTGCTCATCGGCGGCGGGGTGGTGATTTATTGGCTCGTGCGCCAGTTGCAAGCGGTCATCGAGGACCACAAGGAACTGCGCAACGAACATCACGCCGCGCTGGCGCAAATCATCGACAAACAAAACGAGACGGCGTTGAAGCTAGCCGTTTGCATTGATCACAACACCGCCGCGCTCAACGACTGCGCCTTTGAGTTACGCCGTTTTCAGGAGGGGGCGAGCCGCCCCACGCATTAAAATTTATGAAAAAATATGCTACTGTTTATCTGGGAACCCGCTGGGGACAGGATTACCCGTGGGGGATTACGGTCGAGGCCGATGGTAAGCCGCCCATTCTGCTCTGTGTTGGTTGCGCGGAAGAGCGGGCGAAAGAGTTGGTGACTTTGTTGAATAGCCGACAAGAAAGTTCGCGGCGCACCGGTAAACTTGCGGCGGCGGTAGCCGTGCTGCTGGCCGCCGTGTTTTTCTCCGGCTGCACCATCGCGCCGCTCAAGGGCGGTAAGGCCAGCACCAGCCAATCGGCTGGACACATAGAACAGGCCGTCAGCCAGGGCGACAATCCTGCCCAATCATCGCGGCAGGATCAGGAGACTGTTCGCATCAAATCTTACACGGTGCCGGTAGGATCCCGTATGGTGGAGACACGCGTCACCGCCGACGCGGGCGGAGCGCTCGTGACGAATGTCAGCGCATTACTACTCAGCGCGCCGATTTTTGTGACGGAGCGTGAAGAGACGCGAGCCAGTAGCGAGCTGGGCGCGGCTCAAAAAGACACGGCGCGCGAATTAAGCGCGAAGCTGGCGAGTCTCAAGGGCATTGTGTGGGTCGGCGTAGTGGTGTTTCTATTCGGACTAGCCTCCATGTTTTATCCACCGCTGCAACTCATCATCGGCAGTGTGACGACCAGCTTGATGATCACGGCGGGCGGCGTGGCGCTGATGATTCTGCCATCGCTGGTGGTCGGGAATGAACTTCTGATTTTGGCCGGCGTCGCTGCGGCCGTCGGCTTGTGGTTTTTGGCGCACCGGCATGGGCAATTGCGCGGGTTGGTGGATGCGAACAAAAACGGCATTGATGACCGCTTGGAAGGTCAGAAAAAGCGAGGTGGCCTGTGAATCAATCCGAGTTTTTAAACCTGAAAACTTTTCCCGCGCGGCTGACCTCTGACCAGGCCGCGTGGCTGATCGGCTGCCAGCCGCACAACATCCCGCCGCTGGTGGCGGCCAAGCAGCTCAAGCCGCTGGGCAATGCGCCAGCCAATGCGGTCAAGTATTTCTGCACGGCGGATGTCTTGGAGTTGTGCCAGGACCGGAACTGGCTGGCGCGCGTGACCACGGTCATTCAAAACGATTGGGCCCGGAGAAATGCGCGTTACCGGTCTCCGGCCGCCGCACCGGCTTTGCCGGACTATTCAAGAAATTGAGCCGCTGGGGCGGCGCTGGGGACGAAAAAAGCGGTTGAGCTGATTGGCTCAACCGCTTTCTAGTTTGGGTTAAAGCTCAAGTCGTCACGGTGGGCGGCGCTGGCTTCAACTTGTTCTCATAATCTTCCAGTGACGGCGCGATGACGATGGCTTTTTTGGCGTAGGCATGATGCACGGCGGTGCTGCTGTGCCCCAGTGCGGCCTGCGCGAAACGTTCGGGCATGCCGGCGGCATTGGCGCGCTCGGCCCACGCGTAGCGGTAACAGTGGAGCGTGATGTCACTGATGCCCGCCAGCAGGCTTTGGTAGGCGAACCGTTTTGAGCGGACATGGGCTTCTTCCTGCGAGATTCTGGGAAACAAAGCACCGACGGTCGGCAAATGGCTCAAGACGGTTTCCAGCTTTTTGCTGATGGTGATTTGCGCCCGCGTGCCGGTCTTCTTGCGGAAATAGGTGATCGTCCGGGCAGTCCAATCGATGTCCTCGGCTTTGAGAATGGCGGCGTCGGTCTGCGCGGCGCCGGTTTCCCAAAGCAATTGCAGGTAAAGATTCCATTCGGCCCCCTTGGCAAACGTCAAAAGCCGCTCTTGTTCCACCAGCGTGATGCCGCGCCGGGCCTTCGGGTGATGTTTCGGCCAGAGACACGGGGCGACAATGGGGATGGAAATCCAGCCGAGGCTCAAGGCGAAACCGTGCAGGCATTTCAGGTGAAATACCTGGGAAGGTTTGGCGTCCTTCATGATTTGAAGAAAATCCGCGGTGGCGGTTTCCAGCAATGGTTTATTGCGAATCGGGTCAAAGCCGGCGTTCCGGAAAGCGCTGACGTAGCGCGTGCGGCTGCTGTCCCGACCGCGCGTTTGCATCTGGTCCATGACGGTTTGCCAGGTGCGCAGCAGGAACGCGGGATCACTGGCGGAGAGATAGGCGCGGGCCAGTTGCAGATTGAGGATGGGGCTGCGGTGCGCCTCGTTGGTGGCTTCGACCAGCTTGCGGGCGGCGGCTTCATCGCGCGTGCCCAGACTCTTTTGCTTGCCGTTGGTCGAGTCCTGTGAATAATAAATTCCGTTGCGGCGGAACAGTGTGAGCTTCGGTTTCATAGGTTCAAATCCGAATCTTACAACAGTCATTCACCACCCCGTTAAAGGTGAGTGGGCGGGTTTCAGAGATTTTATCAGGTTCTAGCAGATTCAAGATTAAATCGGCTCAAAACTGACAATTTCACTGACAGTGGCCACCGTTCTTGTCACGAAACCCTTGATACATAAGGACTTTATCAAACATGCCAAGGAAATGGTAAAGTTTTGGATGCTCTATCAAGCACTTACAAAAGTTGCCTCGGGTGCTGGTAAAGAAAACGGGTCTGGCTGGTAAAGTTCTTGGTGCCGTGAAAAGTTTTATATTCGATCACCTTTTGATACCTTTTGTTCGTTTTTGGCATTTTTAAAACGGGGTATCAAAACGGCACAAAAAGTATCAAAAAGTATCAAAACGTAACATGAAGTGACCGGGTTGATCGGAAAATGCCGGAATCATTCCTCGTCCCCATGAAAATGAGCGTCGCTGGGCTGGTCTGAATAGAATCAAGCCCGAACGAAGCTGTTAATGTCTGTCGGTGGAGTGTTTGTAAATATATTATAACACTGCTGTCCCGTTTAGTTTTTGATGACCGCGATTTCACTATTTTAAAAACTGGATAAAACTGCTGTCCGGTCATTT
>CAIXPZ010000253.1 GCA_903921455.1 uncultured Verrucomicrobia subdivision 3 bacterium | reverse complement strand
TCGTCGAAGAGCCGTCCGGAATGGATGATTCTCACGGTGCTGCCGGTGATTCCGCCGGACTTGCGTCCGTTGGTGCCTCTCGAAGGCGGACGTTTCGCAACGTCTGACTTGAACGATCTTTACCGCCGCGTCATCAACCGGAACAATCGTCTCCGCACGTTGCTCCAGCTCAAGACGCCGGAAGTCATCATCCGCAACGAAAAACGCATGTTGCAGGAAGCCGTGGACGCGTTATTTGACAACGGCCGTCACGGTCGTCCGGTCACCGGCGCGGGCAACCGCTCGCTGAAATCTTTGAGCGACATGCTCAAGGGCAAAGGCGGTCGCTTCCGTCAGAACTTGCTCGGCAAACGCGTGGATTATTCAGGCCGTTCCGTCATTGTGATCGGACCGGAACTGAAGTTGAACCAGTGCGGTCTGCCGAAGAAGATGGCGCTCGTTTTGTTCGAGCCGTTCATCATCCGCCGCTTGAAAGAGCTGGGCTACGTTCACACCGTCCGCAGCGCGAAGAAAATGATTGAGCGCCAGACGAAAGAAGTGTGGGACGTTCTCGAAGAAGTGACGAAGGGGCATCCGGTTCTCTTGAACCGCGCGCCGACGTTGCACCGTTTGTCCGTCCAGGCGTTCGAGCCGATGCTGATTGAAGGCGAAGCGATTCGCATTCATCCGCTGGTTTGCACCGCCTACAACGCGGACTTCGACGGTGATCAGATGGCTGTTCACGTTCCGTTGTCCGTCGAGGCGCAGTTGGAAGCGCGCCTGCTGATGATGGCGACGAACAACATCTTCTCGCCCTCATCCGGCAAGCCGATCATCACGCCGACGCAGGACATCACGCTCGGCTGTTATTACGTCACCGCCGAACCGCGCAAGGCCGCCCCGGCCAACACGAACGAACTCCCGTTGTTCGGTTCGAAGGAGGAAGTCATTTACGCTTACAGCGACGATGCGTTGAAGACGCACGACCGCATCCGTTTGGCGAATCCTGACCTCGGCAAGAAGACCGCCTTTGGCAATGCCGAAAAGAAAATCATTGATACGACGGTTGGCCGCGTGCTGTTCAGCGAGATCTGGCCGACGGAACTTGGCTTCCACAACAAGCCGGTGAAGAAGTCCGACCTCGGTGATCTGATTTGGAAATGTTACAAGTTTGCCGGCCACGACAAGACCGTCGTGATGTTGGACAAGCTCAAAGAAATCGGTTTCCGCGAGGCGACCAAGTCCGGCGTGTCCATCGGCATTGACGACATGATCGTCCCGAAGGAACGCGACGAACAGATTCGCAACGCCCAGGGCCAGATCAAGGAAGTTGAGAAGCAGTATCGCAAGGGTGTCATCACCTCCGGCGAACGCTACAACAAGATCGTCGACGTGTGGACGCATTGCACGGATCAGATTTCCGGCGTGATGTTTGACACCTTGAAAGCCAACCAGGGCAAGAAGGAATACAACCCCGTCTATTTGATGGTGGATTCCGGCGCCCGCGGTAACAAACAGCAGGTGCGCCAGCTCGCGGGTCTCCGCGGTTTGATGGCCAAGCCCAGCGGCGAAATCATCGAGAAGCCGATTTTGGCGAACTTCCGCGAAGGTCTGTCCGTGTTGGAATACTTCATCTCGACGCACGGTGCCCGTAAAGGTCTCGCCGATACGGCGCTGAAGACGGCTGACTCCGGTTACATGACGCGTAAGCTGGTTGACGTGTCTCAAGACGTGATCATCCAAGAGGGGGATTGCGGCACGACGAACGGGATCTGGGTTTCTGCCGTGTTCGAAGGCGAAGACGAAGTGGTGAAAATTTCCGACCGTTTGGTTGGTCGTTTCGCTTGCGACGACATCGTCAATCCGACCAGCCCGAAGGAATTCCTCATCAAGGCGAACGAAGAAATTGACGAGACCAAGGCCAAGGCGATTGATGTCGCCGGCGTGGACCGCGTCCGCATTCGCTCGGTGCTCACTTGCGAAAGCAAGCACGGCATCTGCCGTCACTGCTATGGCCGCAATCTGGCGACCGGCTCGCTGGTCAAGCTCGGTGAAGCGGTCGGCATCATCGCCGCCCAGTCCATCGGCGAACCCGGCACGCAGCTCACGATGCGCACGTTCCATACGGGCGGTGTGGCCGCGGGCGTGTTCAAGCAGCCGCAGATCAAGTCGAAGAACGACGGTATCATCAAATACACGGACTTGCGTTCCGTCGAACTTGAGGACGGCAACAACATTGTTTTGAACAAGAACGGTTCCATCCAGATTCTCGCCCCGGACGGTCGCGAGCTGGAAAACCACACCATTGTCATCGGCGCGGTCATTTCGGTGAAGGACGGCGGCAAGATCAAGAAGGGCGACACGTTCGTCCAATGGGATCCGCACAATGTCCCGATTCTCTCCGAGAAGGCCGGTAAGGTGAAGTTCCACGACATCATTGAAGGTGTCACCATGAAGCAGGAAGTGGACGAAGCCACCGGTGAAGAATCCATGGTCATCATCGACCATAAGGAAGATTTGCATCCGCAGATCATCATGTCCGATGAGAAGGGCGAAGTCGTCGCGAACTACCCGATTCCGTCGGGCGCGCACGTCGTCGTCAACGAATCCGACAAGATCGTGCCCGGCACACTCATCGCCAAGACCCCGCGCAAACAGGCCAAGACCCGCGACATCACGGGCGGTCTCCCGCGCGTGGCCGAGTTGTTCGAGGCCCGCCGCCCGAAAGACGCTTCCGAGATCTCTAAGATCGACGGTATCGCCGACTTCGGTCCGAGCGTGCGCGGCAAGCGCTGCGTGCTCATCAAGGACGCCGTCACCGGCTTGGAAGAGGAACATCTCATCCCGATCGGCAAGCACGTCATCGTCTTCAAGGGCGACCTGGTCAAGAAAGGCCAGCAGCTCACCGAAGGCCCGATGGATCCGCACGAGATTCTGGACGTCTGCGGACCCCAGGAACTGCAGGAACACTTGGTCAGCGAAGTGCAGGAAGTTTATCGTCTCCAAGGTGTGACGATCAACGACAAGCACATCGAGATCATTGTGCGCCAGATGCTCCGCAAGATTCGCGTCACTGAAACCGGCGACACGCAATTCCTCTGGGGCGAACAGGTGGACAAGCTGGAATTCGAGGCCGAGAACGAAGCTGTCGAGAAGAAGGGTGGCAAGCCGGCGGAAGCCGTGCCCGTGCTGCTCGGCATCACCAAGGCGTCGCTCGAAACCGACAGCTTCCTCAGCGCCGCGTCCTTCCAGGACACGACTCGCGTGCTTACCGAAGCCGCGACGCGTTCCAAGATTGACAGCCGGCGCGGATTCAAGGAAAACGTCCTCATTGGCCACAAGATCCCGGCGGGCACCGGCTTTGACATGCACCGCAAGGTCACGCTCAATCCGCTCGTGGAATTGCCGGACGAACCGGAATCCACGGAAGCCGAAATGCCTGAAGCGGAAAATCCGCTGCTGGCCTGATACCAGAATTAATTCGCAAAGGCGTCTGATGAACATCAGACGCCTTTTTTGTTTTCGGGATTTATGCTTCAACTCCGGGGCCGCGACCGGGATTGTAAGGAGCGGAATTAAAACCGTTTAGGGGCATCTACCCGATTTAACCAATGGCCCAAGCGGGCGGGGGGGCGGAAAATTCGCATGGCTCCAGACGCAAGGGGTGTTGAAATGTTGCGCGCACCGCATGGAGACAAAGTGGCGGATCACCAACCGCCAAGGTTTGGGTGCGTCCGAGTTCCTTGCCCGCCAGATAAAGCGCATCGCCGCAGACGGGAAATCCCAGATGCCAGAGATGCACACGAATCTGATTCGTGCGGCCGGTCAGCGGCCGCGCTTCGAGCAGGTTGGTGCCGTCGGCAAAGTGGCGGAGGAAACGAAAGTCAGTGCGCGCTGCTAATCCGTTTTCAAAATCAACAGTGCGCGAGCACCCCTTGTCGGAGACCGCGCTGATGGGGGCGTCACAATAAAAATTATCCCCCGGCAACTGTCCGGGTACCCGGACCAGATAAGTTTTTTCCACCCGCCCCTGGGCGAATTGCGATTGCAAGTTGCCGGCAAACAACCGCGTCCGCGCCACCAGCACCAAGCCCGTCGTGTTGGCGTCCAGTCGGTGCGCCGGGAGCGGGGTTTCCGGATGATAGGCCGCGTTAAGAACGTGCTGGAGCGTGTTTTGATAAAATCTTCCGCCGGCGTGCATCGGCAGCGGGGCGGGTTTATTCACCACGATGAGCGCTTCGTCTTCGTACAGGATTTCCACGTCCCCATTCACTTCCGGCTCGGTCACCTGCGGGAAAAGATGTTGGTAGCGTTGCCCGGCCCGGACGATATGCGTCGCCGCCACGGGTTCCTGGTCGGAGGTCACAATCCGATTGCAGGCGAACTCCGTCTGCCACTCGGCTGCCGACAGGTTTCCAACCATGCGCCCCAGCGCGACCAGCAAAGGCAAGCCGTCGCAGTCGCCGGGAATATTGAGCGGCTTATAGTGGTCGCGCGGCCGGCTACCGGGGAGCGGCGATATGCCCCGGCGGATGGCCGCGTGACGACGGGCCAGCGCAGGCTCCAGTGAGGAGGGGGAGACCATTTAAACAGTTTTAACGCCGGCCATCCTGAATCATCAAGGTTTCACCACGGAAATGACCAGCGCATCCGGCTGGAGATACTTTTGCGCGGCGGCCTTGATTTGTTCCAGTGTCACAGCCTCGTATTTGGTGTCGTCCAGATCGGCGCGCTGCCAGCCCAGGCCGTAAAGTTCGTCGAGCGCGCTCGTCGAGGCGAGGTTGCCCAGGTCGGCGCGGGAGATTTTCTTCTGGCCGATGATTTTGGCCTTGGCGCGCTTCAATTCCTCGGCGGTCAAACCTTCCGTGCGGAGCAATTCGGCTTCCTTCAACAACTCCGTTTCCACCTGGGCGGCCTTGGCCGGTTCGGTGCCGGTGTAAAAGGCGAAGTAGCCCGGCACGAGACCGGCGAAATTCTGCGCGCCGACATAATAGGCGAGGCCGAGCTGTTCACGGATGCGCAGGAACAGGCGCGAGCCGAGGTCGCTGCAGCATTCCTGCAAGAGATCCAACGCGTAACGGTCATCGCTGCCGAGCGTCGTGCCGGGGAAGCCGATGACCAGCACGGCCTGTTTCTTGTCGCGGGTCTCTTCCGTGCGCTTCGGCGCGGTGAGGGCGGGGGACGACGCGGTGAACGCGATGTCCGCCGCTGGCTGCCAGCCGGCAAAGGCTTTCTCCACGGCAGCCTTCACGTCCGCCGTTTTCACGTCGCCGTAAATCGCCAGCACGCAGTTGTTCGGCGCGGCCATTTTTTGATGAAACGCTTTCACGCCGGCCACCGAAACGCTGCCGGCGGATGCCTCCGTGCCGAGCGAATCCAGACCGTAGCCGGTCTCGCCAAAGAGCGCATGGCGCATCGCGAGGCTCGCGCTCTTGAGCAACTCGTCCTTGCGCGCGCGGATGCCGGCAATCTGGACCTCCTTCTCGCGCTCCAGTTCGTCGGCGGGGAAAATGGGATGCAAGATGACATCGGCGAGCAAATCGAGGCCGGTCGCAAAATCCTCGATCAACACTTCCGCGTTGATGCCAAAGCTGTTGTTCCCGCCGTAGCTGTCGATGTGACCGCCGACGGATTCGATCTCGACCGCGATCTGCTCGGCGCTGCGCTTGGCCGTGCCCTTAATGAGCAGCTTGGCGAGCAGCATCGTGGTGCCGTTGTTCGCGGCGTTTTCCGCGAGGACGCCGCCTTTGAACACAGCGCGGAATTCCACGAACGGCAGGCGATGATCTTCCTTCACCAGCAGCGTCAGGCCGTTCGGCAAAACGATTTTCTGGATCGCGTTGTCATTATTCGTCTCGACGTTGGCCTGGGCCTTGGGCGCGGCGCCCTCGGGCAACAGCGCATAGAGCGTGCGGTTTTCCGGCGTAAGGTAATGCCGCGCCACGCGCTGGACGTCGTTGGTCGTCACCTGCTTGACGGCGGCGAGGTAGCGCTCGGAAAAATTCAGGTCGTTCGCGGCGAGCCAGTTGCCGCCGAGATTTTGCGCCTGGCCCTCCATCGTTTTGCGCGACGAGAGCGTGGCGGAGATGAACTGCTTGATGGCCTTGTGCAATTCATCGGCGGAGACGGACAGCGATTTCACTTTTTCGATCTCGGCGAGAACCGCCTGGTTCGCCGCGGCAAACTGGTCGCCGTCCACGACGGCGCTGATGCCGAACAAGCCCGGCAGGCCGGGGCTGTAAGTCCACGCGTCCACGTGATGCACGACGCCCTGCTTCTCTCGCACCTGCTGGAAGAGGCGCGAGCTGCGGCCGCTGCCGAGCAACACCGCCAGCACGTCGAGCACCGGCACGTCGGCGTGGCGCAATTCCGGGATGTGCCACGCGAAATGCACGTGGCCCAGCTCCACCGCCGATTCCTCAATGATTTCGCGCCCGCCCGTCTGCTTCGGTTCCAGCGGCAGGACGGACGGCGGCATCGCCTGGGATTTGCTGTGCGCATAAGCGGCTTTGATTTGCGCGACGACCTCGTCATTTTTCACGTCGCCGGCGACGACGAAGAAGACATTGTTTGGGGCGTATTTTTCCGTGTAATAGCTGCGGATGTCGTCCGGCTTCACCTCGTTGAAAATGTCGGGATAGCCGATGATGGTGAAGCGATACGGGCTCCGGGTGTAAGCCGTTTCGAACAGGCGGCGGCTTGCGCGGCGGCCCGGATCATCGTGGCACATGTCCATCTCGCGGCGGATGACGTCCATCTCCTTGGCGAGTTCATCCGGCGGCAGCGTGGCGTGCTGCATGATGTCGCACAAAATATCGATCGCCTTCACTGCGCCGGTGTTCGGCACGTCGATGTGAAACACCGTGCGGTCGAAGCTGGTGTAGGCGTTCATATAGCCGCCGGCCTCCTGCACTTCCTGGTCAATGCGGCTGCCGGGGCGCGTGGTGGTGCCTTTGAAGAGCATGTGTTCGAGCACGTGCGAGAGGCCGGCGCCGAGCCAGCGGCCCTCGTGGATGCTGCCGGCCATCGCCCACGCCTGCACGGACACGACCGGCGCATTGTGATCCTCACGGACGATGATGGTCAGGCCGTGGTCGAGCGTGGTGAGCCGGACGCCGGGCGGGATGGACGGGATGAGATCTTTGGTCATTTCAGAATAATGTCGAACCGGAAGGGTATTCGGAAACGCGTGCGGGGCAATTCAATTTGGGCAGCGCGCTTCAGCTAGGAGTGGTCCCTATGCTGATTGAGGGCGCCGGATAGGTTCGGACCGTGGGATCGAACTAGGGTGAACGCACGCGGTAGAAGCGTGCGGGGGCGTTGGTGGCGGCGAGGTCCGTGAATTGAAACTGGCCGGGCGCGTTTTCCGCCGCGCTGCCGAGCACAGTCCAACTGCCGATGGGTAGAAACAGATTCGTGCTGCCCAGCACCGTGAACCGCGTGCCCGGCAGGTTGGTGAAATTGAAGTAACACGCGCCGTTGCTGGCCAGGATGCCGCACGCGAGCTGCGGCGGCACAATCGCCAGCGATTGCAGGCTGTAGGCGAGCGTCTGGTCGTTGAACGTGAAACGGAAGATCGCGTTCGTGGTGACGTTCGCAGAAAGGTTGCCGCCGAAACTCTGGCCGGTGCCGGTCAGCGGCGGATTCGTCTGCATCTGCGAACTGTCGCCCCAGTTCAAAGCCCAACTGTTATTGGCCACGAACTTGAACTGCACATTGGTCGCGACCGGGAAGGTCGTGTCGCCCTGCCAGAGGTTGTTGCTGATGAGTTGCAGGTTGGTCAGGCCGGTGTTCCAGCCGTTGAAATCGCCCGCCACGGTGACGAGGCCGTAAGGACTCGCCAGCAACGGAGTGACCTGGTAGGCGAGTGTCAGGTCGTTGAAGGTGAAGCGATAGGTGCCGTTAAATGTGCCGGTGGCGAGGATGTTCGAGGTGCCGCCCAGTTTGCCGGTGCCGGACAAGGGCAGGGCTGACTGCGCCTGCGAGCCGGGGTTCTCGCCCCAGTTTGTTGTCCAACTGCCGTTGGCGGCGAACTTGAACTGAAAGTTGGTGATGCCCGCGAAGGTGGTATCCAACTGCCAGATGTGCCCGGCGGTCTGCACCATGTTGCTCCCGGCGGGATTCCATGGCGGTGTTTGAAAGGTGCCCGCCACGGTCATGGCGCCGTAGGAAATGCTGCTGATCAGGTTGGAACCCCAGTCCACATGGACGCTCTGCGCGCTGCCGATGTCCGTGACCTTGATGGCGAGCTTGCCATCGCCGGTCATCAGCCAGCCGGCGGGCGCGGACGCGAGATTGGTGATCTGGGCGAGCGGCGCGCCGTTGAGTTTCACGGCGGCCACGGTGTCGGGATTGTAAACGTAGATGAAAAAATTCGTGTGACCGGGATTGTAGCTGCCCTGCCGCGCGCCGATGGTGAAGTCCCAATTGGTCGCCGTGCGCGCGCTGTTGAAGGTGACGGCGGCATAGACGCCGTTCGTGTAATTCCAGCCTTCGCCTTCGTCCTCGTAAAGAGTGAAGGCGGAATTGCCGTCCGGCCAGCAATTCACATCGAGATAGCCGGATTGCAACTGGGTGGTATTCTGCGCGGTCGGGCCCATCGGGATGATGGCGCCGCTGCGCACAAAGAGTGGCAACTGGCCGAGCGGCGCATTGACGGTGACGGTGTTGCCGCCATTGTAACGCACATTGCTCCACCAGTGATACCAGCCCACGCCCGGCGCGTAGGGCAGATACACTGTGCGCGTGGAGGCCCCTTGATTGTAAACCGGCGCGGCGAGCAGATAATCGCCGACAGTGAATTCATAATCATTCAGCGACGCGGTGTTTTGATCCGCAAAATATTTCAGGACGGTCGGCGCGTTCATCGGTTCGCCGGTCCGCGTGGCGTTATAGGCGAGCGTGTAAAGATAGGGCATGAGCTTGTAGCGGAATTGGATGCAACTGCGCATGTCGCTTTGATACGGCTCGCCGTAGCGCCAGGGTTCGCGTCCCTGATCGCCGCCCGGCCACTTGTCATCGTCCTTGCGCGAATGGCTGCGGAAGAACGGCAGCAGCGCGCCCCATTCATGCCAGCGCGTGAGCAGTTCCGGATCAACCGTGCCGGTGAAACCGCCGAGATCATGGCCATACCACGCTGCCCCGGAAATCATCGCGCTGGTGCCGAAGCGGATGCAGGTGCGCGCGTAAGTCCAGTTCGCGGCGGTGTCGCCGCTCCAACTCACGGCGTAACGTTGCAGGCCGCAGTTGCCGGAACGGCTCAGGACGAAGGGGCGTTTGTTGGGATTCTTTTCCAGCAAGGCTTCGTAGCTGGTTGAGGCGCAACGCAGGCCGAAGTAATTATGCTCGTTGCTCCACTGCCGGCGCGTGTCGGTGGCCGAGGTGCCGTAGCGGCCGTCAAGCCAGAGCAGGCCGTTGGCGGGAATGGCGTCGGCTTCGGGCTCATCAATGTCGTTCCAGATGCCGGCGAACGGGAAGGTGTTCATCCAGTTGCCGATTTTGCCCTTCCACCAGGTGCGCGCGGGCGTGCTGGAGAAATCCAGCCAGGAGATGGGCCCCAGATAAATATTGCCGACGACCGTGTTCGCATTGTTGTCCTTGATGAAATGCAAAGCGGTGTTGGCCTCGCTATACATGGGGTCCTGCGTTTCGAGCAGCGGTTCGATGAGCGGAATGATCTTCACGCCCTTGTTGCCGCAGTAGGTGACCATGGCCCCGGGATTGGGGAAGTTGGAATCCGTGGTCATCTGGTGGAGCACATTCGCCGCCGTGGGATTGTTGTCGGAATTGATGTTCATGTAATCAATGTCCAAATAGACGGCGTCGAGCGGGATGTTGTTGGCGGTCGCCGCATCGGCGAGGTATTGCACCCAGCTTTGATTGAGATAGCTGAAGCGCGAGAGGTGATAGCCGAACGCCCACTTGGGCAGCATCGCGGGGCGGCCGGTCAATTCCGAGTAACGGTCAATCACTGCCGTCATGGCATGGCTGGCGCCGCCGCCGAAGAAGAAATAATCCAACTGGCCGTCACCGGCTTCGAAGGAATATTTATCGGCGAACTGGGTGCCGAACTTGAACAGCGGCCGGCAGGGATTGTTGAACATGAGGCCATAGGCAAAGGCGTTCGTTGGGCCGCTGGCCGGCTGGATGCCGTAGAAGAACGGCATGTTGAGATATTCCGGCTTGTTGAATTCATTCCAGTTGTAGGTGCCGGTGTTCCAGCATTCGAATTCGCTGCCGCGGCGGTTCAGCGGTCCGCCGTATTCGCCGAGACCGAAGAATGCCTGGTTCGCCGGCAGCGTCTTGAGGCATTTGAGTTTAAAGCCCAAGGAGGTCCAACCGCTCTGGCCGCTGTAGGCGTAGCTGGAATCAAATTCCGAATGATCGTCGCGTAGCAGATAAAAACCGCCCTTGTCCTTGAAATCCACCTTGAACGGCGATTTGGTGACCACCACATCCAGTTGCGGCGTCTGGATCAAATAGGTCGCGCCTTGATCGCTGAACGAAACGCTGTTGGAAATCGTCGGCCAATCGCCCGGTTGCTTGGCGATCATCGGTTCCTCTTTGCTCCACAAGCCGCCGAAGTGATAACGCACGCGCACGACATCCGCCGCCACCGGCGTGACCGCGGCGGCGCCGCCGTTATCAATGGCGAAGATGGCGGTGGTGTTGCCGTTGGTGCCGTCCACCGAGAGTGTGATGTTGGTGACATTGCCGACGGTGACGATGGCGGCTTGCCCCGAAATGAACACACCGGCAAGCGCCGTCGTGAGCGCCAGCCTCAAGCAACGAGAGCGCGCAGGGCGTGAGAAAATCATGTCAGGCATAGATCGGATTGGATGCCTGACAATATAATCCGAATCAAATCCGACTCTATCGCATGAACATGCTTGTAGATTAAACCGCAGGGTCAGCGAGGCGGGGCGGGAAGGCTAGCTCGAGACGGTCTTGGACTCCGTTTTAATTTTGCTTTCCGGCCAGAACGGCTTGCGAAAGGCGTCGGTGAAATCATAGCCCGTCTGAAAATCATCCCGCGTGTCTTTTTCCGTTTTCGCGAGCAGGCCGATCTCGACCATGTTGAAAACAATCTCGCCGAAGCTCTGGCAGTTGCGGATCCCCCACTCCTCGAACACGGTCGTGGTCATCGGGCCGAATTGTTGCAGCGCGTATTGCCGGAGGCCGTTGAGCAATTCCTGACCGCTGACGTGGCGCACCTTGCCCTGATTTTCCCGGCCCACGAGCTTTTGCGTGAAGTCGAGCGCCTCGCGCATGAACACGTAGGCATCGCGATGAAAACGGCTGTCCGTCGCGAGGATTTGTTCCACGGCTTCGTCAAAATTGACTTCTTGCATAAATCAGGGTTTGCCCGGCTGGCTGCTGGTTGGCGCCGGATGCGCGGTGCGATAATACTTCACTGCGAGGCCGGTCACCAGCAAGCCGATGACGAGGCAAATGATCAGTTTTTCCTGCTGCGTCAGCCAGCTCATGCGCACAATGTAGCGGTGGAACGCGCTTTCGGCAAGCCGGCTAGGCTTTAACTCCTTGCCGAACGCAGGCGACATTGGTTTAATGGGCCTCGATTTATGGCTGCCATCGGCCGGTTTTCCAAAGGCGAAGATGTTTTCTACGCCAAGGTTGTGGACGGTGAATTGTTTCGCCTGCGCGGCGATGTGTTCGGCGCGCCGTCGTTTGACCGCAAGCCGACGCCGCGCAAAGGTCTCAAGACCTTGGTGCCGGTCGTGCCGAGCAAGATAATCGCCGTTGGGATCAATTACCGCGACCACGCCCGCGAGATGAACCGCGAACTGCCCAAGGAACCGCTGATCTGGTTCAAGGCCACCACCTCGCTGCTGCCGGATGGCGGCAAAATTGAAATCCCGTTCCGCAACCATCGCACGGATTTTGAAGCCGAGCTGGCCATCGTCATCGGCCGCAAAATCCGCAACGTCACCTCCACCACCGCCGCGCGTTACATCTTTGGCTACACGGCGGCGCAGGACATCAGCGACCGCACGATCCAGAAGGCCGAGTCGCAATGGGCTCGCTGCAAGTCCTTCGATACTTTCACCCCGCTGGGACCGTATGTGGAGACGATGATCGATCCCAACGAATTGAGCATCCAACAATTTCAGAACGGCCAGCTTCGCCAGAATTCCAACACCCGCGAATTGATTTTCAAGCCGGCGGAAATTGTCAGCTTCGTGTCCACCAACATGACGTTGCTGCCGGGGGATGTCATTCTCACCGGCACGCCAAGCGGCGTCGGGCCGATCCAAAGCGGGGACAAATTGGAAGTGCGCATCCAAGGTCTGGCTTCGCTCATCAACACGGTCAAATAGTCTTCGTTTCGCCCCAATCTTCATTTGACGGAAGCGGTTTTCGGGGTTAGGTATCCTCTGGTATTAACGGTAAAATTAACGGTTTTGGCGCAATTGAAACCTCGGTTCCTCACCAATTAGTTGCGCTACAATCGGGGTTGTGCACAACATATTGTGGTTTTCTCTTTACACAAACCACCAGCTTTGGTTGGCTAGTTGAAACAGATTATGTATCTCAAGAATCTCACAGTTTTTGGCTTCAAGTCCTTTGCGGACAAGACGGCGCTGAACTTTCAGCCCGGCGTGACCGCCATCGTCGGTCCGAACGGTTGCGGCAAATCTAATGTCTCCGACGCCATTCGCTGGGTGCTCGGCGAACAGTCGGCCAAAGCCTTGCGCGGCGGTGAGATGGCCGATGTGATTTTCAACGGCACCGACGGTCGCAAGCCGATGGGCATGGGCGAAGTATCGCTGACCCTGGGTGGCGTCGGCGAAGAAAGCCTGAAAGCGGCGGGCGTCGAGGTGAGCTATGACGAAGTCACGCTCACCCGACGGATTTTCCGCGATGGCGGCAGTGAATATTTCCTGAACCGCACGCCTTGCCGATTGAAGGACATCCAGCAATTATTCATGGGCACGGGAGTCGGGCGCACAAGTTACAGCATCCTGGCGCAGGGCCACATCACCCAGATCCTTTCCAGCAAGCCGGAAGACCGCCGGATGATTTTCGAGGAAGCGGCGGGCATCACCAAGTTCAAGTCGCAGAAAAAAGAATCCCTGCGCAAACTGGAATACACCGAGCAGAATCTGCTGCGCATCGCCGACACAATCAAGGAAGTGAAACGCCAGATCGGTTCGCTCCAGCGTCAGGCCGGCAAGGCGCGCCGCTACAAGCAGATTTCGTCGGAACTGCAGCATCTGGAAACGCAGCTCGCCCGCCATCAATTTGACGTGCTGCAAGGCGAAATCTCCGAGCGCCAGGCGTCCGTCGAAACGTTGCGCAACGAAATCGAGCTCGGTTCGAATGACATTCTCCGTTTTGAGAACGAAATCTCCAAGCTGCGCGAACATCTATCGGAACTCGAACACGAAGTCGCGGCGCAGCAGCAGCGCGGACTGGAATTGAAGGCCGGCATTGACCGCAACGAAAGCCGCATCCAGTTCAACGAAGAGCGTCTGCGCGAGATCGAATCCCAGAACGCCAAGGCGCTCGCGGAGATCGCGCAGGCGGAAGAGCGCTGCCAGGCCGCATCCAGCGAATTGCTTTCCGTCACCGAACGTCTGGCCGTGGCGGAAGCCGCGCTGGACCAGCATCGTGAGGCGTTGCAGGCGAAACGCGAGGGGCTGCAGCAGATCGAAAATGATCTGCGCGAGCGCCAGGAGCAGTTGCGCCAGGCCCAGGCGACCGCGTTCGCGGCGGCCCAGGATTTGTCGCGGCTCCGCAATGAGATCACCGCGCTGGAGCTGCAGAAGCAGGGCAACGTGGTGCGGCTCGAAAAATTGTCGGCCGAAAAGATCCAGCTCGAAGTGGAGCGCACCGGTTTGGAATCGCGCCTGCAGGAATTCACGGCGAGCGTCGAGGTGGAGAAACTGAATGTTGCCACGACGCGCGGCTCCGTCGAGCAGCGTCAAAACCGCCTGCGCGAATTGCAGGCGGAACTCCAGCACGCTTCCACCGAGCAGGACAAGTATCTGCACCAGCAGTCCGACAAGCGTTCGCGCCTCACGGTGTTGGAACAGTTGGAAGGCGCGCATGAGGGCTTCGACGCCGGCGCCGTGGCCGCATTGCGCCAGTCCCGTTCGGTCATCGGCTCGCTGGCGGACCGAATTCGCGTGCCGGATCAATTTGTCACGGCCGTGGAAAATGCGCTCGGTCACAACCTTCAATTGGTGCTGACCGAACAACCGGCGTCCGCGCAGGAGATTCTCGCCGACTTGAACACCAACAAGGCCGGTCGCGCGAGCGTAGCGGCGCTGGCCATCCAACAATATCAGGACGAGAAGCAGCTTTCGTTTGTCGGCGAAATGGCGCCGTCGGAAAAAAATGATGAAGCGGGCGGCTTGCCGCCGGGCCGGATAGTCCACGCCATGAGCGTGATTCAGGCCGAGCCGCAGGTGGAAGCGCTGCTGAAATCATTGCTGGGCCGCACGTTCATCGCGTCTGACCTCGGCACGGCCACCGCGCAAATCCAGAACGGCCATGCCGGCTGCGACTTCGTGACGATGGGCGGCGAACTGCTGAACCGCCACGGCATTTACACCGGCGGTTATCTGAACAAGGGCAGCAACGGCAAGGCGCCCAGCTCGATTCTCGGGCGCAAGAACCAGATCACGGAACTGCAGACGGAACTGGCGGAGTTGCAAAAACTCGTCGAGGACGCGAGCCGCAAGCGCGGCGAACTGCTGAGCGAGCAGACCGAGTTGCAGGCGTCCCTGCAGGCGGCGCAGACCGAGTTGCGCGAGCAGGAGGTCGCCATCGCCACGCGCGAAGGCGAGTTCAAGGCGCTGCACAATTCCAACCGCCTGCTGCAACAGAAGATCGAGACCGTGATGTTTGAGGTGCAAAGCCTCGCGGCTCAGGAAGAAGAAGGCTTTCAAAAGCGCGAGGCACTCACGGCCCGGCTGAACGAGCTGGAAGCCCGCGAACGCACCAGCCAGGAAGCGGTCGTCGCGCTCACGCAAGAGCTGGAAAATCTCCGCCAAGCCCGGGACGCCGCCAACGCCGCCCTGACCGAGAGCAAGGTAGCCTTGGCGTCCGACGAGCAACTGGCTTCGTCGTTCAAGCTGCAGCTCGTCTCGCTGGAGCAACGCATCCGCGAGCTGACCCAGATTGTCGAGCTGCGCAAGAATGAGTGTTCCTCGTTCATCGCCCGGCAGGAGCAGGCGCAGACGGAGATCCAGGATTCGCGCAGTCAGATCGAGCGGCTGCAACATGAGCGCGAACAGGTGAGCGCCCAGACCGCCGAGCTGGTGGGCCACAAGAACACGCAGGAACGGGAGATTTTCGGGCGCGAGGAAACGTTGCGCACGCAGCGCAGTCGCCTGACGGAAATCCAGAATCAGCGCGGCAGCCTCGAAGTGGAGCTGGCGCAGAAAAACATGTCCGTCCAGAACCTGCGCGAAAAGGTCCAGCAGAAATATCATTTAAACCTCGACGACATCCGCAGCGAATGCATCACCATTACCCACGCCGACGAAGGGCCGGCCAAGGTCGAGACGCTGACGCCCGAGCAGATGGCGGAGAGCGGCGCCGGCACGGACTGGGCGCAGGTGCAGCAGCAGGTGGAGGCTTTGCAGCAGAAGATTGATGAGATGGGACCGGTGAATCTCGTGGCCATCGAGGAATACGAGGAGACCGAGCAGCGGCACACCTTCCTTTCGCAGCAGTATGACGACCTGGTCAACGCCAAGACGCAATTGCTCGAAGTCATCAACCGCATCAATACGCAAACGCGCCAGATGTTCATCGAGACGTTCGAGAAGATCCGCGACAATTTCCGTTTGATGTTCGTGGACGTGTTTGGCGGCGGCAAGGCGGACCTAATTTTGTCCGACGAAAACGACGTGCTGGAGAGCGGCATCGAAATCGTCGCGCGCCCGCCCGGCAAGCAATTGCAGAGCATCTCGTTGCTGTCCGGCGGCGAGCAGACCATGGTGGCCGTGTCGCTCTTGTTCTCGATTTATCAGGTCAAGCCCAGCCCGTTTTGCGTGCTGGATGAATTGGACGCGCCGTTGGACGAGGCGAACGTCATCCGCTTCGTGAAGATTTTGCAGCGCTTCCTGGCGCATTCGCAGTTCGTCATCATCACGCATAACAAGCGCACCATCCAGATGGCGGATGTGCTTTACGGCGTGACCATGCAGGAGCACGGCATCAGCAAGATTGTCAGCGTGAAATTTCACAAGGCGAACGAAACGCCAGCCTTGCCGCTAAACCCAGAACCCGTCGCGGCGTAAACGACAGCGGGCCGACGCCGGGCGCCAACCCTGAAGCCAGCTCACCACGTGTAATGCACGGTGTAGGTCAGGACTTTTTCCTCGTCCGGTTTCACGGGGATGCGGAACTCGATGGTCTGGGCATCCTTCTTCACGAAGTCGGCGGACTGGGCGGTTAGGTTCCAATTGTTGCCGCGGTAAAGGTGCTCGAGGACGCGGATCTCCACGGCGTCGGTTTTCTTGCGGTTGCGGAGCTTGATCTCGAAGGTCTCGTCCATCCACTTGTCGGCGCGGTCCACCTTGAAATCCGTCTGCTTGCGTTCGCCCACGAGGTCGAAGGCATTGCCGGTGGTCACGCGGATGGTCTCGTTGCGCGGGGTATGGTCGATGGTGTTTTCGCCCACGAATTGCAACTGGCCGTCCGTATCGCGGCGATAGAAGCGCAGCTTGCCGGCGGGCAGGGCGATGCCGAGCTGGTTGGTTTCCGCATTCTTGAACTCGCGCTGGACGATGATCTTCTTGCTGTCGCTCTGGCCAAAGCCGCGGTCGATGTTCAAGCCGTAGAATCGGTAACCCGGCGCGCCGTCATACAAATAAATCGTCGGGGCATACATCTTCTCGGCGTGGACGAATTCCACCTGCTTGGTCTCGCGGTCATGCAACGTGGTCGGTCGCGCGATGGAATACAGGTGGAACTCATCGAAAGCCTTCTCGGTGACGGCGGGGGCGCTCTCCTCCATGGCCATGTTCATCGCTTTCGCGCGCATGGCACCGGCGAAGCCCATGGGTGCGACGGGCTGAATCTTGTTCACGTCGCCGGCCAGGAGTTTGATCCGGGCATTCTCAAACGTCTTGCCGCTGGTGTTGTTCATCGTGATCCAGCCCACGAGGTCCACGATGTCGCCCTTTTCCGGCGAGACGAGATTGTAACTGGCGTTCCAGTCGAACCCACCCGTCACATAACCAACCTCGGCGTCAAAAGTGCCGGGCTTGTCCGTTTGCAGCAGCCAGTTGAATGCGGGCTTGAGAATCGTGTCGCTGCCGAGATCGGGGAAGAGCGGCTGGCCGGGCAGCGAGAATTGCAGCTTCCCGTCCACTTCGATGATGGGCTGTTCATTGCCGCCGCCGGGCACAAAGCCGCTGCGGATGACTTTGCCATTGATCAACTCGCGTGTGGCGGTGTTGTCCTTCATCCGGAGGTTTTGGAAATCAAGGCGCTTGCCTTCAAACAGGGAAAGGAGCAATTCCTGCGACACGGGGTCGTTGCGGTAATTCTGTTCCAGGATTTGCAGCGAATGTTTGCCCTGCGGGTCGCGCAGGATCACCGAATCCGATTCGACCTGCGCGGTGGCGCCGGCGTAGCGCACGGCATTGGGGCCGGGCTTCAAGTCGAGCGGCACGGTGTCGCGCACGACGGCGAAATTCTGGTTGTAGATGGTCAGCGCGGGCTCGGCACTGGCGGCGAGCGCGGCGGTGAGGAGCAGGGCGGTGGTGAGTTGTTTCATGCGATTATCCTTAAGTTGTGACATAGCGTCGAACAGTTAGACGGAACGGTTCTCGAAATACTCCCACAAAGAAACACTGGCAAGCAGTTTTATTTCCGGCGGCGGTCAAATCCAGAATTGACTCCACCCGCCAAACATGGGGGAATTTGGGACGTGAACCAGTATTTTCTGCGCGCGGTCTTGGGCGGAGTCGTGAGCCTGCTGTGGCTGGCGTATGTTCCTGCTGCCTGCGCCCTCGACCGGACGAACGATGTTTTCAAGATCTTCCAGTTTCCCGCCAACCAGATCCCGCGCGTTGACGGGGATACCAATGACTGGAACCTGGTGCCCGAAAGCTACATCATCGGCAGCGATCAGCTCGTGGACGACAACGGGAAGCACCAGTTGAATGACGCCTCCTCGCCGAAGGTTCGCGTGAAGGTCGGCTGGGTGAAGGGATTGAACCGGCTCTATTTTCTCTACGAGGCGGACGACGACTATTGGGATTTTTCCTTGCCGGGGTTGCACAATGACACCTTTGAACTCGTCGTGGACGGCGATCTGTCCGGCGGGCCGCTGATTGAAAAATTTCATCCGGCCAAGCAGCTTCTCGTGCAGTGGGAGGCCTTCTACGCGATGCAAAGCGTGCACGCGCAGAACTATCACATTTTCACGCCTGCCGAAGGCAAGGACTGGTGCATGTATTGGGGGCCGGCGCAATGGGCCAAGGCTTTGCCTTACGCTAATGCCGCGCAGAAATATACGTTCAAGCCCGGCCAGCCGGGCCATTATGTGCTGGAGTTTTGGATCACCCCCTTCGATTACGCCGGGGCGGAAGGTCCGCCGCGGGCCGTGGAATCCGTGCTGACGGAAAACAAACTCATCGGCTTGTCGTTTGCCTTGATCGATTACGATGACGTCCATTCCGGCGACACCAACAACGGCTTCTGGAATCTTTCGCGCCATCACACGATGTATGGGCAGGCCGACTATCTATGCGCCTTCAAGCTCATGCCGCTGGAGCCGTCGTTCCGCCGGGTCATTGCCGCGCAGTGGTCATTTTCGGTCGTGGACATGGCTCGTCGGCTGGTTGCGTTCAAGGATTTGTCCGTCGGCGACATCCAATCGTGGCACTGGGATTTCGGTGACGGCGAAACGTCCAGCGAGGCGAATCCCCTCCATACCTACCGGGACGCGGGCCAATACGTCGTGGTGCTGGATGTCGCTGGTCCGGCCGGCAAGTCGCGTCAGGCCAAAGTCTGGGACGTGGTCATAAAATAAGTTTCCATGAAATCAATACTCTTGCGGTCGCTCGTCCTGCTGGCGGTGAACCTTTCGCTCGCGGCGAAAACCTTCAATGTCCTCGACTATGGCGCCAAGGGCGACGGCGTGACGCTCGATACGGCGGCAATCCAACAAGCCATCGATGCGGCAGCCCATGAGGGCGGACAGGTTTTGCTTCCGAAATGGCACACGTTTCTCACGGCCACGCTCGCCTTAAAAGGCGGCCTGGATTTCCACCTCGAGGGCACCTTGCTCATCAGCACCAACCAGGGTGATTATGCCAGCGATGGCGTCATCACGGCCAGCAACGCGCCGAATCTCACCATCTCTGGCAGCGGCGAGATACTGGGTCGTTCGCTCGCCTTCATGACGAATTACGACGCGCCCAACGAATGGTGGCTCTTTCAAGACTGGCGGCCGAAGATGTTTGTCCTCACCGGCTGCACCAATCTGGTCGTGCGCGACATCACCTTTGCCGACGCGCCGTTCTGGGGCCTGCATCTGCTGGGCTGCGTGCATGTGCTCGTGGATCATGTGACCGTCAACAACCGCCTCGACGTGCCGAACGACGACGGCATTGATCCCGACCATTGCCGGGATGTGGAGATCAAAAACTGTCACCTCACCTGCGGCGACGACGCCATCGTCCTCAAATCCACCCGGCAGGCGAAAGACTTCGGCGACTGCGCCTTCATCTACGTCCACGACTGCGTCATCCGCACGCAGGACGCGGGCTTGAAGATCGGCACGGAAACGACGGGCAATATCCACGACGTCCTGTTTGAACGCTGCAAAATTCTTCAAGCCAGTCGCGGCCTGTGCATTCAATTGCGCGATGAGGGCGAAGTTTCCTTTGTGCTGTTCACCGATATTGAATTGGTCGCCCAATATCACAGCGATCCGTGGTGGGGGCGGGGCGAGGCGATTTCCTTCACCGCCATCCCGCGCAACGCCGCCACCAAGCTGGGCAAGCTGCATGATATCACCGTGCAAAACCTTTCCGGCCGCGCCGAGAACAGCATCCGCGTGAACGGAACCGGACAGAGCCGCATCGCCAATGTGCATTTCAAAAATGTTTCCGTGAAGTTCGACCGCTGGACGAAATATCCCGGCGGTTCCTACGACAACCGCCCGACCAAGGTGCTCCCGCCCGTCGAACCGCAGGGCGCCGACGGCATCAACGTGCGCTTCGCCGACGGCGTGAGTCTGGAAAACTGCGCGGTCAAATGGCGGCGGGGAAGCGCCGGCCGTTTCGCGGCGGCGATTGCTGCGGATGACGTGCGCGACCTGATGGTTGCTGATTTTATCGGAGCTTCCGCAGCGCATCCCATTCGTATCCGGCAAGCCGGCGACCCTGTCAAATAATTTTGCTGTGTGAATTCTGGGTGAATTTCACCGGGCCGCATCCGCCAACCTCCTGGCCAGCATGGCGGCGTGCAGGTCGGGCGGTTGGAGTTTGCCGGGGGCAATGGTTTCAAGCCACTTGCCGCTGGCGGTGAGGATGGGCGGGGTGTTGATCGGCAGGCCAATCAGGTTGATGCAATCGGGGCCAAAACTTTTTGGCCAGCCGCTGGCCCTCTGCGCGCGAATATTCCAGAAAGTCGCTCCCGCGGCCGTGTGCAAACCGCGGTCGCTGCCGCCGCCGGACTGAAAGAGCCGGTGGCCCAGGCCCGCATCGATGTCGGTGAAGAGGTTTTCATACGAAGCCCAGCAGTGATGATCCATGGCCAGGTCGACCGCATGGCCGGAGGCGAACACGCAACCCACCGCGCTTTGCACCGTCAGGTCGTGGATGAACCTCGTCTCAACGGCGAAGTTGGTGCAGAGGCAGTCCTGGCCTTCCAGCGTGATCCCGTGATGCCCGCTCGTGCCATCTTTGCCGCGCCGCTGCGGGTCGGCGGTGATGCGGATGTTCTCCAGCGTGCAAAAGGCCGCGCCCTCGACGAAGGGGCCGTTGTCGCCATTGCGGATGACCAGATCTTTCAGCCAGCAATGCGCTGCCGAAGGCCGGATGGCCACGGGATTCCAGCCGAGTTCCTTGAAGTGCCCGGCGTAAGGGGTGGCGGGAAATTCAAAGGTCACGCCTTCAATGCCCACATCCGTCACGGTGGGCTGGAAAGGGACCAGCATGGGCCGCCATTCGGTGCGCACGTCGAAGCGCAAGCCGCGGTCCAGCGTGACTTCGTTGCCGTTCACCGTGCGGATGCGAAAGATCTGGTGGCATTGCCATTTTTCCAAACCGGAGATGTCGCCGGTCTGGTCGTGATATAGATATTTCAGCAAACTTTCTTTGGCGGTATCGTGGACTACCAGCGTCACCTCATCGCCAGGCTTGAACAACGCCGTTTCCAGCGTGAGGTGGTTCGCCCCGCGAATCGCCGGAGCGGTGACGCGGTCGGCCTGCTTCTCATTGAGCTTCGCGGATTCACCAATGACCAGCAATCCGCCGGCCCAGGACCAATCCGTGGTCGGGGTGCCGCCGTCGTTCTTGACCATGCGCGGCTCGATGGTGTTCAGGTTTTTGGCGAAGACCAAGATCGTCTTGCCCGGACCGGCGCCGCGTAACACGAGGTTCGAGGTTTCGATCCGCAGACGGTCGCTCAAGACAAACCGGCCGGCGGGAACATTGATCACTTTGCCCGCGCCGGCTATCAGCGCGCTTTTGAAGGCGGCGGTGTCGTCGGTATGCCCGTCACCTTTGGCCCCGAAGTCCGTGACCGAAATACGTTCCGCCGGAATGCGGAACGGCTCTTCGCCGCGCCGGTAACCGGCGTAGGAAAAGTCCGGCAGCCGGCTGGCTGGCGTCCATTGCTCGCCGTGGTCGCCCCAAAGTTGCGACACTTCGGCGCGTAACGCCAAGCCGGTGAGGAGAAAAGTGGCCAGCGCCAGCGACCTAGTGCGGGGGGGAATCATAAAAGGATATGCATGCCAGGATTGACGTTAACCCCATGGGCCAGGTTGCAAAATAAAATTCTTCGTTCTGGCATTCGTTTGTTGTTAAAATTCCCGTCACATGAAGTGGACACAAACATTGATTCCGACCCTCCGCGAAGCTCCGTCCGACGCGGAAATTGTCTCGCACAAATTGCTGTTGCGCGCCGGCCTCATCCGCAAGCTCGCCGGCGGCGTTTATACCTTTCTGCCGCTTGGTCTGCGCGCCTTGCGCAAGGTGGAGCAGATCATCCGCGAAGAGATGGACCGCGCTGGGGCCAATGAAGTGCTCATGCCCGCCTTGCAACCGCCGGAAATCTGGGAAGCTAGCGGCCGCGCCGAGACCGCGAGCAATGTCTTGTTCAAGGTCAAAGACAGCTCCGGTCGCCAGTGGTTTTTAAGCCCCACCGCCGAGGAAGTCATCACCACGCTCGCGGCGAACGAGATCAATTCCTACCGCCAGCTCCCGAAAAACTTTTACCAGATCAGCCTGAAATTCCGCGACGAGATCCGCCCGCGCTTCGGCCTGATGCGCGCGAAGGAATTCATCATGAAGGACGCGTATTCTTTCGACACCACGGATGAAGGTGCCATGGCGGCCTACAAGAAAATGTATGACGCTTACACGCGCATCTTCGCGCGCTGCGGTCTTAAGGCGTTTCCGGTCGAGGCCGACACTGGCGTCATCGGCGGCAATTATTCCCACGAGTTCATGGTGCCTGCCGAGACGGGTGAAAATGAAGTGGCGTTCTGCGAAGCCTGCGGCTACGCGGCGAACATCGAAAAGGCGACCAGTGGCATACCCAAGACAGCCGCGCGTGAAATCGGTGCGGCGATCGAGAAATTTGCCACGCCCGGCGTGGTGACAATCGAGGGGTTGACCAAGGAGCCTTACAAGGTTGCCGCCAACCGCCAGATCAAGACGCTGGTCTATGTCGCCGATTCCAAGATTATTTTGATTCTGATTCGTGGTGACGACCAATTGAATGAGACGAAGCTCATGGCCCGCACCGGCGCGGTGGCGGTGCGGCCGGCGACGCCCGAAGAATGTGTGGCCACGCTCGGCGCGAAGCCGGGGTCGCTGGGGGCCGTGGTCAAAGTTCCTGCCGACGTCAAAGTCTATGCCGATGAGCGCCTGCAAGGGGCGAACGACATGGTCACCGGCGCGAACGAAGACGGCTTCCACTTGAAAAACGTCTCCCTCGAACGCGACCTCAAAGTATCAGCCTGGTTCGATTTGCGCACCGTCAGCGCGGGCGAACCGTGCGTGAAATGCGGCAAAGCGTTGAAAATCCGCCGGGCGATTGAGGTCGGCCACGTGTTCAAGCTCGGCACGAAATACAGCGAGAAACTGAACGCCACGTTCCTCGACGTGGATGGCTCGCGTAAGCCGAGCGTGATGGGCTGCTACGGCATCGGCGTCACGCGCACGTTGCAGGCGATCATCGAGCAGGGGAACGACAAGGACGGTGTCGTCTGGCCGCTGAGCGTCGCGCCGTATCAGGTGTGCATCACGCCACTCGCCGTTGCCCCGGACAGTCAGCCGATGCAGTTGGCCGAAAAATTCTACGCCGAACTCACGGCCCGTGGCGTGGATGTGATTCTCGACGACCGCGACGAGCGGCCCGGCGTGAAGTTCAAGGACGCGGACCTGGTTGGCTTCCCGATTCGCATTGCGCTCGGCGAGAAATCGCTGGCGAAGGGCGAGGTGGAAATCAAGCCGCGCACCGGGGCGATCCAGTTCGTGAAGATCGAGGAAACCGTCGAGGCCGTGTTAAAACTGGCCCAAGGGGTTTAAGTCCGATTTTTGTCCAGGCTGTCGCGGACGATTTTTGTGAGTTCGGCGTGGCCGTAGGGTTTCTGGATGAAGCTGGCGTTGGTGCGTTGAAGCAATTCGGGGCTGACATCTTCCGAGGTGTAGCCGCTCATGAAGATGACCTTGAGTTCAGGCGTGTCCAGCACCAGCCGTTCGGCGAGTTCCACGCCGGAAACGCCTTCGGGCATCACCATGTCGGTGAGGAGTAAATCCACCTTGCCATGATGCTGCTGCCAGACGGTGAGGGCTTCCCGGCCGGACGCGGCTTCGAGGATTTGGTAGCCGGAGTCCTGTAGAATCTCCCGCGCAAGTTCGCGCAGCATCGCCTCGTCCTCAACTATCAAAATGGATTCATGGCCACCCGCTGCGGCCACGGCGGGTTTCTCCGCCGGCGTGGTTTCCCTAAGCATTTCGGTGTTGGCTGGCAGATAAACCATGAAGGTGGAACCGCAATTGGGCTGGCTTTGAACTTCCACCCACCCGTTGTGCTGGCGGGCAATGTTGAAAACTGTGGCGAGGCCGAGGCCGGTGCCTTTGCCGATGTCCTTGGTCGTGAAGAACGGCTCAAAAATATGGGCGCGGGTGGTTTCGTCCATGCCGCAGCCGGTATCGGTGACTTCGAGTTTTACGAAATGGCCGGGGGTGGCTTCAGAATGGATCTCGGTGTGTTCGGGGCCGACAAAGGTTTCCGAAATCTCGATGATCAAGCTGCCGCCGTTGGGCATGGCATCGCGGGCGTTGCTGGCGAGGTTCATCACGACCTGCTCAATCATGCTCTGATCGGCATGCACCTGTGGCAGGATTGCCGGACTTTTGAAGCGCAATGCGATGGTTTCGCCGACGAGCCGCTCAAGCATTTTGCTGGTGCTGCCTACAATTTCGCGCAGGTCGAGCAGCTTGGGTTGCATGACGTTCTTGCGGCTGGTTAGGAGCAATTGACGGGTCAGCTTCGCGGCGCGATCGCCGGCGGAATAAACCTGCGTGAGCGACTCCTTGGTTTCGGCTGGCAGCGTTTTATCCGTGAGCAGTTTGCTGGTGTGGCCCTGGATGATCGTCAGCATGTTGTTGAAATCATGCGCGATGCCGGCGGCAAATTGTCCGAACGTTTTCATCTTCTCGGACTGAAGCAATTGCGCCTCGAGGTTTAACCGCATCGTGATGTCTTCGCCGTAACAATGGACCACCCCGCTGGCGGTCAACGGATGAAAGGACCAGGCAATCGTGTGGCTGCCGATCTTGGTCAGCATGCCGGTTATGCCGGAATTGGATGAAAGGCAGTCGCTGACAATCTGCGCCAGATTTTCTGGGAGGATCTGCCGGGGATGATCCTGATCCAGCGCCAGCGCGAGCTTTTCGGCGGCGTCATTGAAGTAGTTCACCGAGCCGTCGTCGGCGAGCTCCAGCGCGGCGTTGGGATTTTCCTTCACGAAAGCCGCGAGCTTTTCCGTCTCGCTCTCGGCTTTGATGCGTTCGGTGGCCATGCCCACCACATTGGCGATGGCCAGCAGAAACTGGATGTCATCCGGCGAAAATTCCCGCTTGAGCGTGGTGTGGGCGGCGATCACTCCGAAGGGCTTGGTGCGCGTCGGGATGGCCACCGCCACGCCGCTGACCACGCCGAGCTCCGTCAAAAATGGCGATTTTGAAAATTGCGTTTCCTGATTCCAATCGTTGACGACGGATACCTCGCCCGTATCGGCAGTCCAGGACATTTGCGACGGTTTATGGTGGAGGATGGTGGTTTCCCCCGTGATCTTGGGCGCGAGGCCATAAACCGCGAGCGGATACAGCTGGCCGTTGGCCAGTCGCTGAAACAGCATCGCGTATTCCACGGCAAACATTTCCGCCACGCGATAAACGGCCTGTTCGTAAATCACCTGTAAATCGCGGTTGGTCAACGCGCATTGGCCAACGGCGGCCACCGAGGTTTGTTGCATGGCGCGGTTGAGGAATTTCCGTTCCGCCTCATCGCGCTCCTTTTGCCGCTGCTGCAGCGTCGCGGCCATGACGTCAAATTTCTGCGCGAGCTGGCCGATTTCGCCCTCCGCCTGCTTCAAACCCGAACGCGCCTCGAAATCGCCGCCCGCCAGCCGTTGCACCGCTCGCGTCAAGGCCCGGACCTGCCGGAGGATGAAATGTTCCCCGCCATACCACGCGGCGATCAGCGCCAGCAAGCCCACCACAAAGCTTTCCCACGGCACGCTCATCGCATAATGCCTCAGCCATTCCGGGGCGTTTTCCCAAAACCAGTTCTGGTTGATGATGAACGTGAGCACCAGCGCCGGGGAAATCCAAAGAAAAACACTCGCCACCAGTTGCACGCGCACACTGGAAAAGTTTTTTACGAGTTTAGAGAACATGCTGACCTGCCAGCACTATACCTGAATTTGTCGGCAGTGAAATTTTTTTTAATCATGCCCGGCCACGGCCGCCGCCCGTCCGCGGGGAAGGCGGCCCAGGTGGGCGATCAAGAATCCATGCAGCCAGTCGTCCAGTTCGCGCGTCTGCGCCCCGCTCAGTTGCAGCCGGGCATGGTTGTGCCAGTCCGTCTGCCGCAGGGCCTCCGCAATCTTCTTTGCGCCCGCCGTCAACCGCGTTTCGGCCAGGTCCGGCGCCAGGCCGAGCACGTGCAGCATTTTCAGTTCGAGCGCGAAAACGGTTCGCGCCGCGGGTTTCTGCTCGCACAGGGACGGCAGAAAGCCGCGCATGAGCTCGAAGACGTCCGGCAGCGGCGTTTCGCTTTCCGTCGCCTGTTCCAAAAAATTGGCCGCGTAGGCCGCCTGCTGCAATTTCCCGATATCCAGGCGGATTGCGCCATGCGTCGTGTGCAGTTTGACTTCGCGCAGCGCGTGGAGTTCTGAGCGCCGGCTGCGGCTGAAGGAGAAATCCGCGGCGTAAAATAAATCCAGCTTGCCCGCAAAGGGGGACTTGGGGCGCCGTGCGCCGTGCGCCACGGTCGCCAGGCGGCCCAGCCCGGGGGTGAGCCAGTGGATGATGAGGCTGGTTTCCGTCAGCGGACGGGTGCGCAGAATCAGGCCGCTGGCATTTTCAACCTTCACTTTTTAGTGAGCGGCTCCGGCGCGATGGAGCCGAGGCTGACTATATATTTAATGCCGTCGGCCACGTTCATATCGAGCTTGGTCACTTTTTCTTCCGGCACGAGCACGAGAAATCCCGAGGTGGGATTCGGCGTCGTCGGGATGAAGACCGCCACGACCTTTTCCTTGGTCTTCTGCTGCACTTCGCCGTGCTGCTCGTTGGTGATGAAGCCGATGGAATACATGCCTTCGCGCGGGAATTCCACCATCACGACGGTCTTGAAGGAATTCTTGTTGCCGGAAAACGCCTCGTTGACCTGCTTGATCGCGCCGTAAACCTTGTTCAGCAACGGCACGCGCATGATCGCGTTGTCCGTCCATTCGATGAGCCGCTTGCCGAAGTAATACCGCGCCAGCACGCCGATCACGGAAATCAACACCAGCGCCAGCAGCAACGCCACGAGGCTCCAATACCAATAGATGACGCCCTTGCCGCCATCTTCGTGCGTGATCGTTTTCGGGACGAAAAAGAGCAGGAGATCGGTGAGGTTCGACACCGTCTTGAAAACCCACATGATCGCCGCGACGGAAATGATCGCCGGCAGCGTGACGGCGAGGCCCGCGGCGAAGCTCGCCCGCCAGCGCGCGAAAATTGATTTTCTCATGCGGACATTTTACCGCGGGGCGACTGTTCCGCGAGAGCAAACCGCCGGTCCAACAACCGCACTAGCCGGTTTTCCTCCTGCTTCATCCTGCGCCGCCGGGCCGGTTGCAAATCGTCGTAGCCCAGCAGGTGCAGGACGCCGTGGACGATGTAGCGCACGAGTTCGGCCTGCCAGTGGGTGCCGAATTCTTTCGCCTGCTTCACGGCGTCGTCCACGCAGATGTATAACTCGCCATGGATCTGCCCGGCGCCCGCGCCGTCCTCGCGATGATCAAAAGTGATCACGTCCGTCGAGCCTTCGTGCTGGAGAAATTGCCGGTTCACCCGCGCCATTTCCTGGGCCCCGACGAGGGTGATGCCCAGTTCCGCCCCGGGGATTGCCAGTTCCGCGAACAACGCGGCGACGATTTGCTTGAGCCGGTGCGCCTCAATCTGCTTTGTCCGCTGGCGGTTGAGGAGGGTCAGGCTCATTCCGCTTTCGCCGTGCCGCGATGCTGTTCATACGCCGCGATGATGCGCTGCACCAGCGGATGCCGCACCACGTCGCGCTTGGAAAATTCGATGATCCCGATGCCCTCCGTGTGTTTCAGCGCGCGGTGCGCTTCCGCCAGCCCGGAATGCTTGTGCGACGGCAAATCAATCTGCGTCTCGTCGCCGGTGATGACCGCCTTCGAGCCGTGGCCGAGCCGCGTGAGGAACATCAGCATCTGCTCCGTGGTGGAATTCTGCGCCTCGTCCAGGATGATGAACGCGCCGTTCAAGGTTCGGCCGCGCATGTAGGCGAGGGGCGCGATCTCAATCGTGGCGCGCTCCATGTGCTTGGCGATCTCATCGGCCGGCAGCATGTCGTGCAGCGCGTCGTGCAGGGGACGCAGGTAAGGCGTGATCTTTTCCAGCAGATCGCCCGGCAAAAAGCCCAGCGCCTCGCCGGCCTCGACGGCGGGCCGCGTCAGAATGATCCGCGACACCGCGCCTTCGCGCAGCGCGGCCAGGGCCATGGCCACGGCCAGGTAGGTCTTGCCCGTGCCCGCCGGGCCGATGCCGAAAGTGATGTCGTGCTTGCGGATGGTTTCGAGGTATTTCTTCTGCCCGACCGTTTTGGCGGTCACCGCCGGCTTGCGCTCGTGCGTCATCACGCGGTCGCTGACCATGTCTTTCAAGGTCGTCGCGCCCTCGTGTTTGACGACTTGCAGCGCGTGGGTGAACTCGCGGTTCTTCACCGGCGAACCGGCTTGCAACAGGTTTTGCAGCGAGGCAAACAGCTGTTTCGCGCGTTCCACCGCCTCGGCGGGGCCGTCGAGCTTGATCCAGCCTTCGCGCGCGGTGGCTTTGACGCCGAGTTCCGTTTCGAGCGCCGCCAGATTGCGCGGTTCGTGATTGAACAATTGCTGCGCGAACCGCGCGTTTTCGTAATGCAGGGTTTCAGTAGCCACAATTTATTTCAATTTAGCCACAGATGAAACCCGGATGGAAATATATTTTATCCGCAGATGCCGCCGATTTTCGCCGATTAAAACGGCTTGAATCGAATCTGCGTGAATCCGCGATTTCTGCGGAAGCACCATCGTGGTTTCTATTGTGTGCATCTGTGGCTAAGCCGGCTTTGCCAGTTCCGCCCGCAGTTTGGCGGCGATCTCCAGCAGGGCGTCGGGCACCACGCCGGTATCGGCGATGACGGGCATGAAATTCGTGTCGCCGCTCCAGCGCGGAACGATGTGGATGTGCAGATGTTCCGCGATGCCCGCGCCCGCGACTTTGCCGAGGTTGATGCCCACGTTGAATCCGTCCGGTTTCATCACGGCGCTGAGCGCATTTGTGCAGCGGCGGACGAGATTCCAAAGGTCCGCGCCTTCCGCGTCGGTCAACCCGTTCAAGTCCGCGGCCTCCTTGTAGGGCACGACCATGAGATGCCCGCCGTTGTAGGGATAGCGGTTGAGCAGGGCATAGCACGTCCGGTCGCGCACGACGACGTAGTTGGCCACGTCGTCGGACGACTGGGCAATGCGCGTGAACAGGCCGGTTTTTTCCTCCGGCTTGGGCGCGAGGATGTATTTGATCCGCCACGGGGCGTGCAATGAGTCCATCTGTGCAGGGTAGCTGTCAGGGGGTGGAAAGTCAAAATCACCGCCGGCGTTGGAGCAGATAGCGGATGAAGGCGAACAGCCCGGAGAACTTGTGGCCGGGGTCCACGTATTTCTCGATGACGTAAAACGCGAAATAGTAAAACCGGCAGAAGCTCCAGATGGCCAGGACGAGCAGGGCGGCGGTTCGCCACGTCGGGTTGTCCAGCACCAGCAAAACACCCGCGACCAGTCCGATGAGCAGGAACAGCAGTCCTTTGAACTTGATCCAAAACGGGTCGGCCAGGTCTTTCATGGGAACAAGCTCAAGACCGCCGCCGCCGCGCGGCCCGCCGCGCCGGGTTCGCCGAGGGAGGCGATGATTTTGCCGAGCTGCGCCTTGATTTGTTTCCGGTGCGATTCGTTCTGCAAGAGTTCCCGGGCGGCGCGGGCCAGGTTTTCCGGGGTCGCGTCGTTTTGAATGAATTCCGGATACACGGTCTCGCCGGCGAGAAGGTTCGGCATGGTGAGCGATTTCACCGTCACGATGCGCCGCGCGATCTGATAGGTGAGCCACGAGGTTTTGTAGAGGGTCACCGTCGGCACGCCGAAGCAGGCGCACTCCATCGTCACGGTGCCGGTCGAGGCGAGGGCGACCTCGGCTTCCGCCAGGGCCCAGGGCAGTTCGCCGATCTGGATTTCCACGTCCGCCCCGAGCGATTTGGCTAGGGCCACCAGGGCCGGATTGGGCAGCACCATTTTCGCCTTCGCTTCCGGCAGTTGTTCCCGGATCAGCTTCACCGCCGCGAGCATCACCGGCAGGTGCCGTTGCAATTCGCCCTTGCGGCTGCCGGGCAGCAGCAGCAGCAGCGGCGCGGCCGTGGGCCGGGGCTGGATTCTCAATTCTTCCTTCGGCATGCGCTCGATCATCGGATGCCCGACAAACTCGACGCGGAGCTTGGGCACGCGTTGGGCATACCAGGCTTTCTCGAACGGAAAGATGCTCAGCAGCAAATCATAGTCCCGCGCCAGTTTGTCCGCGCGGCCCGGCCGCGACGCCCAGACCTGCGGCGAGACGAACTGCACAATCTTCGGGTCCCACTGGGAAAACGGATTCTCGCGGACGTATTGCTTGATCGCCTGGCCGAAGCGCAGGTTAAACCCGCCGTAATCCACGCCGATGATGACGTCGGGCTGGCGTTCAATCGCGAGCGCGAGGAGCTGATGAAACAAGCGGCGGAACTTCAGGATGTTTTTCAGCACATCCGTGATGCCGATGACCGAATGCTGCGTCAGATCAAACGCCAGCGCCACGCCGGCGGCGGCCATCTTCGGTCCGCCCGCGCCGAAGAACTGCGGCGCGGCTGGAGAATCGAGGATAGAGGATTGCTCTCGCAACGCGGCCACCAGTTCCGCCGCGAGCAGATCCCCGCTCGCCTCACCGGCGATGAGCATGAAAGTCTTCGGTTTCAACGGCGGGATTTTAACGCACCGGCCCGCCGACGCAGAGCAAAATCACCGGGTCGCTCCGGGATTGCATTCCTTGATCCGCCGGACGTGGTCACTCAATCAAATCGCCCGAAGCGTCCAAAAGTTTGCGCCGCGTCCCCTCGGTCACTCCCGGAGAATGATCGGGCAAACGCCGTTTCCCCATGGGCAAACGCAAAATTCCCACGGGCAAACGGCAAAACCCCGTGGGCAAACGCCATTTCCCAATGGGAAAACGCTGTTCCCCCGTGGGCACACGGCGTTTGCCCACGGGCAAACCCCATTTCCTGATGGGCACACGCTGTAACCTAGTGAGTTTACGTCGCGGACTGATGAGTTCGCGACGTTTTCCCATTAGGAAAACGTGTTTGCCCATGGGAGAAAGCAAAATTCCCATGGGAAAATGGTCTTTGCCCATGGGGAAAATGCTTTTGCCCGTCAGGAAAAACGCCAAAATCCCTAATTATTTGAGGAAAACCCTGAAATACGGAGCCAGACCGGCGATGAGCAGGAAGGTTTTGGGTTTCACGAATTAATCTTACCAACAAAAGAGGTTCTTAACTCGTCGTATTCACCTTCTGTAAGGTGGTATTTAAAAATTTCTTCCAATGCTGAAAATTCAGCTGGGGAAAGCCACAAATGTAAATCATTTCGGATACGAGGTTCCATTACGATATGTTCGTAGAAGGCGAGGGCTACTGCTGTTCCAACATCTGATAAATAGCCGCCTTGTTTTGGTGTGTCTAAACACCATTTTGCATAAACAAAAAATCGACGCACTAAATCTTTTTTTGATTCTGCGAAGGCGTCTTCAAAACAAAGATGTAGATCGATCCATAAAGCCATCGGGTTATCCGAGTTTTCAATGAGTAGTCGATGTTCTGGCAACAACTCCAAGGCTTTATTTCTCCAAGTACTCATCAAACTCTTTTTAAATTGTTGGAGGTTACTTTGTCTGCTGAATCTGCCGCGTGATCTCAAACGCCAGATCCAGGGCGAGCTTGGCGGACGCGCCGCTGACCTTGGGGGTTTGCTTCTGACGGACGCATTCGACGAAATGCTGCAGCTCCAATTTGAGCGGCTCGTCTTTCGCGATGGGCACCGGCTCGCGCACAATCCTTTTCCCGGCAAACTGGCTGACGATGACGGAGTCTTTGCCGATGCCCAGCTTGGCGGCCATGATTTTCTTCAGCAGCGAGCTTTCCTCCTCGCCGTCGCGGGCGACGCGGTAGATGTAGCCCTCCTGCACGCGGTAATCGAGCGAGATGTAACAGGGATTCTTCGGGCCGCTGAAGACGCGGATCTTGCGCATCCGCTCGGGGCTGACGCGGCTTGCGGTGAGGTTGGCCACGCAGCCGTTGGCGAAGCGGAGGCGCACGTTGGCGATGTCCTCGCTCTTGCTCAACACGGGAATGCCCACGCCATCCACGCTGGTGACCGTCGATTTCACAAAGGCGAGCACGACGTCGAGGTCGTGGATCATCAGATCCAGCACCACGCCGATGTCGGTGGAGCGGGCGGGAAAGGGCGAGAGGCGGTGGCACTCGATGAATTTTGGCTCGGTGGCAACTTCCTGGAGAAAGGTGAACACGGGATTGAAGCGTTCCACGTGGCCGACCTGCAGGACGCAGTTGTGGCGCTGCGCGATCTGGATCAATTCGGCGGCCTGCTCGGAACTGTCGGTCATCGGCTTTTCGACGAGGACGTGTTTGCCCTGCGCGAGCAATTGCTTGGCGATGTCAAAATGCGTCGTCGTGGGCGTGACGATGTTCAGCGCGTCGCTGGCGTCGGCGGCTTCGGTGATGGAGGTGAAGACGCGCAGCTTGTGTTTCGCGGCGATGTTGCGGGCGGTTTCCGCGTGCGCGTCATAAATGCCGGTCAGTTCCACCGCGCCGGCCGCGTGCAGTTCGGAATAGATGCGGGCGTGATGTTGTCCGAGGGAGCCGGTGCCGAGCACGGCGACTTTGATCTTTGCCATGCGCGCAGTTTGCCACTGAAAGGCGCGGCGGAAAATGAAATTCCTCCAGCGGGCCGCCGGCGTGGTGGGCCGGACATTGGGGGCCGAACGATTGTTTTGCTTTTTGCAGGAATTGGCTAAAGTGGGCGGATGCGCCTGATCATGCCATTGGTAACCGTTCTAACCCTGATGCTCGCCGGGCGGTCGGCAAAAGCGGCCGACCCCCAGCCCATCCCCGCCGAGGATGCGCGGGTGATTTTTGCCAATAAAGTGCTCGCGGAATATCAGGCGGGTGAACCGCGCAACCAGCGGGTTTTGCACGTGGCTTATTATTGTCCGTCCGACCGCACGCCCGCGCCGGATTATCAGGCCCGCTTGGAGCGGGTGCTGGGAGAAATTTCCGCCTTCTACGCGACGCAACTGCATCAGTATGGTTTGCCCTCCGCCGGCATTCCGCTCGCCCAGGACGAGCACGGCCGGCTGGTCATCCATCTGGTGAAAGGCGCGCATCCCGCCGCGGAATATTCCGAGGCGAAATCGTCCACCGAAATCCGTCGGGACGTCCAGAAAGTGCTGGCCGCCGAGGGGATCGGGCTGCGCACCAACCAGGTTGTGGTGTTCACGCGCCTGGGTAATTACGACGGCACCAACACGTCGCACAACAGTCCGTATTGCGGCACGGGCGACTGCCGGAGCGGCTTCTGCTGGCAATTCGATTCGGAACTGCTTGACACCCGCCAGTTGCAAAACACCAATCAGTGGGTGAATGACCGCCAGTATGGCCACATCACCCTGGGCCGGTATAATTCCATCTTCATCGGTGGCACCGCGCACGAGCTTGGCCATCTGTTCGGGCTCCCGCACAATGCCGAAACCCCCGCCGACCTGAAAACCCGCGGCCATGCGCTCATGGGCGATGGGAACCGGCATTTCCACGAGGAATTGCGCGGCGACGGCAAGGGTTCCTTCATCACGCTGGCGCATGCCTTGCGGCTGGTCTCCAATCCGCTGTTCTCGGGGGTGGACAAAGGCTTGAGCCCGAAATGGCAGAGCGCGGTGACCAACTGCCATTTCATTGCGACGGCCGGCCGGTTGACCATCACCGGCCAGTTTGAATCCAGCCAGCCCGTGTATGGCGTGGTGGCTTATCTGGATCCCGCCGGCGGGAATGATTACGACGCGGTGAGCTACGCCGGAACCATCGGACCGAAAAACACGTTCTCGTTCGACCTCGCCTCCCTGCCCAAATCACGCAAGCCCGGTGAAATCCGCCTCGTCCTCCTTTGCGCCAGCGGCCAGCATCTGAATGTGGGTGACGGGTGTCAGGCGCGTTTTCCCTACACCGTCACCCCGGATGGGCGGGTGCAGGTGGAATCCGCCGGGGCCGTTTCCTCACCGTGAAACTTTCAACTTTCAACCGGTGACCGGCAACCGTTAGAGTAGCGCCGTGCCAGTTCTTGCATACATTCTAACCGCGCTCGGCGCGTATCTGCTCGGCTCGATTCCGACGGGCTTTCTGGTGGCAAAGGCCAAGGGCATCGACATCCGCAGCGTGGGCAGCGGGAACATCGGCGCGACGAACGCCATGCGCGTGCTGGGCAAGCCGGCGGGGATCTTTGTGCTGCTGATGGACGCGCTGAAGGGCTACGGCGCAGTGTGGTTGTGCAACTTGTTTTTGCATCTCTTTACGAGCACACCCGACGCCAGCTACGAAACCCATTTCATCGTCGCCGGCATTTTCGCTGTTCTGGGGCACAACTATACCTGCTGGCTGAAATTCAAAGGCGGCAAGGGCATCGCGACGACGGCGGGCGTTTACCTGGCGCTGGCGCCGTGGGCCATGTTGATTGCGCTGGGAGTGTTCATTCTAGCGATCCTGCTCACGAAATATGTTTCCGTCGGTTCTATCGCGGCGGCGGTGGCGTTGCCGGTGACGGTCTGGGTGATGACGCCGCATAATTTATTTCTCGGCATCGTAACCACGGCGCTCGGGGCGATGGCGATATACAAACATAAATCCAACCTGCAACGGCTGCGGGCGGGAACCGAAAACCGGCTGGGCAGAAAGACTGAAAAGAAAGAGGCGACATGAAGATAACCATTCTCGGCGCGGGCGCCTGGGGCGCGGCGCTCGCAAAAGTTCTCCACGAAAACGGCCACGCGGTCACGCTTTGGGATATCAACGCGGCGCTGCTCGCTGAATTGAAGCAGGGCCGCAGCGAACGGCTGTTGCCGGGCGTGAAGCTGCCGGTGGACTGGCAGACGGAAACCGATTTTGCGGCGGCCGTCGCGGGGCGCGACTGTCTGGTGCTCGCAATTCCCTCGCAGTTCTTTCGCGATGTGGCGGTGAAGTTGAAAGGGCATCCGGGAATTTTCGTCAGCGTCACGAAAGGCATTGAGTTTGAAACGGGCGAGACGATGAGCCGCATATTGCTTGAGCAGACCACGGCGGATAAAGTCGTCGCGCTGTCCGGTCCGAGCTTCGCCCGCGAAGTGGCGCTGGGCATTCCCACCACGGTCGCCTGCGCGAGCGCGAGCGACGCCACGGCGCACACGGTGCAGGGGCTGTTTCATCGGCCGGAATTTCGCATTTACCGCAGCACGGACATACTCGGTGTGGAATACGGCGGCGCGTTGAAGAATGTCATCGCCGTCGGCGCGGGCGTGAGCGACGGGCTCGGCTACGGCGACAACACGAAGGCCGGACTCGTGACCCGGGCGCTGTCGGAAATGCGCCGGCTGGGCGTGGTCTGCGGGGCGCAGCCCGATACTTTTTCCGGCCTGAGCGGGCTGGGCGACTTGATGCTGACGTGTTTTTCAAAACAGAGCCGCAACCGTGACCTGGGCGAACGGATCGGGCGCGGCGAGACGATGGCGGCGATTCAAGCGTCGCATCCGAAGCTGGCGGAAGGCTATCCCACCGCGCGTTCGGCGCACCGGCTGGCCAGGGAAAAGCAAGTCCCCACACCGATCATTGACGAGGTTTACGCGATGCTTTACGAAGGCAAGAATCCGAAGCTGGCCGTGCGCGATTTGATTTCGCGGGCATTCAAGGCGGAGGATTGAATCCGTCCGGCGGCAGCCGCCATTCGCTCATTGGGAATCGCGTGCCGCAGTCGAGGCATTGCGTGAGATCGAAGCGGGTGTTGCAATGCGGACAAACTCCCTGGGTCAGGAACGTGTCGAAAGCCTGACGGCATTGTCCGCAACGCCAGAGTTCGCCCAGTGGCGGCGCAGATTTGCAGGAGGGGCAGGCGAAACCATCCCGCCGCGGAATTTTGGCGACCTTCGCCAGCACGCGCGCTTGCTTCAAGCCGCCCCAGCAATTCATCAGGATGAACGCGGCCATGATCCCGGTCCAAAAAGATTTGGCGAGGATGGCCAGCAGAATCAATCCGGCCACACCGATAAAACCGATCACGCTGGCTGCCATCAGACTGTTGGCGCGGCCAAACGGAAACCACAGGAGCGACCGCAGGATTTGTCCGCCGTCGAGCGGATAGACCGGCATCATGTTAAAGATGAGAAGGACGATGTTGATGTCCCGCACATTCGTCAGCAGCAGGAATGCGTCCGGAAAACCTTCGTCCCAGCCGGATTGCCGGCCAAGCACCACGAGGCCGATCAGGACGGGGGCCAGCACCACGTTCACCAGCGGTCCCGCGGCGATGCTCCAGAGTTGTGCGCCCGGACGTTGCGGCGGGTTGACGTAGGCCACGCCGCCGAGCGGCCAGAGCACGATAAGGTTGGCCGATCCGCCCACCGAGCGGCACGCCAGCGCGTGGCCGAATTCGTGCGTGAGCACGATGAGAAACAGCGACAGGATTTCCAGCGCGCTCCAGCCGTAGTTGGAATAGGCGTGCGGCCGGCTGGTGAAATACAGGAACGCCAAAAACCACGCCCAGTGGATATAGACGTCAATCCCCAGCAACCGGAATAATTTAATAGAACCGTTGCGCGTCGGCATCAGAGGGCTCCTTTGATGAGCTGCAGCAGTTCCGCATGCGACTCGACGGCTGGGAACTGGGGAAATTCCTTTATCACATTCGCCGGCGCGTGGATGAGAAAGCCGATGTTCGCTTCGCCGAGCATGGCGGTGTCATTGTAAGAGTCGCCGGCGGAGATGACGTGATAGTTCAACGACTTCAAAGCGGCGACGGATTTTTGCTTCTGGTTCGGCTGCCGCAGCTGGTAGCCGGTGATGCGGTCGTTCGCGACGGTCAGCCGGTGGCAGAAGAGCGTCGGCCAGTTCAGTTTCTTTATCAGCGGCTGCGCAAACTGTTCGAAGGTGTCGGACAAGATGATGACTGGCACCAGGGAGCGGAGTTCATCGAGAAATTCCTTGCCGCCGGGCAGGGGGTTGAGCGTGCCGATGACTTCCTGGATGTTCGAGAGCTTGATGCCGTGCCGGTCGAGGATGCCGATGCGATAATGCATCAGCTTGTCGTAGTCCGGTTCGTCGCGCGTGGTGCGGCGCAGTTCGGGGATGCCGGTTTTCTCGGCGACGGCAATCCAGATTTCGGGTGTCAGCACGCCTTCCATGTCCAACGTGACGATTGCTTGTTTCATCGGCGCGGAGTTTTTCAAAATCGGGCAGTGATGTCGAGCGGATGTCTATCCCTGATCCGGTCTATTGTTTGGATTTTTCCACCGGAGTTTGAGTTTTTAACGTCAGGAATGCAGCGGCATACCGTTGGCCGAAAATCCGCAGCGATGGCGCGTTAAAATGCAGTTGATCACCGTTGTCGGCGAGATTCTCTGCGGTCACAAAGGCGCACAGCGGCACATGACGGGAAATCTCCGGCAATGCGGCATTGAACTCCTGGCTGGTAGCGCGAAAACGTCCGAGTTCACCGATTACCACCGGCACGTTTTCCGCCTGTAGATCTTTGCGCAATTGGCTAATCATCGTCGCAAAACGTTCCCCGTAAGTCGTCACCTTGGAATGACTGCTATCGGCTTCGCCCTGATGCCAGAGAATGCCCGCCAGCTTGCCGTGCTTCATCGCTTCGCGGGTGCGGGCAACGGCATTGGAGTAGAGCAATCCCCCGGCTTTCCATTGATCAAGACTGGTTCCCCCCATCGCGCATGGAATCAGCCCCACGGTAAGTTTTGGATTCTTGGCCGCAATTTGGCGGGCGAATTCCGAGCCCAGCCCCACCCCCGCCACCATCGGCTTGTCAAAATGCAACGGGTCTTTGGCGGGCACCCATTGCTGCGCCTTCGTGAACATGAAGATCTGCGGATTTATGACTTCGTCCTGCGGCTCCACCTTGCCCCGGCCCGCCATGTTCGACTGACCGATGAGCAGAAAAAGCTGCAGGTTATCCGGAGCGGCCTCGGCGAAGCTGATACTCGTGGTGATTAACAGCGCCAACGTGGTGAATAGATTTCGATGTTTCATGGAATGGTTATTTTAATTCAGGGTGATCATTGAGCAAGTGGGACAATTGTTTTTGCGCTTCGGCGTAGTCGGGTTTGAGGCGCAATGCCTCGGTGAATTGGCTCTTGGCCTCGTCATATTTTTCGGCGGCGGCGAGCGCCTTGCCATAATAGCACCGGATTACCGGATCGCCGGGAGCGAGCTGGGCCGCGACGGCCAGATGGTCGCTGGCCTCATCGGCGTGACCTTTGCGTAGCAGGGCCAGGCCGAGATCCCACTGGCCAATCGTGAACAGCGGGGCGATGCGGACGGACTCCGCATAGAACAGGATGGCGGCGTCGTTCAAACCTGCATCTTCCAGCACGCCGCCGAGATACGCGTCGGCGGTGTAATTATCCGTGGTGACTTCGACCGTGTGCCGGAATAGTTTCAAGCTGTTTTGCCAGTGCGACAACTGGAGCGAAGTGGTGGCGAGGCAGCCTGCGAGAACCACCGTACCCGCGGTGGCGGCGATTTGTTGGTGTCGCGGTCGATTCTTTAGGAGCTCATCGACGCCCCAAACGATCAAGACGAACAGCCCGATACTCGGCAGATACATATAGCGGTCCGCCATCGCCTGCGGGCCGACTTGCACCAGGCCGATGGTGGGCACCAGTGTGCCCGCAAAATAAAACCAGCCAAAGAACAGGAATGGGTTTTGCCGCAAGCGCAGCACCACGGTTCCCGACCAGATGAGGAGAAGCGCCGCCGCCGTGAGCACGAACCACCCGGGCCAGTCTTTTTGGTAGGGATAAATCACCGCCAGATCCGCCGGCCAGAAGGTTTTGGACAGGTAGCGCACATAGGAAACGGTGGCGTTGGCGAGGCGCACTGGCAGGGGCAACGCATCCGCCGACCACGTGGCGCCTCCCGCTTTCTGAGCAAGGTAATTGACGCTGCTGGCGGCGACGGCCAGGACGACCAACGGCAGTTTTTCCACGATCAGCCATTTCAAATTCCGGAATCCCAGCTCCGGGATCTGCATCCGGTTCAGCGGCCAGACGTCCGCCAGCAGCAGAACCAGGGGCAGCGTCACCACCATTGGCTTGGCCATCAGGCCGCACAGGAACAACAGCAGCACCAGCAGATAGGCGTCCGGGCGGGGGCGCCTCGCATAGCGCGTATAAGCCAGCAAAGCCAGTAGCCAGAAAAATGCGCTTAGGACGTCCTTGCGTTCGGCCACCCACGCGACGGATTCCACATGGAGCGGATGCCAGGCGAACAACGCCGCCACCATGGCGCTGCGCCACACGGCGCGGGTTGTGCCGTTCAGCCAGGCAAACAGCAGGCCGAGATTATACTGGCTGATGGCATAGCGCGGCTCGATGCGGACCGCATCCTCATAAAGCACGCGGGCCGCGGCGTTGTCGCCGGCTTTCTCGAAGCATTTGCCCAGCACGTTTTCCGCCACATAATTATTTTGCGTCACTTCCAGCGCATGCAGGAACAGGCTGTCCGTGCTGCGCCAGTAGGCTATTTGCAGGGACGCCGCCAGCACGCAGCCAGTCAGCGCGCTGCCGCCGATGAGCGCGAGCACCAGTTTTCCGTTGGGGCGCGCCGCGCACAGCTCCGCCGCGCCCCAGACGAATGCGATGAGCAGGCCGATGCTGGGAATGTAGCTGTAGCGATCCGCCATGGCTTGGGCGCCGACCTGCACGAAGCCGATGACCGGCACCAGCGTGCCCAGAAACCAGAACCATCCGGATGCCAGCCAGGGTTGGCGGCGAAGCCGGATCAGTGCCAGCCCCGAGAGTAAACCCAGCAACCCCACGCTCCCGGCGATGGCGGCGGCTGGCCATTGATAGACGTAGGGATAAACGATGGCGAGATCCGTCGGCCACAATGTCTTGGCCAGATAGCGCGCGTAGGCGACGGGAACATTGCCGAGCCGGCTCGGCCATTCCACCGGGCTGACCGCGCCGGCGCCGCGTTGGGCGAGAAACGTCACGGCGCAGAGGGCGAACGCTAAAAAGAAAAATGGAATTTTTTCGAGCAGCAGCCTCCGCCATTCTGCCGGCCACAATTCGCCATGGTTGATTCGCTTCAGCGGCCACACATCCACCAGCAGCAGGGTGAAGGGCAGCGTCACGGCCATCGGTTTGGAAAGCAGCGCGAGGGCGCAAAATGCCAGCGCCAGCGCGTAAAAGCGTGACGGGTTGCGGGTGGCGCGGGGCAGGGTGGTTGTTGGGTCGCTTGCCTTGCCTTGCGCGTAGCGCGCGTAGGCGAGGAGGGTTAGCAGCCAGAAGAATGTGCTTAACACGTCTTTGCGCTCGGAGACCCAAACGACGGATTCCACATGGAGCGGATGCCACGCGAACAGGGCGGCGACGCCGGCGCTCCGCCATTGGGCGCCGGTGGTGGTGCGCAAAAACCAAAAGAGCAGCAGGCTGTTGGCGATGTGAAACAGGACATTGATGAGATGATGGCCGCCCGCATTTACTCCGAAAATCTGGCAGTCCACCATGTGGGACAGCCAGGTCGCCGGGTGCCAGTTGCCGATGTGGATGCCGTTGAAAGCCCAGGCCAGTCCGTGCCAGGTCAGCCCGGCTTGGGTGACGGGGTTGTCGGCGATGTATTCGTCATCGTCGAAGTTGATGAAGGGAAAATGGGTGGCCGGCCAGTAGAGCGCCAGGGTGCCGAGCGCCAGCGCCAGGCCAATGCCGGCGGTGATGTGGCGGCTGGATCGGCGGGCAAAAATCTTGGTCATGGTCGGCGGGCGGTTAAATTTTCAGAACGGTCTGGCATCCGGTGCTTCAGGGTTCGGACGTTAATTTCAATTCCGGATGCGCGGCCAGGATTTGTTTCAGGGCCTTCACGATCGCCGGGGAATCCGGGGCCAGGCGCCGGGCGACGCGATAATGCCCGACCGCCTCGCGGAACTGGCCTTGTTGTTCTAACGCTAAACCGAGATTGAACTGCGCCTCGGCGTAGTTGGGATTTAGTTTCAGGGCCTGCAAAAAATGCGGGATGGCTTCTGCTGGTTTTGCTTGTTGCCGGGCGATGGCCCCTAGCAGATCGTGGGCTTCAGGATAGGCTGGGTTCAGGACCAGCGCCGCCGCCAACTGGGTTTTGGCGGCTTCAATCCGTTGATACCCGAGCAGATAGAGACTGAGTTCGTAGCGCAGGCTGGCATCGTCCGGCTTGAGGTTCAGCACGGCGTTAAAGCGCTGGAAGGCCGCATCGGGCTCGTGCTTGTCCAGCAAACTCATGGCGAGGTTGCGGTGGGATGGCCAGTAATGAGATTCGATCCGGATGGATTCTTCAAAAACCTTGATGGCTTCATCGTTCCGTCCGATTTCCTTCAAGGCGCAGCCCAGACTGTTCAGCGCCACGAAATTGTCGGTGGTTGTGTCCACCGCATGAAAGAAGAGTTTGACGCTGCTTTGCCAGTAAGAGAGCTGGAGGGTGGTGGTCACCACACAGGCGACCAGTGCCGCCCCGCCGATCAGCGGCAGGGATGGCTTGAAAGCCGGCCGCCGTTGGTAGAATTCGCAGACGCCCCAAACGATCACGATAAACAGCCCGATACTGGGGATATAGGTGTAGCGATCCGCCATGGATTGCAGGCCGACTTGCACGAAGCCGATGGCTGGAACCAGTGTGCCCAGAAACCAGAACCAGCCAACCATCAGCCAGGGCTGCCGCCGGATGAGCACCAGCGCCAGTCCGGAGATCAATAGCAGCACCAGCGCTGAGCCGGCGCTGGCGGCGATCGACCAGTCGTGGATGTAGGGATAATAAATGGACAGATCCGCCGGCCAGAAGGTCTTGGACAGGTAGCGCACATAGGAAACCGGGATGTTGCCCAACCGGCTGGCTCGCGCCATGTTCATGACCGCCCCCGAACCGTCTTGTGCAAGAAAGGTTCCGACGCACAGCGCTAACGACAGCAGTGCGAAAGGGATTTTTTCGATTAGAATCCGTTTCCAGATCGAAAACTGGAAACTGGCAGCCGGCAGCCGCTGGAGCGGCCAGTAATCCAGGAGCAATAGCACAAACGGCAGGGTGACCACCATCGGCTTGCTCATGATGGCTAGGGCATAAGCGCCTAGCGCCAGCGCGTAAAAGCGGAACGGGTGCCGGGTGCCGGGCGCTGCGGTTCCCGCCAGGGCGTTTGCTTTGCCCTGGGCATAGCGCGCGTAGGCGAGGAGTGTCAGCAGCCAGAAGAACGTGCTCAACCCGTCTTTGCGTTCCGCCACCCATGCGACGGATTCCACATGGAGCGGATGCCAGGCAAACAGGGCGGCCACGCAGGCGCTCCGCCATCGGAATCCGGTGGTGGCCAGGAGAAACCAAAACAAGAGCAGGCTGTTGGCGGTGTGCCACAGGACGTTGACCAGATGATGGTAGCCCGCCTGCAGCCCGAAGCATTGGCAGTCCAGCATGTGCGATAGCCAGGTCAGCGGATGCCAGTTTCCGACATGGGCGCCATTAAAAGCCCAGACCACGTTCGGCCAGTTTAATCCGCCGGTGACGTCCGGATTGGCGGAGATGTAATCCACATCGTCGAACTGGATGAATGGATAACCGATCACCCGCCCGTAGAGTGCCAGGGTGCCGAGCGCGAGCGCGACGCAGATGAGTAATGAGGTTTTTTTATCCGTGCGCGCGGCAGTCATAGGCTAGAGCCAGGCCGCTTCCGCCTGCCGCTGTTTGAACCGCAAGGTTTCCGTGTAGCCCACGCTGCGGGCGAGCGCCACCGCCTCCGCCAGATTCATCCCGACTTCCTCCGGCGCGTGCGCGTCGGAGCCGAAGGTGATGGGGACGTTTTTGCGGAAGGCGAGTTCCAGCAGGTTGCGGCTGGGATAAATCTCCCGGCAATCCTTGCGCAGGCCGGCGGTGTTCAATTCGATCGCGCCGCCCGCCGCGGCCACGGCATTCAGAAACTTCTCGTAAAGCGGCGTGCAGTCCTGCGCGGGGCGGATGCCGAATTTTTTCGGCAAATCGCAATGGCCGATGATCTCGAACAATTTTGATTCCGCCGCCAGCGTGAGCCGGTCGAAATACGCCGCCCAGACCTCAAAGGCATCGCGCTGCTTCCATTCCGACAGCTTGGCCGGATTGTCAATGTCCCAGGTGTCCGAGACATAGTGCACGCTGCCGATGAGGTAATCCCACGGATGCCGCGCCGCCAGCTGGCGGATCCAGTCCTCGTGGCCGGGCAGGTAATCCACTTCCAAAGCGAGACGGATGGTGAGCTGGGGGAATTTCTGTTGCGCGAGCCGGACTTTGGCGACGTATTCATCCAGCTGCCGGTCGAACATCCGCCAGTTGTCGAAGTCGTCGCGCGGCATGGGCGAATGGTCGGAGAAGCCGATTTCCGTGAGGCCGGCCGCCAGCGCGTGGCGCGCGTAATCCACCGGCTCGCCGACGGCATGGCGGCAGAGCGGGGTATGCATGTGCAAATCGGCAGGCAACGACATGGGTGGGAGTTTCAAGTTTCAGGTTTCAACTTTCAAGCGCTGAATAAATATTTGCGGTTGGGCTGAAACCTGTCCCAACCACTATTCGTCTTTCAAATGGTATGCTTAAGCCGCTTTCATCTGAACGGTGGAACTATGTCACGGCCGCGCATCTGTTGAATCGCGCCGGTTTTGGGGGGCCGCCGGCGGAAATTCAAAAGCTCGCCGGCCTGGGGTTGGACCAGGCGGTCGCGCATCTGCTCGACTATGAGGCCATCCCCGACCCGACGCCGGAACCTGACTGGGCCCGGCCGAACCCGGAGGAATTAAAAAAGTATCGCGAGGCCATCCGCAACGGCACCCCCGAGGAGAAGAAAATGGCGCAGCGGGAGCAGCAGCAGCTGTTTCAGCGCCGGATGCTGGAGCTGCGCGGCTGGTGGCTGCAACGCATGGCGCACGGGCCGCGGCCGTTTCAGGAAAAGATGGTGCTGTTTTGGCACGGCCATTTTGCCACCAGCATTGAGAAGGTGCGTAATCCCTACTTCATGTGGCGGCAGAACAACCTGTTCCGCCGCCTGGCCACCGGCAACTGGCAGCAGTTGCTCATCGAGGCCGGTCAGGATCCGGCGATGCTGCTCTGGCTGGATCAGGCGCAGAGCCGCAAAGATCATCCCAATGAAAATTTTGCCCGCGAGGTCATGGAACTGTTCGCGCTCGGTGAGGGGCACTACACGGAACATGACATCGCCGAGGCGGCGCGGGCGCTGACCGGCTGGTCGCTGGAAATCCAGGATGAAAATTTTGTCTACCGTCCCTTCATCCATGATAATGGCGACAAGACGTTTCTCGGTCGCACCGGAAATTTTAACGGCGACGACGTTATTGCCATCATTGTTGCGCAACCGCAGTCCGCCAAATTCATCACCGCGAAGATCTGGAATTACTTCGCCGGGCAGGTGCCGTCGCCGGAAGTGTGCGACGATCTGGCCGCCATCCTCCGGGCGAACGGCAACAACTTCAAGCCGCTCCTGCGCGCCATCTTCCGCAGCGCGGCGTTTTATGCCCCCGAGGTCGTTCGCAATCAGGTCAAAAGCCCCGTCCAATGGCTCGTCGGCAGCGTGCGCGTGCTGGAGTGCGAATTGCCGCCGCCCATTGTGAGCTGGGGCATGTTGCGCCAGCTGGGGCAGGACTTGTTCGCGCCGCCGAATGTCAAGGGCTGGGACGGCGGCGTCACCTGGATCACCACCAACACGTTGCTCACGCGTTACAACGACGCGCAGGCGCTCGTCGAAGGGCAGCTGCCGCCGCTGGCGGCCGGCGATTTTGCGAAGAAAGCGGGCAGCGGCGGCGGCGGCAAGGCCATGAAAGCCCTGCAGCGCGTCCGGCTGGGCGGCGTGGATGTGGATAAAATCCTCACGCCGGCACAGCGGGCGGACAAGGCCGCGATTGTCGCCGCCCTGGAACATCGGCTGTTTCAAACCAAGCTCGCCAGCGACCAGGAACAGACCTTGCGCGAATTTCTCGATTCCAAAACCAAAATGTCCAACGCCGACATCGCCACCGCCATCCGCCTGATGATGTCCACGCCGGAATATCAAGTGACCTGACGTATGAAAAACGAAATCACCTTGCAAACGCGCCGCGAATTTCTCCGGCGCACCGTTCTCGGCAGTTCGCTGGCGTGGACGGTGCCCGCGTTTCTTTCCAACACGTTCACCGCGCTTCAGGCCGAGGCCGCCGAGGCCGCCATCCAGACGCCCACCGGCAGGGACGCCACCATCCTCGTGGTCCTCCAGATGGCCGGCGGGAACGATGGCATCAACACCGTTGTGCCCTACAGCAATGATTTTTATCACAAGGCCCGGCCCCGCATCGGGCTGAAGGCTGTCGACGTCCTCAAGATCAACGATGACATCGGCTTGCACGGCGCGATGAAGGGCTTCAAGTCTCTGTATGATGCCGGGCAGCTTTCGGTGATCCAGGGCGTCGGTTATCCGAACCCCAACCGCTCGCATTTCCGCTCCACGGAAATCTGGCAGACCGCCAGCGACTCGGCGCGCGTCGAGAAATACGGCTGGGTCGGCCGCTACTTCGACAACGCCTGTCCCGGCGCGGATCCCGCCGTCGGCGTGGTCATCGGCAGCCAGTTGCCGCAATCCTTTTTCGCCGCCAAGCCCAAGGGCATCGTTTTCAACAACCCGCAGAACTACCGCTTCATGGCGAATGGCGCCGCCGCCGAGGAATCCTACAAGAAACTTAACGAGCTGGAGATGTCCAGTCCGGCGCCCGACGACAATTCCGGCGGCAGCATCGGCATGTTGCCGGCGGGCATGCCCATGACCGGCGGCAAGGCCGTGGATTTCATTTCCCGCACCGCGCTCGACGCCCAGCACAGCTCCGAGGAGGTCCGCGCCATTGCCGCCCGCGTCCAGAACCAGGCCGAGTATCCCGGCTCGCAGCTCGGCACTTCCCTCAAGCTGGTCGCCAAGCTCATCGGCGGCGGCCTGCCCACGCGCATCTATTACGTTTCGCAAGGCGGCTACGACACGCACACCAACCAGCTCGGCTCGCAGCAGCGTTTGCTGGGGGATCTCGCCGAATCCGTGAAGTCGTTCACCGATGACTTGAAGGCGCAGGGAAACATGGGCCGCGTGCTCGTGATGACCTTCAGTGAATTTGGCCGGCGGGTATCCGAAAATGCCAACGGAGGAACCGATCACGGAGCCGCCGCGCCGATGTTCATCGTCGGCAACAAGGTGAAGGCCGGCTTGCTCGGCCAGTATCCGAGCCTCGCGCCGGCGGATCTGTATCAGGGCGACGTGAAATATAACGTCGACTTCCGCAGTGTCTATGCCGGCGTGCTGGAAAACTGGCTCAAGACCAAGAGCGCGCCCATCCTCGGCCAATCGTTCGCGCCGCTGCCCGTGGTTTGATCGACGCCGGCCATTGGCCGGGCTTGGATCGGGTGAATCCGCGGCGCAGCGTGCCGTCTGCGGCTGGGATTGTTTTCCTCGATGTCGCTTGCAAGTTTTTCAATTCCCACTATGCCGTCCGTGCTGTTAGCCTTGCCCCGTGATCAACGCCGCCCCGCCGCCCAACGCCAAACCCGCAACGACCCCGTCGCTGGCCGGTTTCTGGGCGCTCATCGTCACGCAGTTTCAGGGCGCTTTCAGCGATAACACGCTCAAGTGGCTGGCCATCTCGCTCGTCGCCGGCATGAACCTGCCGAACGAGGAAAGCGACCGGCTTGTCAGCATCGTCGGCGCGCTGTTCGCGCTGCCGTTCATCGTGTTTTCCATGACCGGCGGCTTTCTGGCCGACCGGTTCAGCAAGCGCACGGTGGTCATCGGGGTGAAGCTGTTTGAGATTCTCGTCATGTTCCTCGCGCTGGCCGGGCTGGCGACGCATCACCTTTACGTCACCATCGCCGGCGTGTTTCTGATGGGCGTTCACAGCGCCTTCTTTGCCCCGTCCAAATACGGCCTGCTGCCGGAATTGTTGCCGGAGAAAAAATTGTCATGGGGCAACGGCGTGATTGAGCTCGGCACGTTCCTCGCTATCATCGGCGGCACGGTTGCGGGCGGCTGGCTGTGCCAACAGTTCTCGGCGCAACCCGCCTGGTCGGGCGTCATCCTCATCGCGCTCGCCGTCGTGGGTTTGTTCACGAGCTTCGGCATCACGAAAGTTCCCGCTGCCGATCCGCTGAAAAAATTCCGCGCCAACTTCGTCGGCGACCTGTGGATGCAGCTCCGCCTTATCCGCCAGGATCGCCCGCTCTGGCTCGCGGTGATTGGCAACACCTACTTCTTCGGCATCGCCGCGCTGATCCAGTTTGTCGTCGTCATCTACGCCAAGGACGCGCTGCATCTGGCCGACCCGATGCAGAGCAGCTATTTGCAGGCGGCCCTGGCCATCGGCATCGGCCTCGGCAGTTTCGCGGCGGGCTATCTCTCCGGCGGCAAGATTGAAACCGGCCTGATTCCCCTCGGCGCCATCGGCCTGACGGTTTCGGCCGCGCTGCTCGGGCAGAATGGCCTGGCCTTCGGCAGCGTCTGCGCGCGCCTTTCCGCGCTCGGTTTCTTTGGCGGTTTTTTCATCGTGCCGGTTTCCGCGCTGCTGCAACACCGTCCCGCCGCCGATAAAAAAGGCGGCGTGCTGGCGGCGGCGAACCTCGTTTCCTTCGTCGGCATCTTTCTGGCCTCGGGTATTTTCTATCTGCTCGCCTCCGTGGTGAAGCTCACGCCGCCGCAGATTTTCCTGGTCGTCGCCGGCGCGACCCTGCTGGCCACGGTTTATCTGCTGGTGCTGCTGCCCGACTCGCTGCTGCGGCTGGGGCTGTGGCTCGTGACGCATTCCATCTACCGTGTTCGTGTCATCGGTCGCGACCACATCCCGGACAAGGGCGGCGCGCTGTTCGTCTGCAACCATGTTTCCTACGTGGACGCCGCGCTGCTCATCGCCGCGACGGACCGGCCCGTCCGGTTCCTGATGTTCAAGGATATTTACGAGAAGCCCTGGGTGAAGCCTTTCGCCCGCATCTGGCAGACCATTCCCGTCTCCTCCGAACAGCGTCCGCGCGAGCTGCTCAAGTCCCTGCAGGCTGCCAGCGACGCCATCCGCAATGGCGAGGTCGTCTGCATCTTCGCCGAGGGCCAGATCACGCGCATCGGCCAGCTGCTCCCGTTCCGGCGCGGCATGGAGCGCATCATGCAGGACGTGGCCGCGCCCATCATCCCCATCGCGCTCGACGGCGTGCTGGGCGGGCCGATGAGTTTCCGGCGCGGGCGCTTCGTGCACCTCATCACGTCGCACTGTCCGCATCCGGTCACGATCAGCTTCGGCGCGCCGCTGCCGGGCAATACCACGCCGTTCGCCGTGCGCGCGGCGGTGCAGGAATTGCAGGTCAACGCCTGGCAGCTCCGCCGCGAACGCATGGCGCCGCTGCACCGGAATTTCCTCCGCATGGCGCGCGAACATCCCCACCGCTTCGCCTTCGCCGACCCGCAAACGCCGAAGCTTACTTTTGGCACCGCGCTCGTTAAAACCCTCTTTCTCGCCCGCCGGCTGAAACCCCGTTGGCAATCGCAGAAAATGGTCGGCATCTATCTGCCGCCGAGCGTGCCCGGCGCGCTCGTCAATTACGCCGCCTTCCTCTGTGGCCAGGTGCCGGTGAACCTCAACTACACCCTGTCCGAAGCCACCCTCGCCGACTGCGTGCAGCAGTGCGACATCCGGACCGTCGTCACCTCGCGGAAATTTCTGGAGAAGATCAAGCTCACGCCTCCCGGCGAATTGATCTACCTCGAGGACCTCGCCGCGCCGCCCGCCTGGACCGAAAAGCTCGCCGCCTTATTCTTGGCCAAGCTGGTGCCGGCCGTTTTGCTGGAACGCCTCTTCGGCTCCGCCCGCGTGGGCATGGACGATTTGGCGACGGTGATTTTTTCCAGTGGCAGCACCGGCGAACCCAAGGGCGTGATGCTCTCGCAGTTCAACCTCCTCGCCAACATCGAGCAATGCGGCGAAGTCATCGCCCTCGACGAATCCCAGCGCCTGCTCGGCATCCTGCCCTTCTTCCATTCCTTCGGCTTCACTGTCACGCTCTGCCTGCCCCTCGTGCTCGGCACCGGCGTGATCTTTTATCCGAATCCGCTCGACGCCCGGGGCATCGGCACGACCGTCCGGGAACACCAGATCACTGTCATGCTCGCCACGGCCACCTTCCTGCAGCTCTACCTGCGCGGCGTCGCCCCGGCGGATTTCGGCAGCCTCAAACTCATTGTGACCGGCGCGGAGAAACTGCCCGAGCGCCTCGCTGCCGCCTTTGAGGAACGCTTCGGCATCCGCCCCTTCGAGGGCTACGGCTGCACCGAATGTTCCCCCGCCGTGGCCGTCAACACCTGGGATTACCGCGCCGCCGGCTTCTATCAGGTGGGCGGCAAGCACGGCAAAATCGGCCAGCCCGTGCCCGGTATGAGCGTGCGCATCACCGAGGCCGAGGCGCCGTGGGGCGGGAAAAGCCTGCCGCCCGGCGAATCCGGCATGTTGCTCGTGCGCGGGCCCAACGTCATGCTCGGCTACCTCCATCAGCCCGCCAAGACCGCCGACGTCCTGCGCGACGGCTGGTATTGCACCGGCGACGTGGCCATGCTCGACGAGGACGGCTTTCTGCAGATCACCGGCCGCCTGAACCGGTTCAGCAAGATCGGCGGCGAGATGGTGCCGCACTTGAAGATTGAGGAGAAACTCCAGGAACTCGCCGGCGTGGCCGAAGTGGCCTTTGTGGTCGTGGGCGTGCCCGATGAAAAGAAAGGCGAACGCCTCGTCGTCCTGCACCGGCTGGCGCCGGCGGCGCTGACGGCCCTGCTGGAACCCTTCGCCGCGTGCGACCTGCCGAACCTGTGGAAGCCCAAGGCCGACGCCTTTTACCCCGTGGACAGTTTCCCGATGCTCGGGACCGGCAAACTGGACCTGCGCGGCGTGAAAGAGCAGGCGGCAAAACTGGCGGCCTAGCTAACCGCCTCCGCCAAGGGAAAAGATTCTTTGTCGCCTAGCCTCATATTAGGCGACGGCGTCAGTCTGAAAAAATGTAAGCTCATAATCTGTGAGATTCTCAGTGGGCGAATCATCGAAATGAACCTCGAAGCGCTTCGAAGGGAACTGCCATGCAAGCTTCGCGCGATAAATCTCGCTAAGAATGTGCCCAAGATAGACTACCTGCTCACGAGTGATGTCCTCGCAGCCGTGATACTGAATATCTGCGATGTGCAGATGATTCATGACGGACTCAATACGCCGCCGGTCACTATCGCACTGACTCTAAAATCGTCGCAAGCTATCCAAAGAAAAGCCCGCTCGTAAAACATACCGCTCAAACTCAACAAACTCTGGCCAGAAAATCGTGCTATAGCCAATCGCTAACTCAAAACTGCCCGAACATCCGATCCATGACCGAACATCAATGCCTGCGCCGTTGTTCCAGTCGCGCATCTCTGGGATAAGTTTGTTGAAATCGGTCATGCGTGTAGTCGCCTATCTAACAATAGACGTCGGCCTGTATAGCCGATTCTTTTTCATGAAGCGACACAAGGCTCGCCAAAAAATGATGTCCAGCCGAAATTTACCTCGTTTCTAGCCTGATCAACGCCTTTGGTAAACCCGCCGCGTCCACCGCCAGCGGTTGGGTTTGGTCGGTTCCCCCCATCCCAAAGGGATGGAATCTTTCAGCCCAGGGTTGATCCGAGCCGGGCGGACGAGGAGCTACCCTGGGTGAACGGCCATCCGAATTTTCCCTACCCTGAAAGGGCTGCCTCATCCAACCCTTTCAGGGTAGATAATTACTTTGGGTTGATTACCCAAGGTAGCGCCGAGGGCGCAACCTTGGGCTGAATGATTAAATCCCTTCAGGACGCTATTACAGCAGTTGCCCCAGCACGAAAAACTCCCACCAAAACCCAATAATACCATTGTTAAATAAGGGCAAAATGCACTTTTTGGCTGCCTTTTTCCAATCTTTCAATATCGCCCTCAATGGGGTCTAAAAAGTCATTTTCGGCAACCGCTGGCAACTGATTTTATACACCGAAAATATCCTCAGCTGACTAATGTTCCCACTCGAATCGCCACGC
>CAIXPZ010000252.1 GCA_903921455.1 uncultured Verrucomicrobia subdivision 3 bacterium | reverse complement strand
GCTCGTGGTTTCCCCCGGTAATCGGGGATACTACATCCAAGGTGGTCGCCCGCATCATCCGTGACCGCCCACGGGTAACGGTTCAGACATTGGGCCCAACCGGGGTGGTCAAGTTCAGCATGAACTACCGGGAACTCAATCTAAGCCCGTTGGATATTCAAAAAATGGACTTCCTGTCCTATCAGATTTTGGCGGATTTTATTGGTGGATTTCTGCTACAGACCAACATCGATTTGTTCCTCGATTTGATCACAGAATGCAATTTTGAACACCACGTTAGGACCGGAAAAGTTAGCCATTTTAGACTGTCGTATGACGCCACCCAGCTGTTTTTCGAGTGCAAAATCTGCCTCTTGTACTACGCGCTGAATGAAGTTTTGGCGAAGACGCTGGAAGGCGAGCAGGCATCGGTTGCCTTGCGCTGGGATTTCCTGCACCGGTCTCCAAAAAATAAAACTTTTGAATCCTGACCGAGTGCCTGACTGGCACTGATCCTCATCGGAACGAGCGGTTCTTATCTGTGTCCCCAGAAATTTTCACGGATGCCGATTTCAGATTGAACGTCAAAACCTGAGCAAATCTGACTGATTCCACCGCTAACACTGTTTTGTAAAATACACGCCAGTGTAGGTATCCTGCCCGTGGTTTTGGAAGTATTTAGGCATGGAATTTTACCGTGACTATCAAGCTTTCATCGCCGAGCAGCGACAAATCCGTCACACCGCCTTCCTGACGGCAATTGCTCGGGCTTACGTCCTTATTGACGCCCGGGCGCACCGCCGCCGTGATTTGGTCAAGCTGGTCTGGGATCAGAACATGGGGTATCCACGGTCCCCCACCGAATGTCAGATGCGTTATGCCGGAGCCCCCAAAGCCGCCATCGTTCGGCTCCGCCAAGGCAAACTGGGGATCGAAGATAAGTTGGGGTATTGGACAGGCGGATTTCTCCATGGCTTGAAGCTCTCGGGAGCTATCGCTCAGAAGGAACCCGGTCGGTATCGGGTCGACAGCAAACTTTACCCCGAGGTCGTTGGCGACATCAGTAATTGGAGTTTGGCTGGCCGCCTTGGCTCGCCTGACAGAAATGGACGGCGTCGACTGGTTGCCTGCCCGGCCGTCACTCATCTTCCGGCTGAAGATCCAGAAGGGGCTGCCGTAATCGCGGGAATGTTCTCCGGGGCGAGGCTGAGTGAGTTTAACAGGGAATTGTGGCTGGAATTGCCCGATGATGAGCGCATCCGCCAAATCTTGACCGCATGGACAATTCTCTACTACCCATCCCGACGCATTCATCAACGCAACTACATCAAAGTCTCGCCGTTCTATGGCCCGTTGTTCGCTGACCTGATGCCGGAGCGGTGTCGGGAGCGGATTCTCAGCATCCAAAAACCAGCCATGTGCCCGCTATTGCCCATCCTGTATTGGGATTGGCTGTTCAGCACGCTCAAAGAGCGGATGCCTGTCCTGCCGTTCGCTAACGCTCTACCGTATGGGATCAGCCGGAGGTCGTTTTTCCGGCATGGCTGGCGGCGCAAGGGGCTGCATCGGCAGGCGGTATTGGAGGTTGGCATACTGACCGTCGACCCACGGCTCCGGAACCGGCTGGAAAACTGGTTTGAAGAGCATCAAAAGCTCCGAAAAGAGCGGCCCATCCTTTCCAATTGATTGGAACCGGTACCTTTGCACTCCTGCACTCAATCCCGTCGCAGTAAGGATGAGTGGAATATGTCGTAACATGCTTGTTTCGATGGCTTTACAAATCAGATCAGTCCTGCTATAATCGGTACCAGTAAGGGCAAGCAAATGAGTCAACCCAACCAAATCCATCTCAACCGCAAGCAACGCCTCTTTGTCCTGCCGGTTCACGGCGGGGGCTTCACTTGCTTGGGGT
>CAIXPZ010000251.1 GCA_903921455.1 uncultured Verrucomicrobia subdivision 3 bacterium | reverse complement strand
GGCCGCTTGAAGCATAACAAGAACTTCGTGGCGGGTTTGGATTCCCGTCACAAGCACCGGATCATGGGTTCCGGGTTGGGTTGGGTTGGGTGGCGGCGTTATTGGGGTAGCGCCGCCACTCGAACCTATCAGAAACAAAAATACGGAAGGCCAATACAATGATGACCAGCTTCAAACTTCACCTGACGCGAATCGCGCCCGGGCGCGCGCTATTGCACTTGGGCTGCCTGCTACGCGGCGGGCAGTGGGATTTTCACTGGGCCGGTATCCGGCGCGAATTGGCTGGCATCGTCAAGCCCATGTTCCGGTTTGCCGCAATCTGTGGAAAGCGGCGGCAGCTTTTTGAAAACCGGTGATGCCGGGATTGATGGCGGCATCCAAGACTAACTATTTGCAGCGAATAATGGCTTGGCCGGTTGAGATCAATTCCTGCCAAAGCGAAACCTGAACAACTAATAGACTCAAAGAATTTAGCCGGACAAGAAAACATGAAACACCCGCCCCTAAAACTCGGTAAATATTTTTTTACGACCGTGCTTTTTGCCGGTCTAGCTAATTCTTTAATTGCCGGAGAACCACCCGCGACCACCAATCTGGAATCGCGTGTGGACGCTTTGCTGGTGCGGATGACGCTGGAGGAAAAAGTTGGGCAGATGTGCCAATACGTCGGCATCGAGCTGTTGCAGCAGGATGTGAAGAAGACGGGTAAGACGCCGGCGAAGGCCGATGCCATTCCGATGTATCCCGGCCTGACGTTCGGCGCGCTGGAGGATTTGGTGCGTCAAGGCAAAGTCAGTTCCTTTCTCCACGTCACCACGCCGGCGGAGGCCAATCGCCTGCAGGCGTTGGCGGCGCAAAGCCGGCTGAAGATTCCGTTGATCATCGGCATTGACGCGATTCATGGCGACGGCCTGGTGAGCGGAGCGACGATCTATCCCGCATCGTTGGGACTGGCGAGCAGCTTTGATGAATCGCTGGTCGAGCAAGTCGCCAGCGAGACCGCGCAGGAAACCCGTGCCAACGGTTCGCAGTGGACGTTTGCGCCCAATGTGGATGTCGCTCGTGACGCGCGGTGGGGGCGCACCGGCGAGACGTTTGGCGAAGACCCGTTTCTCGTCAGCCGTTTGGGCGTGGCGGCGGTGCATGGGTTGCAAGGCCGGGATGGTCCAGACGCCAATCACCTTCTCGCGTGCGTGAAGCACGCCATCGCCGGCAGCCAGCCGGTGAATGGACTTAATTTTGCACCGACGGATGTTTCCGAACACACGTTGCGCGGTGTCTACCTGCCGCCGTATCTCGCAGCTTTCAAGGCCGGAGCCGGTTCTCTGATGACCGCACACCACGAGTTGAACGGCGTGCCATGCCACGCCAACCGCTGGCTGGTTGAGGATGTCTTGCGGCGCGAAGGTGGATTCAGCGGCTTTGTTGTCAGCGACTGGATGGATATTGAAGGCTTAGTAGGCGTGCATCATGTGGCCGCCAACCAAAAGGAAGCCGTTTATCAGGCCGTCATGGGCGGCGTGGACATGCACATGCACGGGCCGGGATTCTTTGAGCCGCTGGTTGAGTTGGTAAAAGAAGGCCGTATTCCCGAATCGCGCATTGACGAATCCGTGCGCCGGATTCTGCGTGCGAAATTCAAGCTCGGCTTGTTTGAGCAGGCGCAAACGCCGTTGGGTCAGGCGGCGGAAGTCACTTTCTCCGCCGCGCATCAGCAGACGGCGCTGGACGCCGCGCGCAAAGGCATTGTGCTGCTGAAGAATGAGCAGTCATTGCTGCCGTTGGATGCCAAGCGATTCAAACACATTCTTGTGACCGGCCCGCTGGCCGACACGCAGGCCATTCTCGGCGACTGGGTAACGCCGCAGCCTGACAAAAACATCATCACCGTGCAGGAAGGCTTGAAGCAGATTGCTCCGGCAGGTTGCGAAGTCAGCTACTACGACTGCGGTTCAAAGGCGCGGGCGACAAAACCCGAAGCAATACAAGACGCGGCCAAGCAGGCTACCGCAGCCGACCTCACCGTGCTGGTGGTCGGCGAAAATACCATGCGCTTTGACTACGCCGACAAGACGAGCGGCGAGGAAGTGGATCGCAGCGACATTGAGCTTCCGGGAAATCAACTAGCGTTGGTGCAGGCGGTCGTGGCGAGCGGCAAGCCGGTGGTCGTGGTTCTGGTCAACAGCCGCCCAATCGGATCAGAGTGGACAATGGACCATGTTCCGGCCGTGGTCGAGGCTTGGGAGCCGGGTTGCAAAGGCGGACAAGCTGTCGCAGAAATTCTTTTCGGTCTGGTCAATCCCAGTGGCAAATTGCCCATCACCATTCCGCGCAGTGCGGGGCACATCCAGACGATTTACAACCACATGCCGTCGCAGAATTATCGCAAGTATGTTTTGGGCAAAACCGATCCGCTGTTCTGGTTCGGCCACGGCTTGAGCTACACGACTTTCAAATACGATAACCTCCGGCTGCCGGCCAAGGTTTCGCCGGGCGAGAATGTCACCGTGACGGTGGACGTGAAGAACACCGGGGCACGTGCCGGCGATGAAGTGGTGCTGGCGTTTGTCCATGATGTGGTCAGCAGCACCACGACGCCGGTGAAATCGCTGCAGGCGTTCAAGCGCATCTCGCTCGCGCCCGGAGAGAAAAAAACGGTGGAACTCTCCATCGCTTTCGATCAACTGGCTTTGTTCAACGCGGAAATGAAACGCGTCGTTGAGCCGGGCGAGTTCGAGTTGCTCGTTGGTGATTTGAAAGGGACATTTACCGCGTTATGAGACGAATTGGAATTGGAATCCAATTGACCCTGGCGGTCTGGCTGACGGCATTGTCGCTCTCGGCCCAGACGAATGTCACGTTCACCCCGGCGGTCATTGACGTTAGTAGCAACGAAATCGTCAATCCCGGGCGCGGTTTCTACTACTGGATATATCAGGAGGTGGCGCCGGTCGCGGTTATTGACCGCTATTCACGGTTCAACTGGTCTGACCTCGAGACGTCCCAAGGAGTCTATAACTTTCAGGTGATCAGCAATGCTGCCGCGCTGGCCCAAACCGATACGAATGGTCCGGGCACGTTCGGGTTTGGTGTTCGATGCGTGGTCGAGGGCCTCAACAAAGCCTACCCCGCGTATCTGGACGCCAACATGCAGGCGTGGTATGCCACCAACAAAAGTTGTTGGGTGCCGGATTGGAACAACACCAATTTCCTCGCGCGCGTGGAGGCGCTCAACAATGCCCTTAGCAACAGCTTCGCCGGCGATCCGCGTATCGGCTATGTGGAGATCCGCACCTACGGCAACTGGGGCGAGTGGCACCTGACTGGCTTTTCCAATCCGCCGGTGCCTTTGGTTGCGATCACCACCAACTCGATTCAGCGTATCATCAATTCTCACACCACGTCGTTCACCAACAAGCAGATCATCATGATGAGCGACAATGAAGTCGGGCTGGGTTACGCGATGGATCAGACCAACGTGGCTTATCCCATCGGTTGGCGGCGCGATTCCTGGTGCAACCCACAGTTCTGGACACTTACTAATTCAAGTGCGTGGAGCAAGGCGTCCAATCGCTGGAAGACGGCCCCGGTCATCGTCGAGGGCTATGGCGGGACAGGCATGACTTTCTCCAACGGACCGCAGCAGGTCATTGATATGCACGTTTCCGCGATTGGCAACGGCAACTTTGGGCCGTGGAACTCGATGACCAGTCAAGACCAGTCATCCATGATTCTCAGCGCCAAGACGGCGGGCTACCGTTACGTCCTGCGCAGCGTGACCTGTCCCTCCCAGATTTATTCCGGACAATCCGCGCTGTTCACGGCAGATTGGTCGAATGTCGGCGTCGCTCCCGCGTATCGTAACTGGCGCGTCAGCTATCGGATTTGTAATCAGACGAACGGCGCGCTGCTGTGGGAGGGCGATTCCCAGCTCGACTTGCGTTCGCTTCTTCCAACCTTGAATCGCACGAATCAGGTAGATACTCCTGTGACGGTCGCGGATTCCTTTGTGATGCCCGCCGGGTTGAGTGCTGGCATTTACTCCCTCCAAGTGCGAATCACAGATCCGACTGGGTATAGCGACCCGTTGAAGCTCGCCATCCAAGGGCTTCAAACGAATGGGGCATACGCATTGGGGAACGTCGAAGTAGCAACTCCCCCGTATGGGACTTCGAACCTCCGCTGGACGATCTCTGCCAGCAGCCTCACTGAAGGTGCGGGCACCTGGAATCAGGGAGTGGCGTCTGCCCCGGCGGGTGCGCCTTGGTATAACACCAACGCCGCCACCTACGGCAATACCATGCAGAGCGGCGACAACGTCATCTTCGGTGGCGGCACTGCCGGCACTGCGGGCACCGTCATTAACGGGACGACGCTTTCGCCTACCAACCTCATTTTCCTCACGCCTTTTGCCGGCGCTTACACCATTGGGACAAATGGGTTCAACGCGGGCGGCACGGCCAGCAGTTCAGGCAATCCCATCAATATGAATGGTGGCGTTATCACCAACGCCGCCGGGGGCAATGGTCCACTGATCTCTTGCCCGGTCAACGGTTCCTT
>CAIXPZ010000250.1 GCA_903921455.1 uncultured Verrucomicrobia subdivision 3 bacterium | reverse complement strand
GAGTGGATCCAGACCTTGTGCGGCCATGACACTGCGTAGCATGGCCGCGGCGTATGTCTGTTTCTTAGTCAAGTGAGCGTCTGGGGTTGTCACCAGTCGTTACCAATATTCGCCGGCCCGCCGCATGAGCTGGCGCGGCGTAAGCGTGCCGGGCGCGTATGGCCCGGTGAAAAACGGCTGGTAGTAGCGGATGACCGCGGCAAAAATCAGTTAGCTGGCAGCCTGCCGGAGTTCTAGCACGGCGGCAAACCGCGGGTCGAATTTCCGCAAAATCGGATGCAGCGGCGCAGAAACATTCAGCAGTGCGCCCAGCGGCGGACGAAATGCGATATGCAGCCGTGCGCCGACTTTTTCAAAGTTGAATTTTCCGGTAAGAAAATCCTGCACGGCGGTTTCGTGCAGAATGGAGCGCCATCCGTCGTTGACATACTCGAAACTCTGTTCTCGCAGGTAAAACTCGTTCATGCGCTGCACCAGCGCATAGCCGGCATAAAGCGGACGACTTTCGGGGTGTAGCTTGATGAGCGTGTAGTCGACCTCAATGCGGTCATAAAGCCAGCATTGCGCGAAGGCAATCATGCGCCCCTGATGATAAGCCGCCCAGTGGTGTTTAATATCGCCAAACGGCATGTCAGTCAAAACCCGGGCGGAAAAATCCTCGCGCGAGGGAACTGAAACCGGCCGGCCGGCGGTGTAACCCGCCAGCGCTGCCACATGGGTTTCATAGCCATTCTGCGCGATCTCGGCGGCATCCACGCGGCGCACGTCGCAGTTTTTGAATCCGCGATTAACCTCGTAACGGCGCTTGGCTGGCATATTTTCCAGCGGCACGAACTGCCGGCAGACGACGGCATGCCATTTGGCAGCATCGGCATCCGCGGCGAAACCATCCGTCCAGCTCACCCACCAGCCGCCCAGTTTCTTTTGCAGTTCGCGCGCCTGTTGGCGGGTCAGTGAATACCGCTGCGCCGCCGGGCCGACCGGTGCGACCCACCGTTGCTGGCGGGCAAACAATTGGCCGTCCACTAGCGTGAAAGGTTTCCGCTTGGCGGCCAGCATTTCCGCATATCGCTCGACGTAACTCATGATCCAAAACGGGTGGTAACTTTCAGGGTGATGGTTTCACCGGCGGGCAAACACGGGAAATAAATTCTGGTTCTGCCGTCAACCGACTCTTGCTGGACGTTTGCTGCAGGCAGCTGGACTTCGTGGGTTGATTGGATTTCCAGCGCCAGACCGGTGATGGCTTGCGGTGAAAGAATCTCGATTTTTGTTTTTCCAGCCGCGCCGGGGAATGTCCGCATGACCACCGCCGCTTTGGCCCGCCACCAGGCGTTGATTTCCGCGCCGGTGGCGCACCACGGTTTCAGCGGCGCCAGCCGGTTCAGCAATTCCTCATAAACCATCTGCCAGTCCCGGTATTCCCGCTCGTTGAAATAATTATTGTGCCATAGCAGCGAGACCAGTCCGCCCACGCCGATCACGCCCGCCACGGCCTGCCAGGCTTTCTCCAATGCGGCTTCGCCGCCGAGCCGGAGATGCCGGAACAGCGTGGCGTCCATCACCGTCATCGGCAGTTCGAGCAGGTTCAAAAATTCGCCCGTGTTCGCATCGCAGGTTTGAAATGGAAACGGCCAGCCGCCGCGCGGACCCAGTTCGCCCGATAAACCATAAGTGGCGTCATAAGCAAATTTTGCCGCCGCCTGCGCCCGCCAGGTTTCGGGATACGAAAAATGCAGCAGATGGTTCCGGATGCCACACGGCCGGACGCCAAAGGCGGATTCCATGGCCTCCAGACTTTCGCGGTAGAGCTTGGCGTCATTGAAATGATAATAGCCTCCGTGGATGCCCAACTCGCTGCCGGCATCCAAAATCATCCGGCCGACCTTTTGAATTTCCCGGCATTGCAGGGAATAGCGCCTGCCCTGCCGCGCCCTGGATTTGTCGCGCCGCAGAAAAAACGTGGATCGAAAACCATGCCGGCCTTCAATCGCCAGCAGCGTTTCAAAATCCTTCTGTGCTGGTTGGGGCTGGAATATCGAACCCGCCAGTCGGAGTCCCGCGAGTCCCATGCTGCCGGGTTCATCGCTCGTCAACCGGCGGCGGATGTGATTGGCATCGGCCAGCACGCGGAATGGTTCGCGGTCATGGATTTGATCCACGTCGTGGGACAGGAACAATGCGAACGGCCGACCTTCCGGCCAATGACATAGTCTGGCCAGCGGCACACTGGGTGCCGCAGTTGTTTTGGATTGTAAAGTCACAATCATGACCACTAATCAGATTGTT
>CAIXPZ010000249.1 GCA_903921455.1 uncultured Verrucomicrobia subdivision 3 bacterium | reverse complement strand
GTGAACATTGCCCCTTATTCTATTAATGAATCAGAAGATTAGAGCGTGTTAGGTCTTGTGCCTTGGGGACTATTGCGAATCTCTGCGGGGGTTGCTGCGGTCAGTCTGCGCAACACCTTACTCTTCTTGCTCGGATCACCAAACCCGCAGGAAAAAGCGCTCGCTTTGATGGGAAGATTGGTTTTCCAAAGCATGCGTCGGGAACGTGAGTAGCGACTCCATTCAATTTCCTCCCGTATCCTGCGTTTGTGACACGCGGCGAAGCGTCGCCCCAGTGTGCGTGCAGGCGGTGCGGATATTCACCGCCTAGCCAGATACACAGTTCTGACCAACCGGTAGTCGGAAGAGTCCGTTATTGATGCCACTGGCCAAGAGGGACGAGCAGGGCGTCTCCCTGTCGACATAAACCAAGTGCCAAATTCCGGAATTCATATTCGCCGGAACCAGCGGTAATCAGCACGATGGCATACTCGATAAGTATTCTTGCCGAAGCCAAAGTTAAATTATGCTAATGAAGTAAAGCCCCGGGATAGGCCGCTAATCCGAAATTTTCGGGTTTTCGTCCGGTCCGGGCCACTGACAGTGCCCCTTGGCGGGAAGAGGCTGTCAGTGAAAGTGTCAGCCCCACGATACGCACCCACCCGAAATTTAAGCGGATTAAAGCCAATTTCCCTTTTATTTCCCAATAGAACCGCTATATTCCTTGCGTCTGGATCTGTGCAACAGAATTACTATTTCTTTACCACTTTTATATTTTTAGGGGTAAAATTTTCAAACGAATCAGGGACAAACCGAGGGAGGCGGCATGATCCAACAACGGGTGCAAGTTACCAGAGATTACCAGAGATTACCAAAGGTGACCTGAAAACCAATTTGCAGAACTTGACGCACACAACTAAAATTAAGATGTCAAAGAACGGCCATGCCCGTCGCGCCCCCCCCACCCGCCCGTCGCCGAGTGCAGCGGCAGGCGACGGAATTGTTTATCAACCGAAAGATCAACCCGCCAGCCAGTGACCGCTACGCGGTCAGGTCAAGCCGCAGCGCGACTTGACCCACCGGTCAGCCAACGATCTGCCGGGTTCCGTATTTTGGAAACAAGCCCGAGTTGCCGGCGACCGGGGTCAACGAACTAGATGTATCATAATTTATAGATACATAAATGTCCAGTAAAAATACTGTCAACCCGAGACCGGATTTTTAGTTTTTGGCTTCGGTTCGGCGGGGTGGCTGGGTTTTCAAACCGGCGCCCGCACCAAAGCCTCGCCCAACATCGCTATAGCAGTTCCGGTTAACATTGGCACAGTTGAGTGGGCCAAAGGGAACAGCGGCGGAGGGCCGCCGCACTCCAAGACGCTACCGCGCGGGGCTAAAACCAACGTCAACGCGCAGCGTCTGGAAGTCCGCAAGCGCTCCGGGAGCTTTGGCCGCAGGAACCGATCGTGTCTATGACTATATGAAATGCTATCCCTCATTTCCGTCAATGCTCCCAGGCGGAATCTCGTCCTGACTGGAAGCGGCTCAACCGGCGAGACCGGCAGAGGGTCCAGAAGCGCCAACGCATCCGAATATATCAAAGAACCGGTTGAACCCAAACCACCCAACACGCCCGAACAAGGTAAACCACGCCACCAAAAAATAAAGCAAGCGGCATGCCCAAGATGGTCATAGCAGTTTCGGGGAATCCCGGGACAGCAGGGAGAGCGCCGCTCTCCAGGCGCAAGTTGAATGCGTCCAGTTCAGCGAACCGCACGGTTCAGGCCGCATCGGCTGACAACGTCCCAATCACGCAGGCGACCTGACGGGCCAGCACTGCCAGGCTGCCCTCGGCCCAGAGAACATAATGGGAGAGCGCGATTTTTTGTTCCACCGGCAGTTGCGCCGCGATCCGCTGCTGGATTTGCGCCGGGGACCAGCCACGCGCCCGCAGCCGCTCATGCTGGGACGCGGGCGAACTGGCGACACAGATGATTTTATCGAATTGGTTCTCCGCCGCCGTCTCAAACAGGAGCGGAATGACCACGACGGCCAGCGGACAGTTTTCCGTGCGCCACCTTTCAACCTGAGCCAGCCAGGCCGCGCGGATGCGGGGATGCAAGATGGTCTCCAACTGCTGGCGAGCGACCGCATCGGCGAAAATCAGGCGGGCCAGCTGTTCGCGGTTCAACGTGCCATCGGGGGCAAGCAGATTGGAACCAAAGGTGGCCAGGATTTCCGCCAGCGCAGGCTGACCGGGCTGCACCAACTGCCGCGCGAGCTGGTCGGTATCCACAACCCGCGCGCCGGATGGCAAAAAGAAGCCGGCGGCGGTGGATTTGCCCATCCCCACGCCGCCGGTCAAACCGCAGAGTTTCATGCTGCCGAATTACGGACCGACCACCGCCCGATAGAACTGCACCGGATAATTCGTGGTGGCGTAGGAGTTCGTGAACGGAATGACGTTGGTGGAAATCGGCAGCCAGTTCACCAGGTTGGTGGACGACTGCACAATCACGGACTGGCCGGGCGAACCCGCCCCAACCAATTGGAAGATGCCAGTGGCGGGATTATAGCTGGGCGCCAAATGCGGGGGCGCGGCGGACACGTTGGAAACAAAGAGCGTGGCCGTGCCGCCGTCATCGTCAGGATTCGGATCAGGGGTGGTCGCATTGACCGTGACGTTGTTGGTATAGTAGCCCGCTGAGTTTGAGGCGGCGTAAAAATTCAAGGTCAGGCTGGCCCCATTGCCGAGGGCCAGATTACCGACCGTCCAAATCAGGGTATCCCCGTAAACCGCCACCGAACCGGCCGAGGCATTGGACGAAACCAGCGTGACGCCGGTGCCAGGCATCGGCAAGGTATCCGTGACAAACACATTGGTGGCGGAGGACGGACCATAATTGGTGACGGCCAAAGTCACCGGCCAGGAGGAATTGGGAACATTGGTGACGACAGCCGGAGTGACGTAAACCTGATTGTCAGCAGCGTAACCCACCGGATACCCCGTGGTGAGCGTGAGAGACCAACCGCTGCTGATCGTGCCGACAAAGAGCTGGGAATCGTCCTGCACAAACAGGAACCAAGCCCCATTCGGATTACTGCCGTTCATCACGCCCAGCGTGCTGCCCCAAGGCCGCTGCGGAGCGGAGATCACCGGCGGCGCGTTCGAAGCCAGAGAGACGAGGGCATTAATGAGATTGGTGCCATTGGGAGTGCCCAAGCCGGTGCATAGATCGTAGCCGGGAACGGCAAAGAAGTTAGTCCGGCTCAAGGACCAGGTGTTATTGGCGTTGGTGATGTCGTTAAAAGTGTTAGTATAAGCCGCGCTCTTAGCGATCGCATAAATCGCCGGATTGATGAAACCGACGGAAGGCTTGCCATTCAAAGCGGCCTGCTGATTAATCAAGGCGGTGAACCCGGCCCACAAAGGCGCGGCGCAACTCGTGCCGCCCGTGCCGGGATACGCGATGCCGTTGTCGGCGATGACATAAATGTTGTCAGCGGTGAGCGCCACGTCAGGAATGTTGCGCCCGGTGGTGGTGCCGTGATTGGTGCTGGTGCCGAACCCCACCTGCCAGCTCGGCGTGGCATAATGTTCGCTGATGCCGCCGCAACTGCCGACGCCATCAAAATTCACGGGATCAGCCAGGCCCCAATTCCAAACTTTTTCAGCCACCCTGGGCCCGCCCGCACCGGCGGTGGTCAGAGTCGTGCCGCCGACCTGAGTGATATACGGGGTGCACGAGGGGTAGCCGAACTGATTCGGATCATCCACCTGGCCGGGTAAAAACGCATCACTGTCGCCCGAAGCGTTAAAAAAGGTCTGCCCCTGAAGAATCATCTGCTGAAAAATCTGGTCGCTGGTAGCGCTCGGACCACCAAGCCAGCCCCAGGAGCAGCTAATCTGACGGGCCGAGTTGTCCGCGGCAATCTGGTTCAAGACCACGTTCGGCAGAAAATTGAACGGATCGCCTTCATATACGAGCACCTGGCTCAAGTTCGGGGCCATGGAAATGACCATCTCAATATCGAGCGACACCTCAACCTCGCCGCCGCTACCCGTGGGAACCCCGGAGAAACCATTCAGCAAAATGTTGGTCAACGGCACACCGGGCAAACCCGCCTGCTGGGCATACTGCGCGATGTCGCTGGCATAATAGCCATCGAACTGCACCAGGGCAATTTTCTGACCGGCACCGGTCAAGGTCGTGCCAGGGACGTAAGCGGAGCGAAAATCATACCCCATATAGTTACCGCCCGGTCCGGAACCGGCGTGCGGGGCGGTGCTATTCGGGTTCATCCGCAGATGCGGCTTGGGCTGGGCATAATTATTCAAGCCACTGACATCCAAAGCGGCCAGGCCCGCCGGCACGGTCGGCTCGGTGTCCGGCGAAAAAAACTCGCGATTATTTTTAGCATCCCGATACTTACGAAGCGTCACATTAAAAGCGTGCTCAACACTTGAGGCGCTGGCGGCAACCTCGACGAGCATTCGGTTAGTGTGCGTGCGGGTCACGGTCAAGCCGTTGGTGGCAGCAAATTGCAAAACGGTCTGATAATCCTGTTCAGTGGGACCAAACTGCGCATTAAATTCAGCCGACGTCAGGAAGTGATGATAATTCGGACTGGAAGGATCTGACACCTGTTGCAACAGAGCATTCAGCCCGTCCTGATTGCGCAAGGGCAAACCAATGGCCAGATGCAAACGGTTCGTCCCCGCCAGCCGGGCACCAGGAGCCAGTTGCGCCACCACGGAGGGCACATGACCCTGAAGCTGTTTCATCGCTCCGGACACGGGGGCAGCGGCAGGCGCGACCCAAGCCAAACCGGCCACAGCCAGCGCGCCGAAGGTCATCTTCAAAAACATCTTACTCATAAAATCTTTCGTTCAGGTCAAAACAACACGGCCTCAAGGAAATTTATTGGGCGGATTGGTGGCCGTCGGCTTATAGACGCCGTTGGTGATGGCACCGGATAGCGGCAAACTATTGGTGGCCGCGTCGTCAAAGGTCAGCACGAGATTCGTCGCACCGAAGCCGCTGCCGCCGGCATGGGACATGATCAACGTATTAGTTCCGGCCGGAGCCGTCACCAACGCCGAGATATCGTGGGGGTTGCTATGCGACAGCCGGTTCAACGTCACCGTCGCCTTGATCAAGGCGCCCCCGACACCACTGACACTGATCACCGAGGGATAGGGCGAGGCGGCGCTGTTGTCATTGATGATAATCGCGGCGTTATTGGAGAACACGGCGGCGGAGGTGCCCAACGTGTAGCCAAAGACCGCCGAACCGATGGGGTTCAAGCCGTCCTTCAAATTAAAGGTGGCAGAAATCTGCTGATTGTTCGTGCCCTGGGCGGTAAAGGTGAACGGCATGGACACGGAATGCCCATAAGACACCAGCCGGCCATAAGTCTGTGAAGCCGGGCTGGGAGCCGTCACCCCGTTGGTGGGCAACAAGGTGGCAATCAGATTGGTCACATCCAACCCCGCCGCATCACGGAAGGCAAACAGCACCTGCACGGTTTCGTTCGAATCAATAAGGCCATTCGGCAACCCGGCATTGGATTCCGAGACCAACTGCGAGCCGGCGGGAATTACGTAACTACCGGTATTGTCGCGAATGGTCAACGTCGCCGCCGAGGGAGCGAGCAGGATGCCGTTGACCGGATTGGACAATTCCAGCAACACGGTCTTATCCGGCTGAACCGTCGTGGTGGCGATGACGGGTACGTTAAACGTCTGGACCGTGACGCCGTTGGTGAAGACCAGTGTGCCGTTGGTGGAGAAATAATGCAGACCGTTGACCGCCGTCCCGTTGGTGGCGGTAAAGTTCACGGTGGACACGGTATCAGTGTTATCCGTGCGGTAGACCGTAATCACCGCATAGCCGGCGGTCTTAAACACACTGTAATTGGCGCTGGAGAAATTCAGGCCGGAGTTACTGTCCTTAATCGTCACCGTCTGCAGGCTCGGCGCAATGAGCTGCCCCGCCCCGGTCGGATTCGACAGGCTGACGTTGAAGCTATGGTCACCGGAAATCGCCCCGTTATTGATGATCGGGACGGTGAACGTTTGCAGACCGACACCATTACTGAACGTCAGCGTGCCGGAGGTAGCGGTATAATCCACCCCGGCGGTGGCGTGATTGGTCGCCGAACCGTCGGCGGTGGCGTAACTCACCGACACCGGCTCGATATTGGTGTTGGAGCAGATCACCGTGATCAACACCGTGCCCGCATTTTTAAAGACCGTGCTGCTATTGGTGGTGAAGCTCAAGCCGTTATCGGCATCCTGGAGCACCACCGTGGTCATGCCCGGCGTCCCAATCTGCACTCCGGAACTGGGGCTGGACAGGCCGACGGTAAACTGCAGATCGCCGGTCACATTGGTGTCATGCATCAGCGGGATCAGGATGGCGGCCTGGGACGCGCCACTGTTAAAGGTCAACGTGCCGGTGCTGGCGGCATAGTTGATGCCAGCCACAGCCGTGCCGTTGGTGGTGGAATAATTAACAGTGGTGGTGCCCTGGGTATTGTTGTAACGCATCACATTCAACACAGCGAACGGCTGCGTTTCAATGAAGGTATTCGTGGCCGAGGCAAAGACGATACCGATATTGGTGTTCTGGATGGTCACGGTGGCGTTCGTCAGACCGCCCAGACTGGCCCCGCCCGTGGGATTGGCCAAACTGACCGTGAAAAACTCGGTCGGCTCAATCGTGGGCGTGTTGAACACCGGCACCACAAAACTCTTGCTCATTTCCCCATCGCCATAGGTCAGCACCCCAGACGTGGCGGCATATTTGACCCCGGCCACGGCGGTGCCATCCGAGGTGGCATAACCGACCGACACAATTCCGGAAGCCCCGTTGGTGCGCAAAACGGTGATCACGGCATTGGTATTGCCCACGCCGCCGCCTTCGCTAACAACATAGTTCGTCGCGGAGAAGACAAACGAACCCCGCGCCAGCGTCCGATCCAAGATCGTCAACACGGCGTTAGATGGATCGTATAAGGCGGAACCGGTAACATTCGTCAGCTGGAGATTGACCGTCCGATCTCCGTCCGGCAGACCGTTGATAATGGGAATGTCCACCTGCTGGACCGTAACGCCCGGAGCGAACGTAACCAACACATTGGTCAGCGGCAGAAAATCCAAGCCCGGAACCGCCGTGCCATTGGTCGGAGTATTGAACACGACCGTGGACGTGCCATACGTCGCACCACTGCGGTTGATCAAGATCGGGGCAAAACCATTGGGCACACTCGCATCATACTTGGTCGTCAAATAGGAGGCGGACGAGAAATTAATAGCGCTGTCGACATTGGTAATGGTCAACACGGCCGTGGGCTGATTGCCATCGACGGCAGGAGGAGCCGCCACCAGGGTAAGGTTCACGGTCAGGTTGCTGTTAATCACGTGGTCATCCATCACCGGGACGGCAACGGTCTGCTGAATCTCACCGGCAACAAAGGCCAGGTTCGTGATCACCGTGAAATAATTGGTAACGGCGGCATGATCCGTATCCGCGAGGGCGGAGCCGTCGCTGGTGGCGAAATTAACAAAGACATTACCCGAGCCATTCGCATTCGTGCCGCTGGTGCCGCCGGTGCGGGTGACGGTAATGACGGCATTGCTGCCGTTTTCATTCACGCCATAATTGGCCGCGGAGAATTGGAAGGCCCCCGAACCGCCGATCGAGCCGCCATAAATCCGGGCCAAATGCTGGTGCACCTGTCCGAAGTAATGAGTGAACCCACCGCCGATAATAATCTTCTCATCCGGCACGCTGTCGGGATACCCCGCAATGGTGGCCTCCTGAACCGCGATGGTCGCCACAAAGCTATCGGCACCCACGCCAAAATTAATGGACGGATCCACCGTGCCATCCAGGTTCAGGCGAGTGATCCGGTTGCGGGTGACCCCGGAGCAGCGGGTGAAGGAACCGCCGAGGATAATCCGGCTGTCCGTCTGCAAAGCAATGCTGAACACGGCGTCATTCGCCCCGAGACCGGGAGTGAACGAGCTGTCCGCCGAACCATCCGCGCTGTTCAAGCGGGCGAGGTGATTGAAGTTGGTATTCCCATTGACGCTGGTGAACAGGCCGCCGATGAGAATGCGGCCGTCCAACTGGATGGCAATTGCCCGCACGGAATCATTGGCCGACGCGTTGGTAAAGGTCAGGTCCAGGGAACCATTCACGTTCATACGGGCAACGTGATTGGCGGCAACCCCGTTGACAGAGGTGAAATCGCCACCAAAGACAACCTTGCCGTCGGTTTGCACGGCCAGCGCATAGACAATCCCGTTCGCGCCCAGGCCACCCGGATTAAAGGTTGGATCCGGCCGGCCGTCATCGCCACTGATATCATCGGCATTCAAGCGGCCGATCCCATTCACCACCACCCCGTTGAGGCGGGTGAACCCGCCGCCGAGCAGAATTTTACGCCGGCCGCCCACAAAGGTTTCCGCAACCGCAAACACCGGGTTGTTCGCGCCGGAGCCCGGGCTGAAGCGGCTATCCAACGAACCATCGAAGTTCAGCCGGGTGATGCCGTTCATCGCCACGCTATTGAAATTAGTGAAATAGCCACCCACGATAATCCGGCCATCCGATTGCATGGCGACGGCGCGCACAGAAGCATCGGCACCCATGGCCGAGGTCGGCAGGGAGAAGGACGGATCCAACGTGCCATCGGAATTCATGCGGGCGAGGCGCTGGCGGGGCACGCCATTGGCCATCGTGAAATCGCCACCCACGATCAGTTGATTATTCGTTTGAAGGGTGACGGCATAGACCGAGTCGTTAAATCCGCTCAGCGGACTATACGTGGTGTCCGGCGAACCGGGCGATTCATTGACCGCATCCGTATCAATGATGTTCAGCACCGCCAAGTTCGGACTGCCCAAGGCATTCGTCACCAGGGGATAGCTCGGCAGCACGGCATTGGTCAGCGCCAGATTCAGCGCCACCAAACCGTTGGAAGCGCCCACCGTGATGGGCACGGTAAAGGACTGACTGACTTGTCCGTTGGTAAAGGTCAACACATTCGTCTGGCCGGTGTAATCGACCCCATTCAACGCGGTGCCGTCAAAGGTATAGTTGGTGACCGTCAGGGTGCCGGCACTGCCGCCCGTCCGGATCACCGGAATATTCACAAAGCCCGCATATTTTTTAACCGAATAGGCCGCGGCAGTAAATTCCACAGTGCCCGGAAAATCCACATTGGTGATGACGAGGGTGGAATTCGTGATGGTGGAAAGCCCCAAAACGTTCACATTAGCCTTACCACCGGCAAGCCCGTTGGTCAGGCTGATATTGACCGTCAGGTTGGAAGTAAACAGGCCATCATGTTTAATCGGAATGGTGATAGACTTGGGCAAGGCATCGGCATCATTCCAATGCACCACATTCGTGGAGCCGATATAATTCACCCCGTTGACGGCGGACCCGTTACTGGTCATCGCGGTGACATCGAGCGTGCCAGAGCTGGCCCCCAGCCGGCTGAGCACAACGCTCGCGGTCCCGGCATTTTCATTCACCCCGTTGGTGGCGAAGGCAAAAGCGATGTGGCCTGCACCATAAATATTGTTGATGATGGTCAGGACGGAATTCGTCAAACCGGGCTTGCCGCCGCCGGTGATGCCGAACAGGGCCAGGTTGACCGTTTTATCCGGCTGGCTGGAAGTGCCCGGTTTAATCTGAACGGTAAATTGATTGCTCATCACTCCATCGGTAAACGGCAAGGTGCCACTCACCGCGTTGTAATTGGTCGGACTGGTGGCGGAGCCATTGTAAGCGGCGTAGGACACATTGACATTCCCCTTGAAGCCATTATTGCGAACCACCGTGATGGTCGCGATGGTATTGCCTTCATTCACGGTATAAGCCGGAGCGCTAAAGCTGAAAGTGCCGGCCGGGAAGTTATCGTCAATGATGGTCATCGGACTGACCTGCTGGGCACCGATGGCCGCGCCCAGGGCAATGGTCTCACCACCAAGGGCAAAACCGCTTCCGTCGGGAGCCACCAAAGCCAGATTGGCAATCATGTTGCCGGTGATATTGACGTTGTTAATAATCGTCAAGAACTCCGCAGCATTATTCCCAGGCGAACCAATAAAGTTTTGCCCGGTGAAAGCATCGCTCACCATCCATGAAGTATTCCACATGCTGGCCCAAGTCGGGGTAGTATTGCCGATGGTGAAATCCGTGCCTTCCTGGGCAATACCCTGCTGACCGGAGGCTCCAGGCGGACTGCTAAAGGTAGCAGCCACATCGCCCAGATTGCCATTGGTCCGAAGCAATGACACAAATAGAGTGGATGCATCCTTGTCCACCGAATAGTTACTGTATGAAAATTCAATGTTACCGGGTCCAGGAGTTACCCCACCAATCAAGCGGGCCACGTTGCTTCGTGGATGCACATCCATACGACCATTTAAAATAATCCCATAGAACACATTATTGCCGACCACACTGTCAATCGAGCCGGAATGGGTATAAGATCCCCCGCCAACCTGCAGGAAGTTACCTCCCACAATCACATCGCCGCCAGCCTCCAGTGCAATCGCCCGAACCGCGTTACGATGGTTACCCTGGGGATAATCGTTCGTATTGACGGCATCCGGATTGTGGTAATGGTTGATGATGCCGGCGAACTGGTTGTAGGCCGTGTCCATGAAGCTGGTATCCAGACTACCGGTGGTGAACAAGCGAGCCAGACCCACGCGGCGCGTCTGGTTGATGGTGGTGAAATCGCCGCCGATGTAAATTTTACCGTCCGCTTGAAGGGTGATGACGTTGACCGCGTCCGCAATGGCCGTGACCGGATTATAAGTGCCGTTATTGGTGCCAAACGTGCTGAACGCCGTATCCACGGTGCCATTGGTGTTAAAGCGCGCAATACCATTGATCCCCACCATCTCGACATTGGCAAAAGACCCGCCCGCGAGCACTTTCCCGTCCGGCTGCAAGGCGAGCGAATAAATCGGATCGGTCATGCCGGTGCCGGGATTATAAGTGCCGATGCCGGGAGCAAACGTCGGATCCACGGAGCCATCCACGTTCAAGCGCGCAATGGCGCCCGACTGCACCCCGGAAACCGTCGAGAATTCGCCGCCGATAATGACCCGCCCCTGCGGATCCACCACCACCGCGTTCACCAAGCCATCCGGCCCCGAGGCGGGATTGAAACTTATATCCAATGAACCATCGGCATTCAAACGCGCAACATGGGTCATGTTGGTGCCGTTTACCAAATTGAACTGGCCGGCAATCACCACCTGGCCGTTGGTCTGCAGGGCCAGCGCCCGCACGATGCCGTCCGCGCCCAGACCGGGATTGAACGTGTTATCCACCGAACCATCCGCATTCAAACGAGCAATGCGATACCGATTGACGCCATTGAAGGAGGTGAAGTTGCCGCCGATCAGAATCTTGCCATCCGGCTGCAACGCCACGGCATAGATGGAGTCATCCGCGCCGCTGTTCGGCCAGGCAAGGAAGGTAGGATCCTGATACCCGTTGTTCAAAACACGAACAATCCGGTTATAAGGGTTGGAATCGAAAGAAATAAAGCTACCCGCCAAAATTGCCTTACCATCAGGCTGCTCGGCCACGGCATAGACGGCACCACCATTGCCGTTGGCACTGTCGCTCACGCCGCCCTGGGTGCCGGGAAATTGGAGAAATGGCGGAATGGAATCATTGGCACCATCCTTGTTCCAGGTCCGGTCCACAGCTCCGGCCGGCTGTTTGTCATAGAGAATGGTCACGGTGGCAGTATTCACCTGACCGAGCGCCAGCTGCGCCGCGCCATTTCGCGGATTAAATAGTTCTACTTCTATGTCCTCATTAAACTGCGCGTTGGTGGTATCGAGGATGGTTATGTTAATCGGCTTGGCACCAGATTCGCCTGTGGCCCAAGTCAAGGTTCCTCCACCTGCTGGGGCATCAACAAAATCCTCACCGGGAGTAGCATAATCAGAATCTGCCTGAAGTTGAAATGTATTGTTTGCAGAATAAATATACGTTGGCGTTGTTGGAAGAGTTGATCCAATCGTAGGCGAATATGCCGGTCGCACCGTTTTGGAAAAAGCATACTGAACCGAACATGGACCAGCAGTTGATGGAATTACATATACCACCGCAGTGCCTTGGGTCCGACGGACCCGGAAAGTAGAGCGTTCAATGACAAAAAAAGTTCTCGTATTTGCCCAGTCTTCCAAAGAGACCCCATAATACCGGCTTAAAACCGTCACGGTTGCGGCGTTCAAGCCGACATCGGGCGGAAGGAGGTCGGGAGATTCCAAATCGTCCAAAGCCGGCACCCCCAGCGTAACGGAAACGATGCCAGGAAGGGCAATATTTGTTCCCGCAACGGGTTGGGGCGGAACGGCCGAAAGGGGCACATAAATGTCCGCGCTCATCTGGTAATCGTCAAACACCAGCGTGCCATCAAAATTTAAATCCGTTTGATTGGAAACCGTCGTGACATTGTAGGGCACGCTTACCCGTCCACTGGAACCAGCCGAGCGCGTCACCGTCACCCGCGCCGCCGGGGGAACAAATGGAGGAACGTACGGCCATGCGGGCACCCCGGCCATGGCAGGATCTTGGGGATTGAACCTGTCGCTTTCACTCACGATGTAATTGTCCAAGGTGAACGAAAAGGTTCCCGAGCTGATGGACGGCACCACCTCATTCCAGTTGAGCACAAAGCTACCCGCATCCGTATAACCCGGCGCCGGGGAGGCGTTGCCATTGACGGATATATAATAAGTGGTTCCCGCCGTCGCCTTAAAGGTCAACTGACTTTGGGGGACGATCAAGGTGATGTAGTCATCATTCCCCGCCACGAGGTAGTCAACCCCGGGAAACGGAATATAAACCGCCAGCACCGTGTCAAAACTGCTGCCAAAGGTATTGAAGGTAACCGTGCCATCCGCCGGCGCCGTCCAAGCATACCAGACGGAATTGTCCACGCTGGCAAAATCGTCCGTGTTGATGAAACCCGGTTCGTTTGGCTCTATGGTGGCGTTGTTGTTCGTGCTCGAGAGGGTGCCGGTGAGCCCGGTGATCGGCACCGCATTGACAAAATTGTCATTGGGCGGCCCATTGGTATCAGTGCCACCGACCCACGTCGGCGGCGGCGTCGGCGGCGGCGGATACAGCATGGCGACGATCAGATTCGTGCCATTGGGGGTGCCCAAGCCGGTGCACAAATCGTAACCCGTCACGGCCTTAAATTTGGTGGGACTGCCGCTCCAAGTGTTGTTACCGACGGTGGTATCGTGAAAACAATTCGTGTAGTTGGTGCTTTCCGCGATGGCGTAAAGAGCCGGGTTCACAAAGCCGACGGAGGGAAGCGCATTCGAGACGGCAAATTCGTTGACCAGCGCCGTGAAGCCCGCCCACAAGGGCGCGGCGCAACTGGTGCCACCAAAGGCGCCCACCGCACCGTTGTTGTATGTGACATAGACATTATCAGCGGTCAGAGCCACATCCGGAATGTTGCGCTTAGTGGTCGAGCCCTGATTCCCAAACATGCTGATATTCGTCTGCCAGTAAGGAATCCCGTAGTTCGGGCTAATACCGCCGCAACTGCCGACCCCACCACCCCAGTTCCAAACCGTTTCGGAGGTGTAAACGGCATTTAATCCGGTCGACAAGGTGGTCCCCCCAACCTGAATGATATTGGTGCTGTCCGAGGGAAAGGTAACGGGGTTGGAACCCACCACGAAGGCGTCGCTATCACCGGAGGCATTATAAAACGTCTGACCTTGCGCGGCCATCTGTTGAAAACGCGCTTCGGCCAAGGCATCCGGCGGACCGCCGCCCCAGGAACAACTCAGATTTTTGGCCAGATTGTCGTTAGCCATCTTTTTCAAAAGATCCACCCAAGGGCTCGGATTGGGGGCTTCATACACATAAATATTGGAAACCCCGGGGGCCATCGAGAGCACCATTTCAATGTCCAGACAGACTTCGCCGTTGCCACCGCCTGGAGTCGTCACGCCGCCATCCACGGGGACGACAACGACGTTCGGCCCGCCAACCATACCAATCAAGGTCTTGTAAGCCGCGATGTCATTGGTGTAAAAGCCGTCAAACTGAAGGAGACCCACATTCTGACCCGCGCCGGTCAGGATCGTGCCCGGGACATACGCCTTGCGGAAGTCCGTGCCCATATAGGCACCGCCGGGAGCGGAACCGGCTTGCGGGGTGGCGGAGGCGGTGGCAATGGATTTGGCCGAAGAGGATTTAAGACCAGGCGTCTTTTTGAGCGGCTGAACATGGGACTTGGGCTGCGGCAAATAATAGTTATCCAAGCCGCTGACGTGCAAGATGGGCAGGCTCGCATTGACGGACGGCTCCGCAGAGGGGGCGAAGAAAATTCGGTTGGTCGCCTTGGGATCCACATAGGTGCCAATGGTGACATTAAAGGCCTGCTGAATGTTGCTAACACTGCCTTCCACATCCACAATCTGGCGGACCGGATCGGAATCGGTGACGGTCAGATGGTTTGCCACAGCAAACGCCACGACTTTCTGATAGTCCTGATCCGTCGGGCCAAATTGAGCGGCAAATTCCGCCGTCGTGAGATAGTGCCGGAAATTAGGACTGGCCGGATCAGAGATTTCCCGCAGCAACGCATCCAGCCCCGCCTGATTTTGCAAGGCCAAGCCGATGGCCAGATGCAACCGGTTGGTCCCCGGAAGCTGACCGAGCGAGGACTGCGAGGATACCACCGACGGCACATGGCCGGACAACGTCACCAAACCGGGCACGGCTGCCCCGGCGGAGCCCGCCAGGGTTCCCGCCACCAGCAACCATAACACCTTCAACACGGACGGAGTTTGGAAGAGGCGGGAATGCCTCAACCCGATACATTTCGGTTTAGCTTCTTTCACAACATTTCTCCAATTTGCCCGCAAGGCCGGGATGGCGCGGGGGTTAAGTACAAAAATTTCATACGGCTTCGGTAAATCAATTTCAATTCGGCTGGACCATGATCCGGTAGAAATGCGGAACATTTGTCAACGGATCAAACACCCAGACATTGGTCGACTGCCCGTTATCCACCGGCGTGCCGCCGATCAGATAAGGCTGGGGCGAAACAAAGTAATTCGTGTGGGCCGGGTTTGCAACCGCCGTGCCATTGCCGTAGTAATAATTGTCAAAGTTGGTGAAGGGCAGCCAATTGGAGGACGCGAGATCGGTTTTATAAAAGATGGAGTTGCCGGCCAGCGGGATGGTGCGCCAGCCAATCCTGACCGAGCGCGGCGGCAGATTGGTCAAAACCAGGTTGAACGCCAACTGCGAGGGAACCAAGATCGGGGTGGGATCAGGCAGGTTATTGCCGTTGAGAATGCCGTCCCGATCCGGATCCAGATTGCTGGAGGTGGCCAGAGCGAGATTGACGGCATTGGTGGTGCCATCGGGATAGACGATGTTGGTCGAACTAAAATGGCCGGCATAGGTCGGCACCCAGCGCAGGTGATCGTTGTTCCAGCCGTTGATGAATTCCGCCACCGAGACACCACTCTTGGTCAGCGCCTGCGCATAATAAATGACCACATTGTCATCAAAGTCGAGGGCGGAGAGGGTGGCACTGCTCCAGTTATTCGGATCGGCCGGGTCAGCAAAGTCCCACAGCTGCAGGCAGTCCACGTAGATGGCATTGGTCACCCCAGCGACACCGGTGCCGATAAAATGGAACTGGGTGCTGTTGGTCATGGCATCCAGCACCAACTGACCGATGGCGGCATTGTTGCTGTAACCGGCCACGGAATAACCCCGGTCCTCGCCCGCCCACAAGTTATCAACGGTGGACGTGCCGACGGCGGCGTAGTTGGTAATGGTGGTGCCGAGCAAGTCGCCCGCCGCCGGTTTGGCGGCCAGATTCAGGCCGGCGGCATAGCCAAAGCCGGGATAGTTTTCGCCGATCGACCAGAAGTTACTACTGAGCACCCCGGTATCCGTTAGCAGACCGGAGACGTTGAGCGTGAGGGAGCCGCCGGAATGGATCGAGGTCCCCACCATAACCAAGTTCGAGGCCGTCAAACTCATCGTGCCGCTGGCCAGCAGCGAGGCATTGGTCATGTTGGCGGACTGCGCCTGGGCGACCAGCAGCCCGGCAGCGGCCGCAATCGTTCCGTAGTTCTCAAAGTTATTGGCGTAGATGATCGTGTTGCCGACGTCACGGATGAGACCGGAATTCACCAGCGTAAGGTAGGGGGAAGACACCTTGCCAAATTTGGCGGAGCTGAGGGTGCGGATGGCCCCATAATTGGTAAGGCAACTGAGGCGCGGCACCGAACTTTCCCAAATGATGCCAGGGGCCCCCAAGTTCAACTCCCCATCCAGCGACTGCGCGCCAACGCCAATGCCGTTGGTGGTCAGCAACAGGTTGGTGCAGTTCAGCGACAAGCTGCGCGTGATATTCAAGACATCGCTGATGACGACGTTATTGGAACTGTAGAGCGCGAAATCCTGCACCTGAGACGCACTGACGGGATTCACCTGGCTGGCCACCAGCAGCGCGCGAAAGTCAAAATTGTAGCCGGGATAGGCCGGAACCGTGTTGGAAACAACCCAGCGGGTGGTCCAGGCCTCGATGTTGCCGCTCCATTGGGGCACGGACGGTTTGATCAGGTTGGTCACCGCCATGCTGTTGTTGGTGTTGCCGAGATAAATATCGGAATACGCCGCCGCGATCTGGGAGCGGCCATCATAGACAAAATGCTTGGGACTCTTGAGCAGCAAATAGTTCATGCCGGAAAGGGTGGCCCGCGAAAGGTTCAGCACATTGCTGGCAGTGATTTCCACGCGACCCGGCAAATTGGTGAGGGCAATCACGCCGGTATTACCGCTGTTAGTGGAGACGGAAGTGGTAATCAACTGCGCGTTGACATAAGAGTAAATGTTGTTGGTGATACTATCGGAACTCAACACATTGGCAATAAACCCGGCCGGGTTAGGCGCCCCCAAAGCGAGTTGCGTGGGCGACGTCAGAATGGAGAAGTTATTGGGCACACCGGTGCCGGGGTCGCCATATTTCAAAATATTGGTGCTGGAACCCTGCATATAATCGTTAATCAGATACAAATAACGACTAGAGGTCTGACCCGTAGCCGGGTCGGTATAGGAGCCCACCCATTCCACATGGGCCGTGCCGACACCATTAGTCCCCTGGTTACCGACAATATAAACGTTGGTCGCCACGTTGACGCTGGTGTCCTGCAGGAAAATCATCCGCACAATCCAATTGGTGCCGCTATTGTCGGAGGCGGTGATCTTAAAATACGGCACCGAGTTGAACAGAAAGATACCGAAGGGCGACGAGTTCAGCGGGGCATCGGCATAAAACTGACTCAAGTTCGCTGACGGCGACCAGCCGTTGGTATTATGATCCGCCTGACCGATGGCGTAAACGTTGGCCGTGGAGGTTCCGGCCAAGTCGCCCGACTGGCTTTGAATCGTCACCTTAGTATTGGTGAACGTGACATTGTTCCCGCCAAAGCGGGCCAGACCGTTCGGCCCGATGTTGGCAACACTATTATTGCCCATGAACACATTGGTGGCCCACACATTCAGGCCGCCATAACCACCGTAGTAAGTGCCGTTAAACGTGTTAAAAAACTGATTCAGAAAAATGGCGCCGACCGTGGTGCCGCAGTTGATACCACCACTATTGTAAAAACCGGCCGCCTCAGTGTCCGTAACCAGCGACGTCTGGGTATCGAAATTGAAGCCGGTCACGGAGTCCATCTCGCCCAGGTTGGTAAAATTGAGCGTATTATGCCAGCCGTGATACAGCGCCCCCAACCAGTTCGCCGACCCGGAATAGGTGGTGAAGCTGAAGGTAGAATACAAGCCATTGGCGCCATTGATAAAATTGGTGGCCCAAATGGGGGTATAGTAATTCACCAGCGGGTCAGAGTCATTAAGGCCATTGTCACCGACCACGAACGAGGGTGTCGCCGGCTGGGCCATGGCACTGCGACCCAGCAACAACAATGACAGCCCGACCGGCAGCGCTTTAAGCCACCAGCTTCCGGCCTTACTAGGACGAGCAAATAATTCCATATCTTAACTTAGTGGATCGTGATCGAATAATTCAGGTTGATCAACCGGTTGGCCGCGTCGGTCAACTGCAGGGTGAAACTAAACACACCCGCCGCCGCCGGCGTGCCGGACAGCGTGGCCGTGGCGGGGTCAAACACCAACCCCGGGACCTGCGCCGGCAGATTGGGCACCGCCCAGACATAAGGCGACTGCCCCCCGGTGGCGGTGAACGTAACGCTATAAGGTGTGCCGTTGGTGGCATCCGGCATCGTCGCCGGAGCCACTTGAATGACCATCTGGTTCATGAGGCTGGCGATGCTGGCACCGGAGGGATACACGATCGGATAATTGGTGGTGCCATCGAACGAGCCCCAAGTGCCCAGGAATGTCTGGGTATCCACATTCAGAAACTGGTTCGTGGACAAGCCGACATTCGCCAGACTGCCATTCAAATACAGGCTGTTGGCATTCTTGTTAAACACCATCACCGTGCCGGGAATGATCGTGCCCGGCCCGGCCAACTGCGTGGCGATGGCACTGGTGTCAAAATCAGGCCGCGTCACGGTATAATCAAAGCCATACGGATGAGTGGCGGTGGAGTCCGTCAAATCCGCGGCCTGGAAGAGAAAATCCGGCTGCGTCACCACGCGCTGATAGTATTCCGTCACGGGCTGGCTATTGGTAATCTTGACCATGCTGTAAGTATTGGTCAGCGGCTGGAAGAACTGGCCCAGCAGCGAATCGTAGTTGGCCCGGATAAACCCGACCCGGCCAATGCCGCGGCGCAGGTTGGTGGCCGGCGGCGCTTGGGAACAAAGGGAGGGCTGCACCAGCAAGGTGACCGTGCGATAGCCGGTAATGGTGGTCTCGGTGTAAAACTGACCAATATTCCCGCCGGTGCCGGAATTCGTGGAGGAAATCACATTGGTAACATACACCGTATTGGTCAGCAGGGTGGACAGCACGGTGTAACCACACCACGCCGGCGGGACGACATAGAAATCGCCGGAAGGCTGATACAGAATATTGGTGACAATGCTGACATTGGTGCAGAGCATATCCGGGGAACCGCCCGGACAGGGTGATACATTCGTGGTCAGCACGACGGAAAGGGAGTTCGTGTAATACTGATTCGTGACGATGCCGCCAAAGTAGTATTGGTAGGTGGTCACGATGTTGGTGGTGTAATTGGTGCCGAAAACCAACGCCGGCTCGCAGATGCCGGGATACACGGCATAATTGTAATTCGTATAGCGGTCGTAAACATTTTGAACCAGGCCGAACGAATTAGTGCCGGACACAAAGTTGGTATAGTTGTAGGTATTGGTCGAGCCGTAAGTGTAAGGCGGATTGCTCAACGGAGCGGCCAGCGTCAAATCAAAGCCACACCAGTTGGTCGGGATGAGGAAAAAGTCACCCGAGAGCAGATTCGTTTTGTAAGTCACGGTGTTAGTTGTGAGGGTCGCAGTGCCATACGGTGCGCCGACAGGTGTTTTAGTCGTGATACTTTCAACGGTTACGTAACGGTTGGTGGAAGAATGGTTGGTCAAGACATTGCCAAAGCTGTAGTGCCAGAAGGTAATGAACGGGTAATTGGTGGCGACCGCCTTGGTATACAATATCGGGGCCGTGCCATAAGGTGATCCAATTTTATTGGTCAAGTAGGAGACATAAATTATATTGGTGACATAGCCGGCTGAGGTCGTTGACCGTAAAATCTGCAGCCCCGGATATAAAGCTTGCATGACGGCCGGGGGATTGGTTTTTGACAGATCTGAAAACACGCCCAAATCCAACGTGGAAATAAGCGTGGGAACCTGAGTAATGTCATAATTAATGACCGTGGGTCCGGGCTGGTTGGTGAAGTAGTAAATGTTGGTCAGGGCAGTCGCCTGCTTCAACCCGTTCGTGGGCATGGGGGAAAACACCGGCAGCACGGACTGGTTGGTAAAATACGGAATGGGGTTGGTAATGACCTGGACCCCGATGTTGGTCACCACGGACAAAATAACCAATCCCGGATAATTCGTGAGCAATGTCCCCGGATCATTCGTGATGGAACCTGAGAACAGCAGGTTGATCGGCAGCGTGGTCAAGGTTTGGGGCGGCTGCACGTTGGTCAACAAAAGCAACGACCCACTGGGAGCCGTGGCCTCCCAATTGATGTTATTGGAACTCAACAGATACTTCAAGCCCGCCGCATCGTCGCGCGTCAAGCCGGTATAAAAACCACCAATACCCAGTCCCGCGGCACCCTGAGCACCGCCAAACTGACTGCCGCCGGTCACGGCCGTATAACCGTTGCCAAAAGGGTCCGCCGGCTGGGGCACCGTGATGGCACTATAGGGGACACCGGCATTGCCACAGTTTTCCGCGATGTAAAATGTATACAGCGTGTTGTTGATATAAGACGAATACGGATAATCCTGAGTAACGTCGAAATTGCGCTGCACCACGAGATACTGCTCGTCAATCGGGCACTTGGGGTTTTTTACGGACGGGTCAAACAGACGATTATGCAACGTCCAGACATACCGATCCGGATCGGCCAACCCCATCCCCAAAACCAGCTCATGCAACACCTGAGACTTCATATCCCAAAGCCCCAACGTCTGGGCGGTGTAATTCCATTGCTGGGAGTTGAGCGGAAATTCCGACAGGTCAGCGCTATATTTATCCAGGCTATTGGCACCGGCCAACGTGATGGCCGCGCCGCCCGGCTGCCCGTCCAAGCCCAAGGTAATGCCATTGGTGGGGCTGAACAAAAAGACGGGGGTGTTGGTAAACCCGCACATGACGCCGTTCAGGATGGCAAAAGCCGCGTCAATATTGGTCAAGCCGGAATTGCCATAGTAGCTGACGAACGAGGCATCGCTCGCATAATACATCACCGGCACCACCGGCCGGTATTCCTCGTAGATATCCTTCGGCGCGACATCGTCATTCCAGCCATAGCCGATCAAAATAATCTGCCAGGCATCGCCCGGCGCACCGATACGGCCCGCCAGACTAAATCCCCACGCCGACGACAGCGTCAGAAACAGAACCAGAGCCGGGAAAATGTTTTTAATGAATTTCCGCATACAAATTTTATTGGCGCAGCAGCACCACCCGGTAATAGCCGGTCGAGTAGCCGCCGACATACATTGAATCCGTCGAGCCGGCCGCGAACCGCGGCCCACCGATGCTGCTCCACGTTTTAAGATCCGTCGTCACCTGCACCTGATACGTGGCGCCGGGCTGGGTATTCCAACTCAAGAACATGCCCTGAGCCGTCCGCGTCAGCGCGGTTTGCAGCCAAGTGGCAGAGTCGTTCGGATTGCCACCGCTCAAGAAAACCTGATAGACCGACGGACTGCCGCTCGCGGGCTGACTGGCGGCCGCCGGCCAGAGGTTGGTATTGGCGCCATAGTATTGCCGCATCCATTCGTAGGGGATGCCACCCCAGTTCAAGCCGCTCCAGGTGATGCCGGTGGCCGAAGGTGACAGCGGGGAACGGCGGCCATCCGTCAGCAAATAAGCCACCTTGAACGAATTGGTGCTGGCCGCAGTCAAGCCATCGCCCGCCCGCATGGTCCACTGATTACTGGCCACCACCCCGCCCGCGTTGGTCGCACCGTTGACAAAGATCTGATAATTCGAGACCGACAAGCCGGCCAAAGCCGACCAGGAAACCACCAACTGCGGCTGATACACACCATTGCTGACCACAAACGGAACCCAGACAAACGGCGCCGACATGGGCTGCAGAATGGCCGCCACATTCAGGTAGCGTTGCGCATACAAATCGAACGTATTGGGATAGCCGTTAAAACTGGTCCAGACGACCACAAACTGGTTCACCCCATCCGACGCCACGGACGGCTGCATCTGCTGGCCAAGCGCGGAGGTATTTACGCGAAATTCAGCCCCGGTCAAGGTGCCATCGTTATGGACAAACCGGCCATAGACGCCTTCCCGAGAGCCATCCTGGCCCAGACTCGTCCACGTCACCAGATAGTCCAAGCCCAAGGAACTCACCCGCGGAGCATACTGATCACCATAAACATGAGAATTGACATAGAACGCCGGCCCCCCAACCCCGCCACCGGCAAAAGTACGGGCAAAAATATCCAAACTATTAGCCGGGGCAACCATGTCCCGCACCGACCACGTAATCAAAAAGCCGCCATCCGCGGCCGCCGCCACGGCCGGATTCGCGCAGGGATTATTGTCGGCGTTGACCAAAAATTCGCTGCCAACCGCCGCGCCACCCGCCGCAAACACCCGCGCATAAATATCCACGCTCGGGTTCAAGGAACCGGCGGAGCTGACATAATTGGAGGCAGCACCCGCCGCCGCCGCCAATTGCCGCTGCTGCTCGGAAACCCAGGCGACCACAAAACCACCGCCCGCCAAGGCCGCGACCGAAGGGGTGCGCTGATTAAAGTTGGTGAACTGATTAATCAAAAATTCACCCCCAACTTTTTGGCCGCCGGGGGACAAGATCTGACCGTAAACATCCTGCAACGATTTGCCGCCCGCCTGATTTTGACTGCCCCAAACCACCACCACGTTGCTATTGTTCAAGACCGCCAGGGACGGGTTGATCTGGAAATTGTTGGTGAAGGTGTCCACCAAGAGGTCGTTGGTGGAGAGAAACGTATTGGTCGGCGTCAAAAACCGCGCATAAATGTGCTGGTAACCGGAACGGCCGCCCTGCCAGACAAAGGCCGCCCCGTTATTCTTGAGCAAGGCCACCCGGGCATTTTCCTGACCACCAGCGCCGGCGGCGTTCACCCGAAAAGTGCCCAGCGAGCCAGCCAGCGTGGAGTCCAAGCGGCGGGCACTCACGCCCCAGCCATCACCATCCGTGGCATTGTCCTGCCAGACAACAAAACCGCCGGCGGGCGACACGGCCACATCTGGAAACACCTGATCGCCCGGCAGTGAACCGATGATGGCATATTCAGTGCCGTTGGTTCCGTAATAATTGGTTTGGGCAGAGACGACCGAGGCAGAGAACCCAACACTCACGGCGAAAAGGCTGGAAAAAAGTGAGGTAGGCATGTCGAGGCTAGAAGATAATAAACCACCCCGGCGGGTTTGTCTAAAAATACCCACCGTTACCGCCGCGCGCTTCATCGCTCCGGCCGCTCTGTTGATCCAACTGTGCAAATTCATTTTCAAATCAATTCAGCCTGTTTTTCGTCAACCGCACTCAAGGCGGCAAGCATGCCCTGAAATCCCCAGCCGGCAAACAACCGGCGCAACGCCCCGGCATCGCCACCCCGAACCAGCAGCCGTTCCGGCACAAACTCGCACGGCACTTCCGGCAGCCGCACCAGCTTCTGGTTGCGAACCACCGCGCCGGCGGACGCCCGCAACGCCTGGCGCAACTTTTCGGACTTCACTTCATCCAGCCGCGCCAGCAAAGGCTCAACCGCCCCAAACTGCCGCAACAAATCCGCCGCCGTCTTCGGCCCCACCCCGGGAACGCCGGGGATATTATCCACCGCGTCACCCATGAGCGCCAGCCAATCGGACACCTGTTCCGGCGCCACGCCGGTCTTAGCCAGCACCTGCGCGCGCCCCCAAATCACCCCGGTTTTGTCGTTCGGGTTCAACAACCCGACCCGCTCCGAAACCAACTGCATAAAATCCTTGTCGGAACTGGCAATCACCACATTCCAACTTTTCGCCGCCAGCCGCGCCAGCGTGGCGATGTAATCATCGGCCTCGACGCCAGCCTGGCAATAACTGGCGATGCCCGCCGCGGCCAAAAAATCAACAATCCCAGTCAACTGCGGCCGCAACGCCACCGGCATTTCCGGCCGTTGCGCCTTATAATCCGGCAACGCCGCCAACCGTTCGGCGCTTAAGCCGCCATCCCAGACCACCGACACATGCGTCGGCTGCACAGCCAGCCGCATTTTCTCGAGCATTTTGACGAAGCCATAAATGGCATTGGTCGGCTGCCCGCCGGGCGAACGCAATTCCCGAATCGCGTGAAACGCCCGATAGGCATAAGCATGCCCGTCAACAATCAGCAGCCGGCTCACTATTTGACCACGGGCGGCGGCACCTTGGAAACGGTTTCCGTAACCTTGCCCGCCCCGGCGGGCTGGACGGGAACGGCGCTCTGCGCAAAGGGCAAATCATCATCGGAATGCACCCGATTGCCGGCGGGGTCAACGATGGTGGCCGTGACGAAAATCATCAGGTTCTTTTTCTGGGTCGTCTTGCTCTGGCTCTGGAATAGCCGTCCCACCATGGGCAAGTCACCGATGGCCGGAACCTTGTCCTTAGTCGTCTGAACCTCGGAGGAAATCAGCCCGCCAATGACCACGGTCTGGTTATCCCAGACATTCACGGTGGTGACCACCTGCCGCACCGTAAATTCCGGAAGCACCACCGGCAATTGCACCACGTTCAAATTACCAGTGACACTGGGGATCACCGGGGGCGTGGCATAGCCGTCGAAAATGGTCACCGACGGAATCAGCGCCATATTGATGGTGTAACCGTCGGACAACACATACGGCACCACATCCAGAATCGGTCCCGTCTCCACGGGCGAGGTGTCGTAGGTGATGGCCGACGTGCCCGCCTGGTTATTGACGTTCTGAGCGGTGACCGATTGAGCCGCCACCGCGAGCACGGCTGCGAGGATCAGTTTGAGGGCGTTGTTTCCAGATAAATTTTTCATGTTAACCTTTCTCGCGAATTATTGGCCGGTGCCGTTGTTGTTGCCGTTATTCCCCGTGCTGGCGGACGACCCCTGTTCAAAGTTCACGCCGGTGATGACGGTGATAATTTGCGTCGCACGCATCTGGGTCTGGCGACCGCTGGTGGTGGTCACTTCGGGTTCGGCCAAAGCCTCGTAACCGCTGCGCTGCTCCAAGGCATGGATGACCATGCGGAAATTCGGATCCGTCAAAATACCGGTAATCGTGCCGAGGGTCGGCGCCGAGTTACGCAGACCGCCAGTGATCAACTGGTCGCTGGCTTGACCGGGAATCAGGCTGGCGGTGGTATTGCCCGGAAAAGCCCCCAGCGGATTGGCTGACGATACCGGAACATTCAACGACGGGGCCGTGCCGCCCGAACCCACCACCGAGCCGCTACCGTTCAGGTTAAACTGCCCCAAATACCAGTCAAAGCCGAGCGCCTTGCTGTCGTTCTGCTGCACTTCGATAAAACGCGCCTTGATATGAACCTGCGGGGCGATTTCATTGAGCGCCTCAATCGCGCGTTCAATGGTATCCAGATCCGACTCGGTGGCCTTCACAAACAGCTTGCCCAACCGGTCATTAAAGAAAACCGATTTACCCGGGGGCTGTTCGAGATTCACTCCCAGAGACGTAAAAAATTGCCGGGCCGCCGCGCTGACCGTGGAAGCCAGAGTCACCTGGGTAATGTAGTTCAAGCCACCGTTGCCACCCACGTTGCCGCCACCGCCGCCCTGCTGGCCACCGCCGTTGAGCGGATTACTGGCGCCGCCACCCTGCTGGCCGCCGCCACCGCCACCACCGCCACCCTGACCGCCGCCCGTGTTACGCAAGCCGCCGGCACCGGCAAAGGCATTCACGACACCCACGACGGCTCCGTTATTTTGATTGTTGCCACCACCACCGCCACCGCCGCCGCCGCGGTTACCACCACCACCACCGCCGCCGCCGCCGCCGCTGCTGCCCCCACTATTGACAGAACCGAAGCTTTGGGAACCGACACTTTCCAGCCCGGAGAAAAAGGTGTTGGGGTCCACCTTGAAGGTGCGGCTAAACAGCTGAGGGGTTTCGGGGCCCTTGGCAGAAAACACCACGGCAAAATCCTGCACCGAGTATTTAACCGGATGATCCGCCACCAAAATGATGGCATCGAGAACGTCCGCCAGACGGACATCCGACAGGTTGGGAATTTTCACAATGAACGCGCCGACGTCAACCGCCTCATTGTTCCCGCCGCCACCCGCAGGTGCGGCAGCAGCCTGCGGCAGACCGGTGGCCGGGTCAATGGCCGGGGCCGCCGCGCCGGGAGCGCCAAACCCGGCACCGCCGAAACCGCCGCCAAGACCGGTGGCAGCCGGTGCCGCAATCGCCTGACCAGACTGATCGGGATTGGGGTTGATCAGAAAATTGATGCCCTTGCGTTCAGGATCGCGAAGCCGGGATTGTTCCGAAAGATTCCGCAGAACCTCACTCAACGGCAATCCGTCGTAAGAAACGGTGTCCAGCCGGATATGATCCAACTTGGCAATAATGGACTGCCGCCCGGGACCGGTATAAACGACGTTATTGGTGGCATACGGGTTCGGCACGGGCAACGCGTTTTTGGAGGTGGGCAAAATCCATTGCTTTTCAACCATGGCCATGCGCTTCTGGGTATCCACGGTATGCAGCGCGACCTCGCGGGCATACTTGGCCTGCTGAATCAAATTGAGATAATAGTAGGCGGCCGGATTATCCGGGTTCAAAATCAGAGCCTCATTCAATTTCGCCTCGGCATCCTCCAGCTTGCCCATTTCGTAAAACAGTTTGCCGTCCTGCACCAGGGTGCTGGCATCCACCTTTTTGGCGGCCACCTGCGAACTTTGCTCCAGCGCGGCGGCACTGGGGATCTGCCCCTTCATGGCCGCAATCATCTGATCGTTCTGCTTCTTGAACGCCAGCGCCTCCGGATTTTTGGGGTCCATTTTCAAGACCTGTTGCGCCTGCGTGGCGGCCTCGCGCAAATCGCCGCGGCTCTGGGCGGCCCGCGCCAGCTCCAAACGGGTGCTGGCCAGACCCGTGATGGCCTGATTCGCTTCGGAATCAATGCCGGACCCGATCTGCTGAACCAGCTCGCAAGATTCTTGATACAGCTTGGCGGCGGCAACCGTCTCGCCGGCCTGACTGGCGCGGCGGGCCGCCACCAGTTTCTGGCGCAGCACGATGGTGTTGGCCTGGCGCAGCACGGCTTCGTTGACGGCGATGGCGGTGGAATTATCCTGGGCGGGCGCGGCGGCAGGCAAGGCGAGCAGGGCGGCGAGGCCGATTAAAAGGATGGCGGCTTTTGTCATGGCAATATGAGTTTCTTCAAAGTGGCGCGGTTCAATACAAGATTCTTAACAATCAGGGCGTAAATGGCAAAGAGGTTTTTTTCTGGTTGGACTGGTCGGCGATGATCAACTCGTTCTGAGCGACCTCAACGACAAGGTAATCCGTGCCGCCGAAGGAAACTTTGTCATTGGCGCGGCGAGCACGAAACACCTTTTTTTCCGGGTCGTAACGAAAGTCAGCCATATAGTCATCCACGCGGCGGAAGGGCTTGTCATGGGTCACCGTGGCGGTTTCGCCCGAATCAAGGATTTTGACAATCAAAGCGTCGGGATTTTCCGGCGGGCCCTTGACTTCGAGCAGGGCAAACGTGTCATTGGGCTTTTCGCCGACGGAAACATACCGTTGCTGCTTACGCCGCTTGGCCGCCGTGGGGGCCGCCTGCTTTTCCACGCCGATGACATAGCGGGCCCCGAGCTCATTGGTGGCGATTGAATCCAAGGTCAGCACCAGATACAGCGGCGTGATGCCCGTCACCACCACCATTTGCGGGCCGGTGCTGGTGGATTTGCGAACCAGCCGACCATCCGGAGTTTTCACCCATTCAAACGGGTTGAACACCTTATTCCCCGTTTCAAAATCCAGCGCCAGGGGGGTTTGCAGCCGCGTCATGGCCGCGCTATTGGTCGTCAAATCCAGATCCACCAACGGTTTGGCGGGCGTGTTGATCACGCTGTTGATTTTGTCCTCCATCGCCTGCTTGTCCGCCGCGATATAGAACAGCATGAACACCAGCACGCCAATCAGGCCCGCCAGCACCATGCCCAGCAAAATCTTTTCGTAATGTTTTTTGAGAAATTGCATTTTAACTCTTCGGCAACAGTTTCACGAGCCCCACCTCAACCGTAACCCGGAGGAGCTGCTCCTTCAAAACCGTCGGCAAACCGCCCTTGCCCGTCACGGGCTGGGCAGCGGGAGCCGGGGCGGGCGCCTGGCCAGGCATAAATCCAAATTCGCCCTGCATCCGGCCCGGCAGCCCTCCGGGCGGCAGCATCCCGGGCGGCAAACCCGCCGCCATGTCACCGGGAGAAGCCGTCGCGGCGCCCGCCGGTTGAGCATTGATGGCCTTGATCAAAAACGTATTGGAAGAGGCCGCAAATGCACCGATGACCCGCGCCAATTCCGGCGTGAAACAGCGGAACGTCACCACATACGGCGTAATCACCGCCAGATCGTTGGTGATCGAATGTTGATCCAGGTAATCACCGACCGGACCGGAATTATCATCCTCGGAGACCCGCGCGCGCTGGATGCTGTCCAAAGCATTCACCCGCGCGGAAAAAATTGTTTCCGCAATGGCCTTGACCTCGCCAAGCTGAATCGCCAACGGCTCCAGGCTACCCGCGGCAAATTTCACCAGCGGACGCTGGGCAGAAAAGGAAAAGTCATATTTGGGCGGCAGCGTGACACTGGCATTTTCCGCCTCATGCTGCAGGGTATCCACCGTGCGACGCAGCGCCCCGGCAAAAGCCTCGCTGGTGACCGCGCCGGCGGGAATGGCCGGGATGGGCTGGAAAAATTTTCCGGCAGACTGAACCCAAGCGCGCAACTGCTGGTGCTGCTCTCGGGCGATCCGGGTATTGTCAATCTTGTCGTTACCCGGCGCCGGTTTCTGCTGCTGAAGATTATTCAACGTGGCGTAAATTTCGTCGAGCTTGCCGGCCGCATCGGAATTACGGGTCCAGTCCTTGTAAATATAGAAGCCGCCGGCGCCGAGCAGCCCCAAGGCCACGGCACCGCTAATCACAAACAAAAGATTTCGCTTGATCCAGCCCATATTAAAAATTCAACGGGTTGAGCAGCGTCACGTTCACGGTGAACGTAAAAGTGCCATTGGCCTCATCCGGGGTAATCTGGCCGGTCAACTGGGTCGCCTTGGGATCCACCAGCGGTGAACCCTTGATCTCGTTCTCAACCGCATAGGCGATTTCGGTGTTGGCCGAGGCATCGCCGCTGGTCTTGGTCAAATCCACCGCACGACAGACGAGGGTGATCACATTGTTGGTGCTGCCAGCGGCACCGGGCTGACCTGCGTCCGCACCCGGCGGCGGCGGATTGGGATTGCCTCCAGGCATCAGCTCGCCGCCAAACCCGGGAGGACGACCCCCGGGAAATTCGCCAGGCAACCCCCCCATACCAGGGGGCATACCCATGCCCGGCGGCAGACCCGCGCCGGGCATTGGGGCCGCCGGATTAGCACCGGAAGAGGCACCCAGGTTGGCCCGCGACGTCATCTGTTCGATCCAAACCCCCACATCCACGCCGGATTTTTGGGCGGACAATTTTTTCTGGATATCCCCTTCCGCGCGGATGAGCGCCCGACGCATTTCCCCCAGAAAATCACCCCAATAATAACGCTGCTGCAACCACGTCGTGATTTGACCAGCTTCAGTCTGGGTCTTTTGGAGTTTTTTATAGGACGAATTAAATTTGTCCGTCTTCGCGCTCAACTCGGCAACCTTGGGCGTCAACCGTTCAATTTCGGCATCTTTGTTCACCGCCAGCTTCTGGAACAAGAAGCCGACGCCGAACGCCACCAGCACCAAACTGATGACCGTGGCAATAAAGTAAGGCTTCTTCTGGTTAAAGGATTGCCAGCGCAAGGTGCTGTCCGGCATCAAATTCATTTCCACCGGACACGTCGCCAGATTGCGCAGCCCCAGACCGACCACTTCGCCCAAGCCATGAGCGACGCGAGAGAGTTCCTCCAGATTGACCGCCGGATCAATCTGCACGTTGCGGAACGGGTTGAAATACTCCACCGGCACGTTCAATTTTTCGGCAAAGAACTGCGCCGTGTAAGGCATAATGGACGCACCGCCGGACAGGAACAAACGCTGCGGAGCCGTGCCACCCTGCTGACCACGATAAAACTGCATGGTCTGATTGACCTGGATGTGCAACTTGGTCATGAACTGGCGGGCAATCTTGGAAATGGCCGCCTGATGGGGATTATCCGGCTCCTCGTAAGCACCGCCGAGACTCACAAAACCCTCGGCAATCTTGATCTTTTCGGCGTCGTCAAACTTCAATTTCGCCTCATTGGCAAAATCCTGCGTGATGGTATTCGCGCCCAGATTGATGCTGCGGGAGAAAACCTTCCCCTTTTCGAAGAACAGCAGGTTGCTCGTCTTAGCCCCGATATCGAGCAGCATGGTGCAGTCTTCCAAGTCAGGATAATTATAGCGAAACGCATTGCAGAGGGCGGCGGGCGAAGCGTCGCACAATTGCAATTGCAACTTGGCCTGATCCGCCACGCGAAACAAGCCTTCGACGATGTCCGACTTGATCGCGACGAGGAGCACTTCCAGTTCGCCGCTCGCAGCGGAGCCGAGGATCTGGTAATCCCACACAACCTCGCTCAACGGGAACGGCACGTTCTGTTGCGCCTCGTATTGGATGATCTGGCCGACCTTGGCCGCGTCCACCGGCGGCAGTTTGACGAACTTGGAGAAAACATGAAAGCCCGGCGCGCAAACATTGACGCTTTTGGCCTTGAGCCCTTTTTCGGCGATCACTTCCTGCAGCGCCTGCAAGATGAGTTTTTCGCGGGCAGTCTCCTGCGAACCCTCCAGCCCAAGCGGCTTGATGGCAAAGTTGATCAGTCGCAAACCGCCCGACTCATTGATGGCAAACTCGGCCAGCTTGAGGCTGCCGGCTCCGAAATCAACCGTCAAAAATGACTTGGTGTTCAGCATTTAATTACACAACGCGCCACGCAAAAATGTCCGGGAACAAATTATATGTATGGCAGCGCGTTGTGATTACGGCAAATCCGGCAGCCGGTCAAACCAAAAAGAAAAATCTTTGCACGCAGCGTCAAAAAACATTGCATCCGGCGCGCGCCTTTGGCTTCATCCCGTCATGCCGCAGCCGGTTCAAAACTCCGCCCGCCGTCAAATGACGGTCTTTTTTTCCGGCCGCGTGCAGGGCGTCGGCTTTCGCTACACCGCCAAGACCGTCGCCGCCGGTTTTGAAATCACCGGCGTCATCCGCAACCTGCCCGACGGCCGCGTCGAACTCATCGCCGAGGGCAGCCGCCCGGAACTCGACGCTTTTCGCGCCGCGCTGCATGATGCAGGTCTTGCTGGATTTATCCGGGACGAGCAGGTAACTTGGGCGGACGCGAAAAATGAATTTCGGGGATTTGAGATAGTTCGCTAGGAAATGAAATACGCCATCATCGCTGACATCCACGGCAACCTGGAAGCTTTCCAGGTGGTGCTGGAGGACATTCGTGCCCAGAACGCCACCCACGTCGTCTGCCTCGGCGACGTCGTCGGCTACAACGCCAACCCCAAGGAATGCCTCAAGATCGTCCGCGACATGAACATCCCCGTCGTCAAGGGCAACCACGACGAATACTGTTCCAGCAACGATCACCTCGAAGGTTTCAACCCCCACGCCGCCGACGCCGTGCACTGGACGCGCAACCAGCTCGACGACGAGGAAAAAAAATGGCTGGCAGATTTGAAATACTCCCGCATGGCGGCGAACTTCACCATGGTTCACGCCACGCTCGACGCGCCGGACCGCTGGGGCTATGTCTTTGACAAGCTCGCCGCCGCCGCCAGTTTTCCGTATCAGAACACGCAGATGTGCTTCTTCGGCCACACGCACGTGCCCGTCGCGTTCATGCGCGACACCGTCGTGCGCGGCGGCACCTACTCGAAGTTCAAGGTGGATCCGTCGAAGAAATATTTCATCAACGTCGGCGCCGTCGGCCAGCCGCGCGACAACAATCCCAAGTGCGCCTACGTCCTCTACGACATGGACGCCAGCACGATTGAACTCCGCCGCCTCGACTACGACATCGAGACGGCCCAAAGAAAAATTCGCGAAGCCGGACTCCCGGAACGCCTCGCCGAGCGGCTGGCGTATGGAAGGTAATTATTTCTGGCCACAGATTCACCTAGAATTTTTCACAGATGGCTTTAGTCTGCGAATCCTCTGATTTTCCAATCTGTGTTTCATCTGTGCCCATCTGTGGCTGAAACCGATTGAAAATATTAATTCTCAAACCCAGCTCCCTCGGCGACGTCATCCATGCTTTGCCGGTGCTGCGTTTGCTGAAGCGGCATCATCCCCAAGCGGAAATTTTCTGGTGGATTGATGCCGGCCTGGCGCCGCTCATCGCCGGCGATCCGGACCTCGCCGGCATCGTCCGCTTCGAGCGCAAACGCTGGGGCAAGCCGCGGCACTGGCCCGAGATGGTCCGCAGCATCCGCTGGCTCCGCGCGCAGCACTTCGACCTCGTCATCGACCTGCAATGCCTTCTGCGCAGCGCCGTATTCGCGTGGCTCGCGCGCGGAAAATTCCTCGCGGGCCTCGACGAAGTCCGCGAAGGCGCCCGCGGCTTCTACGACCTCGCCGTGCCGCGCAACAATTTCCACACGCACGCCGTGGACTGGTATCTGGCCATCCTGCCGCCGCTCGGCGTGCCCGTGCACAAGAATTTTGTCTGGCTGCCGGAGCGCAAAGAAATTTCCGCCGAAGTGATGCGCAAGTGGCCAGCCGACGGCGCGCCGTGGATCGCGCTGCAGCCCGGGGCGCGCTGGAAAAACAAACGCTGGCCCGCCACATCATTTGCCGAGCTCGTGCGCGCGCTCGCCGGAAAATATCCCGCCGCGCGCTTCGCCGTCCTGGGCGACAAGGGCGACCAGCCGCTCGGCGAGTTAATCGCCGCCGCCGCGCCCGACCGCTGCGTAAATCTCTGCGGCGCGACGTCACTGCCCGAGATGATCGAGTGGGTGCGCCGCTGCGATCTGCTGGTCACGAACGACACCGGCCCGATGCACGTGGCCGCCGCGCTGGGCAAGCCGCTCGTCGCGCTGTTCGGCCCGACGGCGCCAGAGCGCACCGGCCCCTACGGCCAGCTCGGAAATGTTTTGCGCCTCGACCTCCCCTGCTCGCCCTGCCTCTCGGCGCGCTGCGCCAGCGAGCCCACCGACGAGTGTCTCCGCGCGCTGCCGCCCGCGCTGGTGCTGGCGCGCGTGGAAAAACTGCTCGCGCCACGCGCTTGACTTGCGGACGGCGCCGGACAATTCTCGCCGCATGAAACTCTTCGCGGCCCTGCTCCTGCTGACGGCAAACGGGCTCCTCGCCCAGGACAACGATCGGCCCTACCCGCCGCACGAGATGTCCGTAGCGCTGTTCAACCAGAAAGATTTCACCGGCTGGACCTTCGTCACGAAGACCAACACCGACCCGCGCCAGACCTGGAGCGTCACGAACGGCATCCTCCACTGCACCGGCGCCCCCACCGGCTATATCCGCACCACGCAGGTTTACAGCAATTATTTCCTCACCGTCATCTGGCGCTTCGTCAAGGTCACGCCCAAGGCCGACAACACCGGCATCCTCGTCCACATCCAGCCGCCCGACAAAATCTGGCCGCAGTGCGTGCAGGTACAGGGCCGCCACAATCATCAGGGCGACATCTTCCTGATGGAAGGGGCGGAGGCGAAGGAGCACAAGGGCAAGGACAAGAACACGCCGGTGCCGCTCCAAGGCGATCCGGTGGAAGTCGCCGTCGGCGAATGGAACAAGTCCGAAACCATCTGCATCCACGGCAAGGTGGAGTCCTTCATGAACAGCAAGTTCGTGAACGAAGTGACCGGATGCACGCTCAACGCCGGCTACATCGGCATCCAGAGTGAAGGCGGCGAGATCGAGATCCGCTCGATTGATTTCGCGCCGCTGAAGTATTAACCCGACCCAGGACGCAACCGCACCAGCGTCGCGCCCCAGCCGCCGAACTGCGGATGGTCCAGCGTGAAGCCAACCACCGCCGGATGTTTCTCCAGCAGCGCGTGGACGTTCCGGCGCAAATGGCCCAACCCTTTGCCGTGAATGATGCGCACGGATAAAATCCCCCGCGCCTGACACTCCGCGAGATAATCCGGCACCAAAGCCTTCACGTCGCGCGGCAGGAAGGTGTGCAGGTCCAGCACGCCGTCGATCAGGAGCTCGAGCGGTTCGTCAGCCATGCGCCGGGATTTGTTGCCGCACCCAGGCCCGCGCCGCGTCGGGCGTTTTCAATTCATCCGCCAGCTGCCGCTCGCGGATTTCCGCCAGCAACGCGCCGAGCGCCTTGCCCGGCGGCACGCCCAGGGCGATCAGATCATTCCCCGTCAGCAGCGGCGGATGGAGCTGCGGCTGCGCTTTCAAGGCCTCCGCCTGCGCCACGAGAAAATCATAATGCTCCAGGTTGCCGGCGGAGCCGAGGCAGTCCAGCCGGTGCAACTCCAGCTCCAGCGGAAATGTCGCGCGCAAAAGCAGCCGCCGCAGCGTCGCCTTGCGCATCTGCAGCACGTCCTTGAACTGCATATGATGCCGCACGCACGCCACGATCTCCGCGATCTGCTGGTTGGAAAATTTCAGCCGCGCCAGGATCTGCTCCGCCATGTCCGCGCCCACCTGCTCGTGGCCGTAGAAATGGATCTTGCCCGTCGCCGCGTCACGCGCGGCCGTCACCGGCTTGGCGATGTCGTGCAGCAACACCGCCCAGGGCAGCGCCGGGTCCGCGCCCGCCGGCATTTTTTCGAGCATCAGGCAAAGGTGATTGAACACGCTGCCCTCGGGATGATGCTCCGGCGACTGCGCGCAAGCCACCGTCGCCGCGAGTTCCGGCAAAATGTGTTCCAGCAAACCGCTGTCCCGCAGCAGCACCAGGCCGCGCGCGGCGGAGGAATAAAATATGAGCTGGTCCACCCTCACCCCAACCCTCTCCCCCGGGAGAGGGAGATGATCGATCCCACACTGGGCAGAATCCGGAAGCACCCGATTGGCGACGACATCCTTCACGGTCCCCCGCTCCCCGGGGGAGAGGGCCGGAGTGAGGGCGGGCGCTCCACCCGACGGCGGCGCGAACAATTTCACCAGCTCATCCCGCACGCGCTCGGCGCTGATCAATTTAATCTTCGGCGCGAGCGCCTGCACGGCGGCGAACGTCCCCGGCTCGATCGCAAACCCCAGCTGCGCCGCGAAGCGCACCGCCCGCAGCAGCCGCAGATGGTCCTCGCCGAACCGCGCCTCCGGCCGGCCGATGGTGCGGATGAGCCGCGCGCGCAAATCCGGTTCGCCGCCGACCCAGTCGTGGAGGGTTTCCGTGAGCGGATCGTAGAAGAGCCCATTCACCGTGAAATCGCGGCGCACGGCATCAGCCTCCGCGTGGGCGAACTCGACCGTCGCCGGCCGGCGGCCATCCTGGTAATCCGCCTCGGCGCGGAAGGTGGCCACCTGGAATTGCTGCCCGGCCGCGACGACGATGACCACGCCGAATTTCCGGCCGACGGGGATGGTCTGCGGGAACAGCGCCTCCACCTGCTCCGACCGGGCGTCCGTGGCGATGTCAAAATCCTGCGGCGCGCGGCCGAGGAGACAATCGCGCACGCAGCCGCCCACCCAGAAGGCGGCGTGGCCCGCGTGTTGCAGGCGGGCGACAATCTCTTGGGCGATGGAGCGCGGGGAACGCACGGAAAAAAGTTAACGCAAAATCGCCCAGGAACAAAGCCGCAAAGAATATTGCCAAGCCAATGAATATTGCGCTTGATTGCCAAGGGCGGGCGCCCGATGCTAAAAATCTTTCCATGAAATTAACCTTCATAAAGCATTGGATGGTTAGCTGCGGCCTGCTGGGTTTGACGCACATGGCCGCGGCTGCGCTAGCTGACCCGCTGGCAAACGATTTCCTCAATCCGCCCGATTCATCGCGGCCGTGGGTCTACTGGTATTTCATGGACGGCAACCTGACGCGCGAGGGGATGACGGCGGATTTGGAGGCCATGAAAAAGGCCGGCATCGGCGGCGCGATTTTTCTGGAGGTGAACATCGGCATCCCGCGCGGGCCGGTGGATTTCATGAGTTCGCAATGGCTAGAATTAGTCAGTGACGCGGTGCGGGAGGCGGACCGGTTGGGGATTCAGATTGCGCTCGGCTCCGGGCCGGGCTGGTGCGGCACGGGCGGACCGTGGCTTCAGCCGGAGCAAACCATGCAGCACCTCGTCGCCAGCGAAACCAACGTGACCGGCCCGGCGAAGTTTTCCGCGTTCCTGACACAACCGTCGCCGCGCAAACCCTATTTCGGCGAAGGCACGTTGACGCCGGAACTAAAAAAATCGTGGCGAGGATTTTACCGCGATGTCGCGGTGCTGGCGTTTCCCACGCCGGCGGGCACCAACCGGATTGCCGGGGTGGATGAAAAAGCCCTGTATTATCGCGAGCCGTATTCCTCGAAGCCGGGCGTCAAACCGTTTCTACCCGCACCCGCGGAATTTCCGGCTCTGCGGGCAGATGCCTGCGTGGACCCGGGCAAGATAATCGAGCTGACCTCAAAAATGCCGGCGGACGGACCACTGGTTTGGGACGTGCCGCCGGGCAATTGGACGATCCTGCGGCTGGGCCGCACGTTGACCGGCCAGACGACGCGACCCGCGCCAAAGCCGGGCCTCGGTTTCGAGACCGATAAGTTCGATCGCGCGGCACTGGATGCGCATTTCGCGGCTTACGTCCAAAAGCTACTCGACAAAATCGGCCCGCACACCAACCGGAAGAGCGGGCTGACGATGCTGCATTTCGACAGTTGGGAAATGAGTTCGCAAAACTGGTCGCCGGACTACCGCGCGGAATTCAAAAAGCGGCGCGGCTACGACCCGTTAAAATATCTACCCGCGTTCACCGGTCAGATGGTAGACAGCGCGGAAGTGTCCGAGCGGTTTCTGTGGGATGTGCGGCAGACCGCGCAGGAACTCGTGGTGGAGAATCACGTCGGCCATCTCGCCGAACTCGCTCACAAAAACGGGCTCACGCTTTCCCTCGAACCTTACGATTTGAATCCCTGCGGCGACTTGACGATGGGCCGCGTGGCCGACGTCCCGCAATGCGAGTTTTGGTATCTGGGATTTAACACTTTTTACAGCGTCATCGAGGCGGCTTCGCTGGCGCACACCGGTGGTCATCCCGTGGTGGCGGCGGAAGCGTTCACCGCGGAGCCGGGCGAGGATTGGAAAGCCGATCCCGCGGCATTGAAGCCTTTGGGCGACTGGGCCTACTGCGCGGGGGTGAACCGTTTTGATTTTCACCGTTTCCAGGCGCAGCCGTGGACGAATCGCTGGCCGGGCATGACGATGGGCTCATATGGCGTCCACTGGGATCGCACGCAAACGTGGTGGGACATGGTCCGGGCGTATCACGATTATCTTTCCCGCTGCCAGATGCTGCTGCAACGCGGCGCGACGGTGGCGGACGTGTGTTTCCTGGCCGCCGAGGGCGCGCCGCAGGTGTTTCGGCCGCCGGGTTCGGCCACGGCGGGCAATCCGCCGGACCACGGCGGCTACAACTTCGACGGATGCGCACCGGAAACCCTGCTGGAACACGCCACGGTGAAGGATGGAAAACTCGTTTTCCCCGGCGGCACGACGTATCAAATCCTGGTTCTGCCCGAACGTCAGACGATGACGCCCAAGCTGCTGCGCAAAATCAAGTCGCTCATCAAGGCAGGGGCCACCGTGTTCGGCCCGCCGCCGGTTAAATCTCCGAGCCTGGAAAATTATCCGCAGTGCGATGCACAAGTGAAACAACTGACGCGGGAACTCTGGGGCGACGTTGATGGCAAAAAAGTTTTCGCGCACGGCTTCGGCCAGGGTCGGGTGCTTTGGCAGGAGACGAACGTGCAGCCCGGCGAACAATACGGTGATTACGCGGCGGTGACGCACGTGCTCGCAGAAAAGAACCTGCCGCCGGATTTCTCATCAACCGGACCGGTTCGCTTCACACACCGGCGCGAGGGGGAGGCAGATATTTATTTCGTCGCTAATCGCGAAGCAAAAGTGGTGGAGGCCAACGGCGCGTTCCGGGTGGCGGATAAACAGCCGGAACTGTTTGATCCGCTCACCGGCAAAACGCGCCGGCTACCGCAATTTTCGGAGACCAACGGCCGCACGGAGATTCCGCTGCGCTTCGAGCCTGGGCAGTCCTATTTTATATTATTCCGCAAATCGGCGGTGCCAGCAAAAACCGCCGCACAAAATTTTCCGGCGATGAAATTGGCCGTGAATCTGGACGATGGTGCCTGGCAGGTGAATTTTGATCCCCGCCGGGGCGGGCCGGAGAACATCACGTTTGAG
>CAIXPZ010000248.1 GCA_903921455.1 uncultured Verrucomicrobia subdivision 3 bacterium | reverse complement strand
AGCACGAGTTCGTCAATCTTGCTGGCTTCGATGCCCGCGTCCTTGAGACAGGCGGTGACGGGCTTGATGGTGCGCTCGAACAGGCTGTCCGTAAGCTGTTCCATCCTGGCCCGCGTGAGATTTTTCTGGATGTGCTTCGGCCCGGTCGCATCCGCCGTGATGAACGGCAAATTGATGTCGTAGGTCGTCGCGCTGGAGAGGGCGATCTTGGCCTTCTCGGCTTCTTCCTTGATGCGCTGGAGCGCGTCGGGCTGCTTGCGGAGGTCCATGCCGGATTCTTTTTTGAATTCGTCCAGAATCCAATCCATCAAAGTATTGTCCCAGTCGTCACCGCCGAGGTGTGTGTCGCCGTTGGTGGCCTTCACTTCAAACACGCCGTCGCCGATTTCGAGCACGGAAATATCGAACGTGCCGCCGCCCAAGTCATACACGGCGATCTTCTCGTCCTTCTTCTTGTCGAGGCCGTAAGCGAGCGACGCGGCGGTCGGCTCGTTGATGATGCGGAGCACTTCTAGACCGGCGATGCGGCCGGCGTCCTTCGTGGCCTGGCGCTGTGAGTCGTTGAAATACGCGGGCACCGTGATGACGGCCTGCGTGATCTTTTCGCCCAGGCGCGTTTCGGCGTCGGCTTTGAGCTTGGCGAGAATCATCGCGGAAATTTCCTGCGGCGAGAACTGCTTTGGCTTGCCTTCAACTTCAACTTCCACGGCGCAATCGCCATTGGACGCCTTCACCACTTTGTAAGGCATGCGCTTGATCTCTTCACCGACCTCATCGAACTTGCGGCCCATGAAGCGTTTGATGGAATAAATCGTGTTGCGGGAATTGGTGACGGCCTGGCGCTTGGCGGCGTCGCCGACAACGCGTTCGCCGCTCTTGGTGAACGCCACAACGGACGGCGTCGTGCGTTTGCCTTCGGAATTTTCGAGCACGAGCGGCTCGCCGGCGTCCATGACCGCCATGCAGGAGTTCGTGGTGCCTAAATCAATGCCTAATACTTTTGCCATAAAATTGTGTCTGTAAAATTGGTTTACCGTTTAACTGCTCCGTCCTTCAGTGCAATAAGGGTGCCGAACTGTGCCAAACGCGGAAAAAGTCATGGAGTCATTGGAAACAAAGGACGAATCCGGCTATTGCCTTATTGCTCGGCGATGGGAAAGTTGTGCCAAAAGCGCATTTTGGCACAGCTGATCGCTGCATGACTCAGGTTGCGTGGCGCAGTGGTGGCTGGTGGGGCGAGGTTACTTGCGTGCCGGGGCGAAGGGTAAAAGCTGGTTCAACAAGCGGCTTGCGAGGGCTGTCGTCCCACCAATTCTCGGTGGACTCTGTGCCTCGGTGGCAAAATTATTTGCTTCCCGGTTTTGCGGCTGGGATTTTTGCAAGGTCAGGCGGAAGATTATTCGGGTCAAACGTCTCGACTTGCAGTGCGATGAGGCTGACGGTCGGCACGCCGAGGTTCACCGCGCCGTTGGAACGATCCACCACCATGGCCACGCCGACCACCGCGCCGCCGTTGGCGCGGACGATGTCCATCGTCTCCTGCACGCGCCCGCCTTTGGTCACGACGTCTTCCACCACTAGAATCTTTTCACCCGGCGCGATTTTAAAGCCGCGCCGAAGAACGAGTTTGCCTTCCTCTTTTTCAACGAAGATGAACCGCACGCCGAGCTGTCGAGCAACTTCCTGGCCGATGACGAGTCCGCCCATCGCCGGCGCGACGACGGTGATTGCCCCGAACGGTTTTAGTTTGGCCGCGAGCGCCGCGCCGAGCTTCTCGACGGCGGGCATCTGCTGGAGCGCGAGGGCGCATTGGAAAAACTGGCGACTGTGCAAACCGCTGCGCAGGACAAAATGGCCTTCGAGCAGCGCGCCGCTGTCGCGAAAAATCTGGAGAACTTGATCTTGTGTCATCGCCCCAGTTTCAAGTTTCAGGTTTCAAGTTTCAAACATTTTTGCAAACTTCGTGCGTGCCGAAGTGGTTAAAACTTATCATCGCCATCCTGCTGCTGCCGGTTTGCGGCGGCGCGGCGATGGCTTTATTGAAAGTGCTGCACGCGTGCGGCAGTGCGGACATGACGTGGATTCCCATACTCGCGGGAGCGGCGTGCTGGATTGTGATTTTCTTTATTCTGCCCAAACCGATGTGGATTTACGTCTTCGGTCATGAATTCACGCACGCGCTGTGGACGTGGCTGTTTGGCGGGCGGGTGAAAAAGATGAAGGTCCGCTCGTCCGGCGGCCATGTCCTGATCTCGAAAACAAATTTTCTCATCGCGCTCGCGCCGTATTTCTTTCCGGTCTACGCAGTCCTCGTCATCGCCATCTTTGCGCTGGGAAACCTGCTCTGGAACTGGCACAGCTATCTCATCTGGTTTCACCTGCTGGTCGGGGCGGCATACGCATTTCACGTTTCTTTGACGTTCCACGTTTTGCAGACGCGGCAGTCGGACATCACGGGCCAGGGCTATTTATTTTCGGCCGTGGTGATTTTTCTCGGCAATGTTTGCGTGCTCTTATTTGGCATTCCCTTGCTGACGGCGCGGGTGGGCATGCTGAATTCGGCTGGCTGGTGGCTGGAATGCACCGGCAAAATCCTGCATTGGCTGCAACACGTGATTTGAAGCCGACAAAATTTGTTAGTAATTCTGTCTTGAAATGAGACCGCCTTTGGATTCATCCTCACGGCAGTTATGGATTTAGCCGACATCTTGGGACGCGAACAGATCGTGCCCGAACTCAAAGCAACGAACCGCTGGGAAGCCATTGACGAATTGATTGGCAACCTGGTGGCCACTGGCAAGATCCAGCCCGGCGACCGCGATGCCGTCACCGCCGCCGTCAAGAAGCGCGAAACCTCCATGTCCACCGGCATCGGCTTCGGCATCGGCATCCCGCACGCTTCCACGGATTTGATCTACGAAGTCGTCGGAGCCCTCGGCCGATCTCCCAAAGGCGTCAACTTCGACGCCCTCGACAATCAGCCGGTGAAGCTCGTTATGCTTTTTCTCGTTCCCCAAGGTCAGTTTCAGAAACATCTCCACACGCTCGCCAACATCGCCAAACTTTTGCACAAAGCTGATTTCCGCGAAGCCCTCGAAAAATCCCCCACGGCCGACGCGATGATTGCCGTCATCAAAGAACACGGGAAAAAGTAAGTCGCTGCAGGCAGCTTGCCGGTGAATTTGCGCGGCTACCTTTCTGCACAGAAAAATCTGTGTTTCATCTGTGCCCGTCTGTGGCTAAAATTTCTTCGTGTTGCCTCATAAAAAAATTGAATCGTCCCTGCAAGCCGCCGTGCGTGCCGTGCTGCCGGATGCCGATGTCTCCGCCGTTTTAGTCCGCCCCTGCGATCCGAAGTTTGGCGATTACCAGAGCAACGCGCTCATGTCGCTCGCCAAGCAGCGCAAACTGAATCCGCGCCAGCTCGCGACGGATGTGCTGGCGAAACTCGATGTCTCCGCCGTTTGCGAAAAAGTGGAGATCGCCGGCGCCGGCTTCCTGAATTTCCGGCTGAAAAATTCTCTGCTCGGCCAAACGCTCGCAGCCGCCGCGCGCGGCGAGCATTTGTTTTTTGCCAAGGCCGCACAACCGAAAACCATCGTCCTGGATTTCAGTTCGCCGAACGTCGCCAAGCCGATGCATGTCGGCCACATCCGCTCCACCGGCATCGGCGACGCGCTCCAGCGTTCGCTGCGGCTGCTCGGCCATCGCGTCATCAGCGATAACCACATCGGCGACTGGGGCACGCAATTTGGCAAGCTGCTGCTCGGCTGGAAACAAATCCTGAATCGCGCCGACCTTGAACGCGACGCCATCGCCGAACTGGAACGGCTCTACAAGGTCATCAACGCCGAGTGCGACGCGAATCCCGCGCGCCTCGAAGAAGCCAAGTCCGAGCTGGTAAAACTCCAAGCCGGCGATACGGAAAACGTCGCCATCTGGAAAGAGATGATCGCGCTGTCACAAAAGCAGTTCGACACGATCTACGGCCGGCTGGGCGTTAAGTTTGATTTTGCGCTCGGCGAAAGTTTTTACAATCCATGGCTCGGCGAAGTCGTGGCCGACCTGCTCACCCGCGGCATCGCCCGCGAGAGCGAAGGCGCCGTCGGCGTCTTCAGCGACGGCTCGCTGCCGCCCAAGGAAGATCCGTTCCTCGTCAACCGTGACGGCGAATGGGTGGCCGATCCCGCACTCGTGCGCAAAAGCGACGGCGGGTTCAATTACATGACCACCGATCTGGCAACGATTGATTATCGCCTCAAGACTTGGTCGCCGGCGGAAATTATTTATGTCGTGGACGACCGGCAATCCGGCCATTTCAAAAAATTATTCCTCACGTTCGCTCGGTGGAAATCCGAAGCAGCGAAAACCACGAAACTCATCCACGTCGGCTTCGGCAAAATCATGGGCGAGGACGGCAAGCCCTTCAAGACGCGCAGCGGCGACACCGTAAAGCTTGGCGACTTGCTCGACGAGGCAGAAGAGCGCGCTTTCAAGATCGTTTCCGAAAAGAGCGCGGAACTGCCCGAAGCACAGCGCAAGGAAATCGCCCGTGTCATCGGCCTTGGCGCGGTGAAATACGCCGACCTGCTGCCAAACCGGCAGAGTGATTACATTTTCAGCTGGGACAAGATGCTCGCGCTGCAGGGCAACACCGCGCCGTATTTAGTTTATGCGTATGCCCGGATCCAGAGCATCTTCCGAAAGGCAGAAGGAAGAAGGCAGAATGCAGAAATCAACTTAGCCGCGCCGGAAGAACTCGCACTGGGCAGGCATCTGCTTAACTTCGGCATTACTCTCGAAGCCGTCGCCGACGAACTGCGGCCGAATTATCTCTGCAATTATCTCTTTGAACTGGCGGGCAAGTTCACCTCGTTCTACGAAAACTGCCCGGTGCTCAAAGCCGATGACGCAGCCACGCGCAATTCCCGTCTCGCGTTGTGCGATTTGACCGCGCGCGTTTTGAAGCAAGGTTTGGAAACGCTCGGCATCGAAGTCGTCGAGCAGATGTAATGGGCCGCCATGAAATCGCTCACCGAACAGCTTTGGTTTGAAGTGCCGGGTCGGCGCGGTTTTGTGAACATCACGGACACAGTGGCTGAACTTGTTCGCAAGAGCGGCGTTCAGGATGGACTTTGCCTGGTGAACGCCATGCACATCACTGCCAGCGTTTTCATCAACGACGCCGAGGATGGGCTGCTGCACGATTACGAGGTCTGGCTGGAAAAGCTCGCGCCCCACTCGCCCGTGTCGCAATACCATCACAATCGCACCGGCGAAGACAACGCCGATGCGCACATGAAACGCCAGATCATGGGCCGCGAGGTTGTCGTCGCCATCACCATGGGGAAACTGGACTTCGGGCCGTGGGAACAGATTTTCTACGGTGAATTCGACGGCAATCGCCGCAAACGCGTGCTCATAAAGATCATCGGCGAGTGACTCCGTCCGCAACATTCTCCGCCCTGCTGCGCGGCACCGCGCCGCTCACCGCGCTCGCGCCGATGCAGGATGTGACGACGCTGGAATTCATGCGGGTCATTGATCGCTACGGCGGGCCGGAGGTTTACTGGACGGAATATTTCCGCGTTCACGGCGATTCGCGACCGGAGAAATGGATTCTCGATTCCATCACCAAAAACCCCACCGGCAAGCCGGTCATCGCGCAGCTCATCGGCAACGACATTCCCGCGCTGGTCCGCAACGCCAAGCTGTTGCAACAATTTCCAGTCGCCGCGATCGACTTAAACCTTGGCTGCCCCGCGCCCATCGTCTATCGCAAATGCGCCGGCGGCGGATTGCTGCGCGAGCCGCAAAAAATCGACGCTATTCTCGGCGCCTTGCGCGAGGCGGTGACAATTCCGTTCACGGTGAAAACGCGCATCGGCTTCGAATCGCCCGCCGAATTCGAGGCATTGCTGGCGCTGTTCGCCAAGCATCCGATTGATTTGCTCACCGTTCATGCGCGCACCGTGACGCAAATGTATCGGCCCGGCGTGCGCTACGATTTGATTGCGCAGGCGGCGCGCGAATTGAAATGTCCCGTGCTGGCTAACGGCAATGTTTTCAGCGCGACGCAAGCGAAAGCGCTGCTTGCAGAAACCGGCGTGCGCGGCCTGATGATCGGGCGCGGCGCGATCCGCAATCCGTGGTTGTTCGACCAGATCCGGGCGGAATTGCGCGGGAAAAAAGTAATATTGCCGACGGGTCGCGACTTGCTCGCCTACGTACACGAGCTGTGGGACAACGAGATCACCCCCGGCGTGCGCGAGTCGGCGCAGGTGCAGCGCATGAAGAAGTTCACGAATTTCATCGGCGAAGGCATTGATGGGAAATTTCTCCACGACATCCGCCGCGTGGCGACGACGGCGGATTTCTGGCGCGTATGCGAGGAGTTTTTGAGTCACGACCACCCGATGCCCCTGGAACCGATCCCGGTTGCGGAAACGCCCCTGGATTTGCCGGCGGCGTTTTGAACGCTGCCACCTGCCAGCTTGTGAGGAAAACCCCTTGTCGCTAGACTTTCCGCTTTAATTTCGATGATGAATCGTTTGGCAGATCACCATGGCTGGCGCGCAAAACTGCGCGCAGTGCTGCCGCATGAATGGATTTTCGGCGCGTATCTGCTGATCACCGGACTGCGGCTCTTTGTTCACGGCGGCGCCGCGCGGCCGTGGGCGTTTCTCTTCTTTGGCTGCGTGCTGGCGTGCATCACGGTTTTTTTCTGGGCCGAAGCCAAACCCACGCCGTGGGGCTGGCGGGTGCGGCTGCTGACGTATCCGTCGGTCATGGGTGTTTCATTTTACGCGATGGGCGTGGCCGTGCCGCTGCTGGGTAACGGGAAGGTGGATGCTTTATTATTAGGTTGGGACCGGGCCTTGATCGGTGAAACGCCCGCCGTGGCTTGGGAATCATGGCTGCGTCCGTGGTTGGAAGACATCGCGATGGCGGGCTACCTGTTTTTCTTTTATTACCTTGTCGGCGGACCGGCAGTCTATTGTGTCAAGCATCTCCGGCTGTTTCGCAAGTGTATCGTAGGCCTGTTCACCATGTATGGGCTCGCGTTCATGAGCTACACCGTGATGCCGGCGGGCGGGCCATGGCGCTGGATGACGTTTCAAACCCCGTTGCACGGGCCGCTGCTGCTGGATTGGGTGCTCAAGCCGGTGAACGACGGCAGCAATGCCGTGGACGTTTTCCCAAGCGTGCACCTCGCGGCGTCGCTCTATTTGCTACTATTCGACTGGCAACATGGACGTCGGCGGTTCTGGATCTATCTGCTGCCCTGCCTCGTGCTCTGGTGGTCCACGATGTTTCTGCGTTTTCACTACTTTGTGGACTTGCTGGCTGGCGCGATGATGGCGTTGGCCGGTTTTTGGATGGCGCAAAAATATGAGGCCGCGACCAATGGCCAACCGATGCTCGCCGCTGAAATCAAGCGCCCGTCAGTTTGATGCTGAAGCCGCCGCTGGCAGTCAACTTCTCCATTTTCCCCTGATGGAAAAGCTCGCGGTATTCCTCGGTTTCCAGCAGATGCTGGCGCAGTTCTTTTTTATCGCGGTTCAGCATGAATTTCAGCTCCTTGAGATTTCCCGACCAGCGGAAGCCGTTGAAAAACTCTGCGCCCGCAAACTGCGTTTTATAAAGTGCGCTGTCGGAATAACACGTGCCGAGGTAAAGATGTTTTTTGCCGTGCTCGGCGAACAAGGCCACCGCCGTGGTCATCATGAACATGCCGAGATTGCGCGCGTAATAATTCAGGTCGTAGAACGCATAGTAGTAAAACGCCAGCGACTTGCCTTCGAGGTAGAGCGTCGCCACCCCGACTTCCTTGCCCGTCGCCGCGTCCGTAAACACCAGCAGATGCGAGATGATGGGCGAGGCGAATAGCGCGTCCAGCCGTTCGTAACTCATCACATCCTTGCCGAACTTGATGTCCGCGTAAGTTTTGAAAAACGTCCGCCGCTCCGCCGTGAAATCAAACTTATCGCGCGGCACCAGCTTGACCTCGATGCCCGCCCCCTTGCGGAGGATGCGGCGGTTCTCGGACGACGGCTTGAATTTTCCCAGATTCACCCGCACCTGTCGGCACAGGTAAAACCGATCCAGCTGGCGCGACGACGGCAGGAAACCCGCGTCAAAAACATCCGCCGGCGACTCGCCCTCTTCCGGCACCGCCCAGATGGCATACGGGAACTGGTAGTTCTCGTAATCGGAATTCTGTTCGGAAAAAAGTAGTTTCATTTTGCCGCCACGGCTTCGATTGCGTGTGCTGGTTTGCTGTGGCTGTTCACCGATTTCCGCCGCAGCCGCAGCCGCCAGTTCGTCAGCACGTCGTAGGTCACAGAGTTTTTCAGCTTGGCGATGTCGCGCACCGTGATTTCGTCGTGGCCCTGCTTGCCCATCAGCACCGCTTCGTCCCACATTTGCGCCTGCGGAATGTCGGTGATATCCACCATCAACGCGTCCATCGCGATGCCCCCGACCAGCGGCGCGCGCTGGCCGTGGATGAGCGCGCAGCCTTCATTGCGCACACGCGGAAAACCGTCGCCATAGCCGATCGGCAGTATGGCGATGCGCCGTTCCGTCCGGGCGGTGTAGCGCATGCCGTAGCCGACCACTTCGCCGGGCTTCAATTTCTGGATGGCCGCAATCCTGGCCTTGACTGACATCACCGGCTGGATGCCGTCAATTTGTCGGCAAACCGTCGAGGGAAACACTCCGTAGAGCAAAATCCCCACGCGCACCATGTCCAGATGCGCATGCGGCAGATCAAGAAAACCGCCGCTATTACAGGTGTGGCGGACTGGCACGGGGATGTTTCGCTGTGCCAGCGCCTGCAGGACCTCGTGATAGCGGGCGAACTGCTGATTCGCAAAGGTCTTGTCTATCTCGTCCGACTGCGAGAAATGCGTCATCACGCCCTCAAGTCGCAACGTTTTTTCCGCGACCACCGTTTCAATCAGCGGCAGCGCTTCGTCCCAACGCACCCCATAACGGCTCATGCCGGTGTGGACCTTGACGTGAACCGGAACCTGTTTGCCAAAGTCCGCCGCGAGCTTCGCCAGCGTGCGAACGGCATGCGGCTCGTTCACGCAAACGGTCAGGTCATGCGCCACGCACCATTCGAGTTCGGCTTCCTGACGCTCACCCAGCAATAGCAACGGCGCAGTGATGCCGCCTTCGCGCAGGTGCATCGCCTCTTCCAGCGTGCTCAAACCAAAACCCCAGGCGCCTTCCTCGACCGCGACGCGGGCGACGTCCAGCGCGCCGTGCCCGTAAGCCTCATCCTTCACGACGGCCATAAGCCGGACGTGCTTGGGCAGATCACCGCGGATGAGTTGCAGGTTGCGCCGGAGTCTGCCGAGGTCAATCTCGGTCCACGCCGGCCGCAACGGGAAACTTTCAGAATCTATTTTCATCGGACGTAAAAAGTTAAACCACGAAACCTACGGAACACACGAAAAATCAGACGCGGATTTCACGGATGAAGACGGCGGAAATCTGGCCAACAGGGAATCTGTGGAAATCCGCGCAATCCGCGTCAAACCGTTCCCGGCGGCCACAGGCTTTGGCCGACATCCGTGCGGAAATAGCTGCCCACGACGCGGATCTTGCGGATGTTCGCGTAAGCCTTCGCCAGCGCGGTTTTCAACGTCGGCGCCAGCGCAATCACGTCCGCGATTCGCTGGCCGGTCGCAACCAGCTTGCCGTCCGCGCCGCGCGCGACTTCATTCCACCACACGTCGCAGCCAAATCTGCCCTCCACTTCCAGCGGCAGCTGCGGCCCGCGCACCTGCGTGAAGGGATAGCCGTAGCCCGCCAACGTGAGCGAGCAGCCGAAATTCAGTTTACCCTTGAACGCCAGTTTCAGTTTTTCGTCCCGCGCCGTTGCCAAAACCACTTCCGCCGGATTTTTCAGCATCCGCAAAATCATCGGACCGGAGGTGACGCCGATGCGGATATTGTATTCGATGACGTGCCATTTGCCGCCGCGTTTGATGGCGGTTACCTGCAATGGCCCGTTGAATTTTACCGCGCGCAGCCAGGGCTTAAGCGGATGAATCAGTTCCCGCGCCAGACCGTATTTATCGTTTTCATCACGCTCCACGAGGCCGCCCAGCGGGGCGCCGGCCACGATGCCCATGTTGCCATTGAAGGCGTATTTGTATTCCTGATTGGTGACCAACGAATGGATCTCCCCATGACTCACCAGTGCGATGTGGCCCGCCTCGGCGCGGCCCAGATATTCCTGGAGAAAAACGCCCTCGGCATAATTCACCTGCCGCAGCCAGGCGCGCGTATCCGCCACGGTTTCGCACATGACCGTATGCACGGGACTCGTTGGCGAGCAGAGCGGATTCTTGATGACGAACGGCTGCGGATGCTGCTCTAGAATTTTCTCCGCCTCGATGCGGTTCGAGGCGACAAACGACTTCGGAAACGGAATCTTGAACCGCACACACAGATCGCGGGCAAAGTCGCGTTCGCGCTCAATCCGCATGGCCTCGCCGGTCGGGCTGAAAATGCCGACGCCGGACTTGATTAAATCCTCCGTCCACGGCTGCGTGGCCCAGTCAATGGACTGCGGGATGACGACGTCGATTTTATTGTCGCCCAGCAGTGGCACCGGACTGGGAAACGTGTCGCGGGAATACACCTTGCCGACCAGCGACGGGGAAAACTGGCCGTAGTTGCGCGTGAGATAGGTCGAGACCACTGCGCCGGCATCGGTCAGCGCCGAGCCGATGCTATGCGCGAACGAGCCGACGCCGAGAATCATCGCGGCCACCGGTGGCGGGGAATTTTTTTTGGCCATGTTACAAGGCGGGAAGTGTTCACGAACGGCAGGCGTTCGCAATGGAAAATTATTCACTCCTGCTCCAGCATCTTCAGTCCGGCGCGCAGAAAGCCGAGCGCGTAGGCCATGCCCGCGTGCCACGGCGCGGCGCAGCTCATCTGCGGCGCGTGATCGGGAATGATGACGCCGGTGAAATGATTTTTCTTGAGGATGCGCAACACGCGCAGCACGTCCACCTCGCCGTCGTCAATGAAGGTCTCCTGGTAGTGCGGCACCTTGTTGCGGACGTTGCGGAGATGCACATAGCCGAGCTTGTGCTGGCGGCTGTAAGTGTCCACGGCGTCATAGACATCGCCGTCCTTCATTTCGGCAATCGTGCCGACGCAGAATTCCAGCGCGTTGCGCGGGCTGGGTTTCAGGTCGATCAATTTTTGGTAAAGCTGCGGCTGCCAGACCAGGCGCGGCTGGGCGCGGACGAACGGCAGCGGCGGATCGTCCGGGTGCGCGGCGAGCGTGACGCCGGCGGCCTCGGCCACGGGAATCAGTTCATCGAGGAAAAATTTCAGGCGCGCCCACAGCTGCTCCGGCGTCGCCGATGGAACATTGCCGGGCGCGGCGTTTTTGTCGAAGACCATGTTCCACACCATGCCATTGGGCAGCGGCGTGTCGAGCGGACCGTCCATGCCGACGGCCTCGGCCTCGCCCCGCGCGAACTTCCCCTTCACGCGACCGGCAACGCCGGCGAGGGAAAAATTGTAGCCAAACACCGGAATGCCCGCCTTGCCGACATTGCGGATGAGGGTCTTGAGGTTCTCCATTTGCGCCAGTTTCTTCGGGCCGTCGAGCAGCACGTCGTGCCAGTGGGCCGGATCGAAATTTTCGATCGCCTCCAGTTCGAGACCGTGGGCGTTGATTTCCCGCTTGATGGCGGACAGTTCTTCCAGCGTCCAGAGCTTGTCGGGATCGCCGGCCAGCCCCCAGCCGGTGTCGTCGCCAACCGGCTGGTCGCCGGGCTGATTGCTGCGCGAGGAGCGGAAATAATCCACCAGATGGATGACCAGATGCGTGCAGCCACACTGTTTGGCGAAGCGATAATGCTCCGCATTGAGCTGGTGGCGGTAGAGACCAAGGCCGAGTTTCATTTTTGCCACAATTGGGCAAACCGCTGCAGACTGCAATCTTCTTTTTTCACCGTCTCGACTTCCGCCGGCGGCGCGGGCAAAATCGCCGCATGGCTGACGAAAATTCCCGGCGGGCTGATAAATTGGAATCCAACCTCGCGCACCTCGAACATCAGGTCGAGCAGTTGAACAGCGTCGTGGTGGAACAAGCCAAGCTGCTGGAGCGGTTGAAAAAAGAAGTCCAGCGCCAGACCCGGGCGATGGAAACCCTGGAAATTGAGCGCATCCAGTCGAACAGCCAGAAACCGCCGCATTACCAGTGAAAGCTCCCCGCTTCTCCCGCCGCCGGTTCCTCGCCGCCGCTTTGCTGGCGCTGCCGGGCGCGGTGTTTGCGGAGGCGCGGTTGATCGAGCCGGGCTGGCTGAAAATCCGGCGCCGGCGCATCGGGAGCGGCCCGCCGACGGCGCGGCTCGTTCACTTCACGGATTTGCATCACAAAGGCGACCGCGGTTATCTGCAGGCGGTCGTGGACCAAATCAATTCACTGGCGCCGGACTTCGTCTGTTTCACGGGCGACATTATTGAGGAGGAAAAATATCTGGCCGAGGCGCTGGAACTGTTATCGGGCATCCGCGCGCCGATGTTCGGCGTGCCGGGCAACCACGATTATTGGAGCAAGGTCTCGTTTGCGCCGATTCACCAATGTTTCAACGCCACCGGCGGCGCCTGGTTGCTGGATGAACAACGCCGGATTGCTGGCGGAAAAATCAACCTCATCGGTATCACGTGCAGCCATAACGACCAAGCGTTGCTTCCGCTGAACCCGGCCACGAAAAATATTTTGCTCATGCACTATCCGGCTTGGGTCAAAAGGCTCGGCGACCAAAAATTCGACCTGATGCTGGCCGGACACTCGCATGGCGGACAGGTGCGGCTTCCCTGGTATGGCCCGCTCGTCGTGCCGTATGGCGTGGATGAATTTGACCTGGGCTTGTTTACGACCAAAGCCGGCCCGCTCTACGTCGGCGCGGGGATTGGCTATTTTTACGTCAACCTCCGGTTCAACTGCCGTCCGGAAATCACCGTGATTGAGATTTGAAGCGGTGGTTTGTATCGTGCGAGCCATGTCGTCGCCGGAAAAACCCGTTTCGCCGCTCGCCGCGCCGGTCGCCTCCGTTTGGGGCGTGGGCGAGGAGCGCGCGAAGCTGCTCGCCCGGCTGGCGATTTTCACCGTCGAAGACTTGCTCCTGCACCAGCCGCGCCGCTATGAGGACCGGAGAAAATTTCTGTCCATCCGCGAATTAAGACCGGACGAGCCGGCCACGGTGCGCGGCCAAATCGTGGCCGCCGGCATCAAGCGCTTCAAAAAAGGCACGCGGACGATGTTCGAGTGCGTGTTCGATGACGGCACGGCACATCTGCATTGTCGCTGGTGGCAGGCGCAGCCGTGGATGCCGGACTGGTATCTGGTGGGGCGGGAATTTCTCATCTTCGGCAAGCTGGACGACGTCAAAAAGCCGCGCACCTTCACGCATCCCGAAACAGAACTGGTCGAACCGGGCGACGATGAATTCGTCCACGTCAACCGCATCGTGCCCGTCCATCCGCTGACGGAAGGGCTGACGGCGCGCGTGATGCGCACGCTGGTCTGGCGCGCGTTGGAGAAGTTTGAAACCCGAATCGCCGAGCCGGCCATCGCGCTGGACTTGAACCTTTATCCCGCGCGCGCCAACGCGGTGCGCATGATCCACTTTCCCGAAGAATTGACGGACGTGGAAATCGCGCGGCAGCGGCTGGCGCTGGACGAGTTCGTGGGGCTCCAATTTCAGATCCAGTCGCGCCGGAAAAATTTTGAGGCGCTATCAAAGGGGTTGTCCTGTGGCGGCGACAACCATTTGATCAAGCCATTCCTCGCCCAACTCGGCTTCAAGCTCACGGCCGCGCAGGCAAAGGTGCTGCGCGAAATCCGCGCGGACCTGGGCGGCGCGCACCCGATGCGCCGCCTGCTGCAAGGCGATGTCGGCTCCGGCAAAACGGCGGTGGCGGCGTGCAGCGCCTTGATGGCGCTGGAAAGCGGCTTCAACGTGGCGCTGATGGCGCCGACGGAAATTCTGGCGGAACAGCATTTCCGCAACTTCACCAGATGGTTTGAGCCGCTGGGCGTGCGGGTGGAATTGCAAACGGGCAGCCGCAAGAGCGGCGCGGCTGGAGGCTTGAGCAGGGAAGCTGGCCAGCGCCTCCGCCCGTCCAGCCTCAATGCTCCATCCGCCATCTTCGTCGGAACCCACGCTTTGTTTACGGCGGGCTTTGATTTGCCGAAACTGGGTCTGGTGATCATTGACGAGCAGCACAAGTTCGGCGTGGCGCAGCGCGAAACGCTGGTGCGCAAGGGCAATTATCCGCATCTGCTCGTGATGACGGCGACGCCGATTCCGCGCACGCTCGGCCTGACGCTTTACGGCGACCTGGACGTTTCGGTGATCGAGGAAATGCCCGGTGGGCGCGGCGCGATAAAAACGTTTGTGCGGACGGCGGCAAAACTGCCGAAAGTCTTTGGCTTCCTTCACGAGCAGATTGCCGGCGGACGGCAGGCTTACATCGTTTATCCGCGCGTGGACGTGGCGGACACGGACAAGGACATCAAGGCGGTGACCAAGGAATTCGCCAATGTGCAGAAGGCGCTGGCGCCGTTCAACGTCGGCTTGCTGCACGGGCGCATCAAGCCGGCGGAGAAGGAACGCGTCATGGCGGAGTTCCGCGCAAATAAAATCCAGGCGCTGGTCGCCACGTCGCTCATCGAAGTGGGTGTGGACGTGCCGAACGCGACGGTGATGCTCATCGAGAACGCGGAGCATTTCGGGCTGGCGCAGCTGCACCAGTTGCGCGGGCGCATCGGGCGCGGGGCGCACGAGAGTTTCTGCATCCTGATTTCGGACGCCCATCACCCGGAGGCGCAGGCGCGGCTGAAAATCCTGGAGGAGACGAACGACGGATTTAAAATCGCGGAGGCCGATCTGCAACTGCGCGGGCCGGGCGAATTGTTGGGCCAGCAGCAGAGCGGTTTGCCCAACCTGCGCTTTGGCAATCTGGCGACGGATCTGAGCCTGATCCGGCAGGCGCGCGAGCTGGTCGCAAAACAATTTTAACCGCAAAATTCCGTTTCCATTTCCTGCGAACCGGCGTAATTTGCCGGCATGAAAGTCTTCACCTCCGTTTTTGTTTCCGTCGCCGTCGTTGCGCTCACATCCGGCTGTGGTGACAGTTCCAAGCCCGGCACGCCCGCCAATCAAGTCTCCAATGCCGTCACTGCCCCGGTGAATTATCTCGGCGCGGTGGTGCAGGCGGAGAAATATTCGCAGAAGCAGATTGATCTGGCCTATGTGAACCAGGCGATCCAGCAGTTTCAGGCGGGCGAAGGGCGGTTGCCGAAGGACCTGGCCGAATTGGTGGCGATGCATTATCTCGGCAAAGTTCCCGAAGCCCCGTATGGCTACAAAATTGTCTATGACGCCGCCGCCGGCTCGATCAAAGTCGTGAAACAATAATCATGACCACCCCCAGCCCCAACCAGCCGGAACTGCCGCCCTTTGAACGCGGCCTGTGGAACCGCGCGTGGTTCATCGTCCTGCTTTGCCTCGCGCTGGTGGCGGTGGATTGGGAGCTGGTGCCGCTCAAGGTGTTTCCGTTCGTCTTTATTTTTCCGTTGATGCTGGCGGCTTGGAATCGGAATCTGCAATTTGCGCTGGTGTGCGCGGTGGGGCTGTCGTTGACGCGGCTGGCGCATCAGTTTGTTTTCGATGAACGGCCCTACACGGCGGACGAGGTCGCGGCGGCGCTGGTGCGTTTTTTTGTGCTGTTGCTGCTGGCCGCGCTCACCCACCGGCTGGGCAAACAGTCGCGCCAGCTCCGGCACCGCGTTCGGCTGCTGGAAGGCATCCTCCCTATCTGCTCGCGATGCAAAAGCATCCGCGACGAACAAAACAACTGGGTGCAGCTCGAAGGTTACATCACCGCCCATTCAGCCGCCCAGTTTTCCCACGGTTTCTGTCCGCAATGTTTCAAGGAATTTTACGGCCAGGATCCTTCGTTCGCGCCGGCCGTCAAATAACTTGTAATTTTCGCTCGCAAAACTGCGGCGGGCGAAAGAGAATCCGCCTTTGTTTCCGAACATGAACGAACAGATTGTCATCCTCGATTTCGGCTCGCAATACACCCAGGTGATCGCCCGGCGCGTGCGCGAGTGCAACGTCTATTCCACCATCATCCACTACAACACGCCCGCCGCGAAGATCGCCGCCATGAAGCCGAGCGGCATCATCCTGTCGGGCGGGCCGTCGAGCGTGTATGCGCCGGACGCGCCACTGCCGGACAAAACGATTTTCGAGCTCGGCGTGCCGGTGCTGGGCATCTGCTTCGGCGTTCAATTGTTCGCGCAATTCCTCGGCGGCAAGGTGGAGAAGGGCCAGAAACGCGAATATGGCAAGGGCACGCTCACCATCAAGGACAAGTCCTGCGCGCTCTTCGCCAGGCTGCCCAAGTCGCTGCAGGTCTGGAATTCCCACGGCGACAAGCTCACCCGGATTCCCAAGGGCTTCAAGCCCGTGGCCGTCACGGAAAATTCCGAATACGCCGCCATTGAAAACCGCGCGAAGAAATTTTTCGGCCTGCAATTTCATCCCGAAGTCGTCCACACGCCGCGCGGCAAGGAGATCATTTCCAACTTCGTCCACGGGGTCTGCGCCTGCGGCAAGCAATGGACGATGCGCAATTACGTGGATCAGGCCGTGGAGGAAATCCGCGCGCAGGTCGGCAAGGAACACGTCATCCTCGGTTTGTCCGGCGGCGTGGATTCCAGCGTGGCGGCGGCGCTCCTGCACAAGGCCATCGGCGACCAGCTCACCTGCATCTTCGTCAACAACGGCGTGCTCCGCGCCCGCGAAGCCGAAGTGGTGCAGAACGTCTTCGCCCGCAGCTTCAACATCAAGCTGCAATACGAGGACGCCACCAAGATTTTCATGACGCGCCTCAAGGGTGTCACCGATCCCGAGCGCAAACGCAAGATCATCGGCAAAACGTTCATCGAGGTTTTCAGTGACGCGATGAAGCGCGTCGGCAAGGCCAAGTTCCTCGCGCAAGGCACGCTGTATCCCGACATCATCGAGTCCGTGCCGATCGCCGGCAACCCCGCCGCGCTCATCAAGAGCCATCACAACGTCGGCGGTCTCCCGAAAGGCATGAAGTTTAAACTGGTCGAGCCGCTCAAGAATTTGTTCAAGGACGAAGTGCGCCTGCTTGGCGAGGAACTCGGCGTGCCCAAGGACATCGTCTGGCGGCAGCCGTTCCCCGGGCCCGGCCTCGCCGTGCGCATCCTCGGCGAAGTCACCCCGTCGCGCTGCGAGATTCTGCGCAATGCCGACGCCATTGTCGTGGAGGAGATGAAATTGAGCGGACTGTACTACAAGATCTGGCAGAGCTTTGCCGTGTTGCTGCCCGTGCGCAGCGTGGGCGTGATGGGCGACGAACGCACCTACGATTATACCATCGCCATCCGCGCCGTGGAATCGCAGGACGGCATGACCGCCGACTGGGTGAAACTGCCCTACGATCTGCTGGAGAAACTCGCCAGCCGCATCATCAACGAGGTGAAAGGCGTGAACCGCTGCGTCTTCGACATCACCAGCAAGCCGCCGGGGACGATTGAGTGGGAGTAAATTCTGTAAGCCAGAAATTTAATTAAGCTGGTGCTGGTGGTTCCTTGAAAGAACAAGTTGGGTTTTCGCTAACTTTGCCAATCGTATAAGTTCCGCCCCACCGGCGCGTCGGCGTCTGGGAGTGGTGGTGCATTTCGGCGAGGACAAGCGCGTGGACCTGCATCACATCGCTGAAAATACCAGCCGCGACCGGGCGCGGTGGACTACGGCTTTTGCAAGCTGCGTTTCGGCGACGCGGCGAAGCTGGCGGAGCGCAGTCTGAAAGATTGACAGCCAGAAGCGGGGCGTTCAGCGCGTTTGAAAAATCTTGCGATAGGCCGACGAACTGGTAGGCTTACCTTCCTTTTGATTGCACCCATAGCTCAATTGGATAGAGCGGCTGACTACGGATAAACGATGGGTTCCTTAATTAGCGTTTCAATATCTTTCGTTGTATTTCCATTCTAGCAAGTGTTTTCAATGTGAAAACACTGTTTTCGTTGTCTTTATCATCGGCGGCAGGATAAGGCAAAACTAGCACAGAAACTAGCACAATTGGCTTACCGCGCCAAACCACTCTTTTATTCGCCCAGATTTGGCCAAGCTTTGGATGCCAATTTTTTCACGGATAAAACCTACATAGGGCAGCTGACTCAGCATCGTTCGTTGAACATCACCTTTTTATCTGGAGTAGAAATTTCTGTATCCATTCTTTGCCCTGCCACACCCGTTCCGCGGCAACAGCCCCCCTTCCTGTGCTATAAACAGTGAATAGGGACATATGTCTCCTTTCAGTCCCCGGCGCTTTTCAGTGCCGGGGATTTTTCGTTTCCATCAACCCCTCCACTGAAAGGAATCAAAATGTCCCCACAAGCAAGTTGGCTATTGCAGGAAGAAGTCGTTCCCCGTCTCCGGTCTTCCATACCCCGCGCCGTCCGCTGTGTCGGCGCCGAGGATCACGAGGAACTCATTCAAGATGCCACCGTCATCGCCGCCCGCATGATCATCCGGGCTGAAAGCCTGGGTAAGCTCGGCAAGATCAGCTCGGGCAACTTCGCGTATTACACCCTGCAACATTGCAAGGCTGGTCGGCGCGCGATGGGCACCAATAGCGTCGACGTCATGGGCACTGCCACCCAGCTCAAAGGAAAAACCGCCCTGCATTCGCTCAACGAGATGGTGGCTGAAGACGAAAACGGTGCTGACATTATCGAGCTACAAGATGTGATCGCCAACGACCACGAGGATCCGGCGACGATCGCCGCGCGTAAAATGGACTGGGACAGCTTCCTGGCTCAGCTGTCGCGGATTGAAACGCTGGTCGTGGAGTTTCTTTGCGCCGGCAAGACGCTCCGGGATGTGTCGCGCAAGGTGGGCGTCAGCGATTCCGCGATGCAGACGTATCGCCGGAAGATTGCCCAGAAGATCCTGGAGTTCATGGGCGTGGACGTGCTGGCCGACCTGGCCCGCCTGCCGGGTTGGCGGAACACCCTAGACTGCGAACGCGCGGCGCAAGCGTGCCGGAACGACCGGCGCGCCCGTGCAACCTAACCCCCGCCATGCACCCCACCCATCGCACGATCGGCCTGGGCCTTCTGGTCCTGGTCGGTCTCGTCCTGCTCTACTACGTCTGGGACTACCTGATCGGTTTTCTGGCCGTGATCGGGGCCGCCCAGGTCTATCGCGTCTGGCGCATCCACTACCGCAACTAAACCCCGCAAGCCCGGTATTAAGCCGGCGCTTTGCGACAACCTGAAAGGAGCCTCCTATCGACAACCATCATCTGACCCCGATCCTCATCACCGGCGGAGCGACCCTGACCGCACTGCTGCTCCTGCGGCAGCGCCAGCCCAAGACCGCGCCGCCTGCCCCGAGATCATTCAACGCCGAGAACCTGACCGAGCGGTTCACCACGGCCATCCCGGAACTGACGGCGGAGCTCAACCTGGAACTGGCGACCGCCACGTTCAACGAGACCTTCACCCGGCAGAGCGAACGGGTGACGTGCTGGGGCTGGCTGGACCTGGGCACGTCCGTGGCCCAGGTGCAGGTCCCGGTGACCTACCGGTATCACCTGCGGCTCCGGGACCCCTGGCACCTCGAACTGAGCCAGGGCCAGCTGCTGGTGCGGGCGCCGGTCATCACGCCGAGCCTGCCGCCGGCGATCCACACCGACCGGCTGAGCACGCTGGCAGTGCGAGGCTGGGCTCGCGGCTCGACCGGCCCGCTGCTAGCCGAGCTGCAGCAATCCCTGACGCCGACCCTGAACCAGTTTGCCGGGGATGCCCGGCATCTGGAACTGGTGCGCCCGCAATGCCGGGCCTCGGTGAGAGAGTTCGTGCAACTCTGGCTGGAACGCGAAGGGCAGCCGCACACGCAGATCACGGTGCAGTTCGCCGACGAAACCCCGAAACAACTCACAACCTAACCAAGAAAGGATAAAAACATGATCACCCTGGAAGCCAACTACAGTAAGAAGATCGGCCTGCCCGGCTACAGCAGCCACCAGTTCAGCGTCACGCTGAAGGCGGAGCTGACAGACGTCGCACAGGCGGAGAAAGAAACCGCGCGGCTCTATGCCGTGCTGCAGAGCAGCGTAGACCACAACATCCAGCAGGTCGGCTACCTGCCGAATGGAAACGGAAATGGAAACAGGAATGGCCACGGCCACGTGCCCGAACCTGACCCGTGGAAGTGCTCGGACAAACAGCGCGACCTGATCCGGAAGATCACGGACGAGCATCAGCTGGACAAAGCCAAGGTTGAGCAGCTGGCGCAAGACCGGTTTGGGAAGGGCGTCAAAGCCCTGAACAAGCTGGAAGCGTCGGGCCTGATCGAAGAGCTGCTGGAACAGACCGGCCAGAGCCAGCCGCGCCAGCAGCGGTTCAGCCCGCCGAAGGGAGGT
>CAIXPZ010000247.1 GCA_903921455.1 uncultured Verrucomicrobia subdivision 3 bacterium | reverse complement strand
TTTTCAAGAACGGGAATTGTTTATTTAAAATTTATAAATTAACTTTGAAAAACCTCTGTGTTGTCAAAAACAACAAAGTAATTGAACCCACAAAAATCAATCCTAACCCTATAGCTGGCGTTGGTGCGCCAATAATGCCATTTTGTATACCTTTCAATGCCCAAACGCCAATGTTTGTTATTGTATAAACAAATAGAATAATTGCAGTTACTAAAGCCCAAAGAAATGAATTTCTGATAACTGTCCATTCGCTGAAAATTCTGGCTAAATCTGGAATTATTTGATAAGCTCAGGGGATGACCTCTGAGATGAACATAAGCACGGAACGGATCGATGATTTTCCGCTTTTGCTGGAAATCATGCAGCGGCTGGGCTTGCCCGGCATCCTTGATAACCATTTGCAACGACACGGATTGCAGCAGGGTTTGAGTTGGGGGTGGATCGGCACGATCTGGTTGGCGCATATTCTCACCCAAAGCAACCCGCGGAAACAACCGGTACAAATCTGGGTGAGACAAGCGCAGACAACGATTGAGCGGATCACAGGAATGAAGGTGAAAGAACTGGATTTTACCGATGACAGGCTGACGCTCTTGCTGAGGCGGTTGAGTAAGCCGGAAACGTGGCAGGCGATTGAAACCGATTTGGGCCGAAGCATATTGAGGGTGTATGAATTGAATGCAGAACGGGTGCGATTGGACGCGACCACGGTTTCTGGCTACCATGTCAGTGGGGAAGACACGCTGTTTCAGTTCGGACACAGCAAAGATGATCCCAGTCTGGCGCAGGTGAAAGTGATGATGGCAACACTTGATCCATTGGGGCTGCCGTTGGTGACGCAAGTGGTAGCCGGAAACACGGCGGATGACCCGTTGTATGTTCCAGCGGTGGACCGGGTGCTTCAGATCATCGATGGAGCAGGGCTTTTGTTCGTTGGGGACTGCAAGATGAGTGCGCTGTCGATCCGGGCGCACATCCACCAGAGCGGGCAGCACTACCTGTGTCCGCTGGCCCAGACCGGAAAAACAGGTCAAGCGATGATGGGGTGGATTGGGGCCGCCAATGACAGGCAGCATAAGATGGAAACGGTATATGTAGAGAATGAGCAGGGTGAACGCAAACTGCTGGCCGAAGGGTATGCGTTTGAACGCCTGATCCAAACCGAGATCAGCGGTGAAATCAAGGCGTGGACGGAGCGGGTCTTGGTGGTGAGATCGGAAAGCTACCGGCGCGCATTGCGGGAAGGTTTGGAAGGCCGTTTGGGACGGGCAACTGAAGAACTTCTGGGTTTGACCCCTGCCCCTGGACGCGGCAAACGCCAGATACAGGATGAAACCGAGTTGGCGGAAGCCGCTCAAGCAGTCCTGAAAGCGCATGACGTGGAAGGATTGTTGAGCTACACCTTCGAATGTCAGGAGAAACGTCAGACTCGATACCTGGGGCGCGGTCGAGGCAGCCCGGATCGACCCAAACAGGAGATTGTCACCATTCGTTACCAGATGACCGCTGTCGC
>CAIXPZ010000246.1 GCA_903921455.1 uncultured Verrucomicrobia subdivision 3 bacterium | reverse complement strand
TGTGGAACAACAAAAGAGGGTCAGAGGCAGGAAATTGGCGTCCATCGTGTTGCGCGCGGTATCAAAGGCTTCGCGAATCTGCTTTCTCAAATCCGAATCCGGTTGGATTGGTTGCGACAACCGGAACATAATGAGGCCATCCTCCGTGTCCAAATGAAAGGCGCCCAGGCGGAGCCGGGCATTGAGCCTGAGCAGCGCCAAACTGGTCCCGAATATTTTTTCCCTCGGCGCTTTGACGGGCAGCGAGCAGACGACCTGCAAAATTACTGGCGACTCCTCACATAGCAGCCGGACGGGGACTAGTCCGTGGTTAAGGTCCAGGCGCAATTGGATGCTGGTATTCTCAACGTTCGCCGAGAAGGAGAATTTTTCAGCAGCGAGCCAGCTTCGCACTTCGTTAAACAATTTATGACCATTCATAGCCATTATCACGGTTGAAGACAAAGTCCGGCCTTTCAGTGGGGAATCGGTTGGCTCTGAAGGCCGGCAGGGAGTCCGCGCACACGCCGGTTAACATGCGATCCTTGCGGATGGCCACCGTTAGAAGGGGATTGTGCCGGTCTGGCCATTATTTTAATGGACTCACAGTGATACAGGAACGGAGCGCAAATAAATTCATTTCTTGAGGAAGGCAAACATATTTTCCGAGACTCATCCCTCACTGTCTAGGTCGCGGAAATTATTTTTATAAAGTATTTGACAAAATCAGAATAGGGTTGAATATACGACAATACGAATCGCCATTCGTGTCAGAATTGTCATTCAGATGTTTTTTAATAGAAAATATTTGTTAATAGGGATGATAATTTGATTTTTTATTTGAACAGATAGACGACTCGTTAAGTAGTGTATTTAAAATGAATGCCGCGCAACAAAGAACGCCGAGTGGCGATGATTCGAAGTGGATTGAGCTGGTCACCCAGCAGGTTCGCTCGCTGCGCTATGGCGTGGTGGAGATCATCGTCCACGATTCGCGCGTGATTCAAATCGAAAAGACCGAGCGACTACGGCTGGAAAAAAATCCCGGCGAAAAACGTTCGGATTAAACCAAAGACAAACAAACAACAATTTTACAGGCGGCTGACCGGACCACCGGAAGTTCCCATGAAAACAAAATACAAAATCATCCATGCGGAACTGGATTCAAAAACTGGTGACCTTGTCGCTCGCAACCGTCTGGCTGTCGGGCACGGTCTTGGTGGCGGCGGATGAAACCATCCTGAACGTCTCTTACGACGTCACGCGGGAATTTTACAAGGACATCAATACCGCCTTTGCCGCCTACTGGAAAGACACGACCAGCAACACGGTAACCATCAACCAATCTCACGGCGGTTCCAGTAAGCAGGCGCAGGCGGTTGTCAACGGCCTCGAGGCGGATGTGGTGACGATGAACCAGCCGACGGACGTGGACCTGCTTTTTTCCAGCGCGCGGCTGATTCCGCAGAACTGGGCGGCGCGGCTGCCGAACCACAGTGTGCCTTACACCTCGACGATTGTCTTCGTCGTCCGCAAGAGCAATCCGAAGCACATCAATAATTGGGATGATTTAATTAAACCTGGGGTTTCCGTCGTTATCCCGAATCCAAAAACTTCCGGCAATGGGCGTTACAGTTATCTGGCGGCGTGGGGTTATGCGCTGAAAAAGTCCGGCGGCGCTGAAAAGGCGGCGCGTGAGTTTGTCGGAAAACTGTTTGCGAACGTGCCGGTGCTGGATACCGGCGGGCGTGGGGCCACGATCACGTTTGCCAACAGCGGCATCGGCGACGTGCTGCTGACCTTTGAGAACGAGGCGGCGCAGGTGAAGAAGACTTTTGCGGACGACGCCTTGGAGGTGGTGGTTCCGCCCGCGAGCATTCTCGCGGAAAATCCTGTCGCGTGGGTGGATCATAATGTGCAGCGGCACCACACCGAGACGGTGGCCCGCGCGTATCTGGAATTTCTTTACAGCGATGCCGGCCAGGAATTGGCGGCGAAATACTACTTCCGCCCGAAAAGCCAGGCGGCGCTCGATAAATTCCCCGGCCGTTTCCCGCCGCTGGATCTGTTCACCGTGGAGGAAGTCGCCGGCGGCTGGGCCAAGGCGCAGCAGACGCATTTCGCGGATGGCGGAATCTTCGACCAAATCTATCAACCCAACAAACAAAGCAAATAAAGTTATGGCACGCATCTACAACGACATCACGGAAACCATCGGCAACACCCCGCTCGTGCGACTGAACCGCACGGCCAAGGAACACGGCGCCGTCGCCGACGTGCTGCTCAAACTGGAATTTTTCAATCCGCTGTCCAGCGTCAAGGATCGTATCGGCCTGGCGATGATCAACGATGCGCTCATGTCCGGCGCGATCAGCCAGGACACGATTTTGATTGAACCCACCAGCGGCAACACCGGCATCGCATTGGCGTTCGTGGCGGCGGCCAAGGGCTTGAAGCTGATTTTAACGATGCCGGAGACGATGAGCCTCGAGCGCCGAAAACTGCTGAAAATCCTGGGCGCGAAACTGGTTTTGACCGAAGGCGCGAAAGGCATGAAGGGAGCCATCGCCAGAGCCGACGAACTCCACCAGCAGATTCCCAACAGCGTGGTGCTGCAGCAATTTTCCAATCCGTCCAATCCGGAAATTCATCGCAAGACGACCGCCGAGGAAATCTGGCGCGATACGGACGGCAAGGTGGACTTCGTCGTCGCCGGCGTGGGCACCGGCGGGACCATCACCGGGGTGGCGGAGGTCATCAAAAAATTGAAACCATCCTTCAAGGCGGTAGCGGTAGAACCCACCAAGTCCCCGGTAATCTCCGGGGGCGCGCCGGGGCCGCACAAATTGCAGGGCATCGGCGCGGGTTTCATTCCCGCGAATCTGAACACGAAGATCGTGGACGAGGTGATGCAGGTGAATGAGGACGATTCCGCCCCGATCTCCAAACAGATCAATGCGCAGGAGGGCATTCCCATCGGCATTTCCAGTGGCGCGATCGTGTGGGCGGCGTTGCAGGTCGCCAAACGCCCGGAAAACACGGGCAAAACTATCGTCGCCATCGTGCCGTCCTCCAGCGAGCGCTATCTCTCGACATGGTTATTTGCGGACATCGGCACGGTGTCGGACGACATCAGCCAGTTGCTGACAGCGACCCCCTAATTTCCCGACGCATTCATGCGAGGCCAACCCAACTGAAAATTTACGAGGACTGACCGGCTGACCGGAGGTGCTTCAAATACAACCATTAATAAAACGAATAAAAATTAAAAACACACCATGAAAACATCCATTCTAAAATCCTCACTCCTGGCCGGCCTGGCGCTGGCTGGTTTCATCGCCACGCCACAACTCCACGCCAGCGTTGACGTAGTCATTGACGGCGGCAACGCCAGCCGCGCCCTGCTATTTGACCGCGCCTCCAACATTCTGAGCGGCTACACGGTTTACATCAAGGACGCCAACACCCGTTCCTTCATCGGCGGAACCCTGGTCGGCAACTCCGGGTTGGGGATCGTTAATCTGCACTTCGCGCAGAATGGCGCGACGGGCGGTTTGCAAAACCTGCGCGATGGAACGGCTGATCCGCTGGCCTATTATTTGAACGGGGCAACCGGATCCAGCAATGGCGTGCCGTCACTGACGGTTTCGGGAGCCTTTCCGGAGACCATCGGCATCAATGGCGCCATCTTCAATTCAAGCCGGACTCTGGTGGTGCCGTTTGGTTTCATCAAGAATCCGGCAAAATCGCCGAATCTGGCCAATGTCACCAATCTGACCCAGCGCCAGATTGCCTATCTCCAGAGCGCCTCCGGCACGCTGCCCTCGGCGTTTTTTGGCGGCAGTGCCACCAATGACATCGTTTATCTGGTGGGGCGCGATACGGCGGCCGCCGTGCGCCAAGTCATTGATGCCAACATCTATTTCAGCGGATCACCGTCGTTCTGGACGACCAACCGGCAGGCTTATGTGACGAACGTGGCTTACAACGCGGCGTTCGGCAACGCCTTCAGCAGCACCCCGATTGGGCAGCCCGTGCCGAATCCGCTATTGGGCCACAACAGCGGGGCCTTGGTGACGGCCGACCTGAACGTGATCAGCAACGCCGTCGGGACCGTGGCCTCCGGTGATTTTGGCACGTTCACCGTCCTGTCCTACGAAGGGTATCAGCCAACGATCACCAATATTTCCAAGGGCTATTATCCGATCTGGGGTTACGAAAGCTGGTATACCCGCGTCAGCGGCGGGCCAAGCTTCAATCAACAGTTGGTGCTCACGGCCCTATTTAACGCTGTAACCGACTACACTTATCAGCACACGGCGGGCAATCCCTTTGACTTGGGCAAGTTTGTTCCGCTGGGCGATCTCGAAGTCAAACGCACGCAAGAAGGCGGCCCGATCACCTCTCTGCTGTATTAAGCGTCATCAACCTTACTTTATAGGCTTATCATGAAAAAATACCATTTAACCGCCTTGGCGGCGCTGGTGTTGCTGGCAACACCGCTGTCACGAGCGTGGACCTACTCCGATGGCGACGCCTTGTTGATTTTCCGTGAATCCGGGGTCAACGACGTCGAGTTTGACATCGGCAATGTCAGCCAGTTCACCAATCTGCCGGCCGGCACCACCATCACCGTTCCCAACTGGAATGCGAATCTGGTTACGACCACATTCGGCGCGGATCTGACCGGGGTGAGCGTCATCGTTGCTGCCACCACCAGCCAATTCGCCGCCAACAAAGCCTCATGGTTGAGCGGTCAGGACACCAGCACGGTGGTGACGGAAAATGGAACACCTTCAGACTGGCAGACCAAATTCTGGAGTTCCATCAACGCCATCGGCACCAAGCCAGTTTTAAACACGGCCGCCGCCGCCTCGACCAACGCGTATTCCATCGACCCCAGCAGCCTATATACCCAAGGGGCATCGTATGATTACATTGTCACCGGGAGCGGCCAACGGTTATCACAAATCGCCCTCTTCGGCGGCAACGCCTCGTTCAATGTCGAAGGTTTGGCCCCCAGTTCGTTTGCCTTCTGGCGGATCGCCCCCCGCACCAGCGCCCAATACACCGGCACCTTCACCATCACCGCCGCCGGGGTGCTCACCTACACGGCCGGGCCGCTCACGGCGGTGACGCCGCCGACCATTCTGGGCGTCACCCGCACAGGGAATGTCAGCACGGTCAGCTTCACCACGATTGGCAGCGGCAATTACTGGCTGACTTACACCAACACGCTGGGCGGCACAGCCACGAACTGGCCGGTGGTCAGCGGGCCAATCGCCGGCGATACCAGCAATCACATTTTGACGCATACGAATACCGGCGTCACCGGTTTCTATCGCGTTTATCGAACACCTTAAGTGGATATTGCAATTTAGTTCACGGGCCGCCCCGGGAAAACCGGGTCGGCCCGACGCTTCAAAATTTGTCGAGAGGACAACCACAACAAATGAGATTCTGGCAGCCCATGTTAACCGCCGCCGCGCTGGTGATTTTTCACTGCGCAGCGAAGGCGCAAATCCCGGCGCCCACGCCGCCGCTGGTGGTGCGCGCCTACCACTTTGAAGGAGAAACGATCCTGCCGCCGGAAAAATTATCCGCCGCGCTGACGCATTTCACCGGCACGGTCAGCCTGAAGCAGATTCACGCCGGTCTGAACCAGCTACAACAGTTTTACCATCAGCTCGGCTACACCAATGTCAGTGTCACCCTGCCGCAGCAGACGCTGGCCGATGGCATCATCCGCGTAAAAATAATTTCCCGCGCACCCGCCACGGCGGCCGTCAAACCACCCCCCGCGCTGGCGGTGAAAAAATATCGCATCGAGGGCAACACCGTCCTGCCGCCGCAGGATTTTGGTGTGCTCTCCAATTACACCGGCACGAACGTCACGTTTGCCAAGCTTCGCGAAGGTCTGGGCAAAGTGCAGTTGCGCTACCGCGAACTCGGCTTTCCCACCATCAGCGTCACGCTGCCGCCGCAGCGCATCAGCAACGGCCTGGTGCAGGTGAAAGTAATCGAAGGCCGGCTCGCGGCCATTCACGTCACCGGCAATGAACATTTCAGCTCAAACAACGTCCGCCGCGCCCTGCCGAGTTTGACCACCAACATTTTGCTGAACACCAAATGGTTTCAGCCGGAACTCGACCAGGCCAACCAGAATCGCGACCGGCAGATCTATCCCGTCATCAGTCCCGGCCTGGAGCCCGGCACCAGCGACCTCACTCTCAAGGTCAAGGATCGCGACCCGGTGCATGGCCGGTTTGAAATCAACGACAAATCCGCGCCGGGGACCGCCCTGCTCCGTTCCGACACGGCCGTGCAATACGGCAACCTCTGGCAACGCGAACATCAGATCGGCTTCGACTACAACTTCACCCCGCAGGAATACAAGTCGAGCAGCGATGCGAACGGTTTTCCACCGGACCTGCCGCAGGCAGCGACGTTCAGCGGCTTCTACCGGATACCGCTCGGCAGCGGCGGCGGACGGCGCGAAGAATACGACCAGAAACCCGCCACGTTCGGCTATGACGAGGTCAGCCACAAATTTAATCTGCCGCCGCCGACCGGTCATCCCGACCTGATCATTTACGGCTCGCATTCCTCTTCCGATACACGCCTGCAATATGGCCCGTTGAAAACCATTTTTACCAATGCCCTTGCCGACATCAGCTCGCAGAATGTCACCCATTCGCCGACCGTCAACGACAACATCGGCACCAAGCTCACCCTGCCACTCGAGGAATTTGCCGAGATCAAATCCGCGTTGACCCTCGGCGTGGACTGGAAGTCTTACAGCGCGAACACCTACACGACCAACCTGACCTATTTTGATCTTTATGCGCTCGATCCCTATGGCAACCGCGTGCTGGTGACGAACCAGACCATTCACCTCGCCAACAATAGCAGCCAGTCGCTCAACTATGCGCCGTTATCTTTTGGTTGGGCCGCCGTGCGCCCGGATAAATTCGGAAGTTTTCAATTCACCTTCAATCAGGCTGTGTTCCTGTCCGCGCTCGCTTCCGCCCGGACGAATTTTCAACAGGTGGCCGGCAACCTCCATGCCGGCGGCAACTTCAGCACCATCAACGCCGGCCTTATCCGTCAGCAGCTACTCCCTGCCGGCTGGTCCATCGTCGCCAACGCGAACGGGCAGTGGGCCAGCCAGCCGCTCATCAGCAATGAGCAGTTCGGCCTCGGCGGCACCGCCGGCGTGCGCGGCTACCGGGAGGGCGAAGTCTATGGCGACACCGGCTGGCGCACCCTGCTGGACCTCCGCGCGCCGCCGGTGAACGTCGGATATTTTCCAACCCCAGCCGGCGAGGTGCTGGCGTCGCTCCGCTGCTCGTGCTTCATGGATTACGGCCAGGTTTATTTTATTGATCGTCCGGGCCAGCCGGCCGTCAGCGAATGGGGCACCGGCCTGGGATTTTTCCTGACCGCTGGCGAACATTTCGATGCGCGACTCACCGTCGGCTGGGCATTGCTCGGAGCGTCACCCGTCGCCAGCACGGCGGCAACCTATGTCTCCACCCAAACCACCGCCGGCAGCGCCCAGGCCTATTTCTCCGTGGGCTACCAATTTTAACCGCCATGAAACCGCTGACTAAAACCCGTCCATCCATCTGGTTCACTTTGCTGGTGTTTCTCGCCGGCCGCGTCTCGCAAGGGTTCGCCAACCCGACCGGGCTCAACGTCCACGCCGGCCAGGCCACGGCCCAGCAACTCGGCGCCCAACTCAACGTCACCGTCAGTCAGCTGGCGATATTGAACTGGCGGAGTTTTGACATCGCCGCCGGGGAAACGACTTCGTTCCTGCAACCGACGGCCAATTCCATCGTCTTTAACCTCATCGGCGACAAAAATCCTTCGCAGATTTTCGGCAACCTCAACGCCAACGGCACGGTCATCCTCGCCAACGCCAATGGTTTTTATTTCGGGCCGGACTCGATGATCAAGGTCGGCGGCAGCTTCATCGCCACCACCGCGCCGCTTTCGCCGGATTTTGGTTCGGGCGCGGCGTGGCAGTTCACGGGCATGCCGCCACTCGCCAGCATCGTGAATTACGGCCAGATCGAAGTCGGCGCGGGCAAATCGCTTTTTCTCATCGCCGAAAAAATCGAGAACCACGGCAGCCTTGCCGCCCCCGCCGGCGAGGTCGGGCTTTACGCCGGCGACACTGTGCTCGTCAGCGAAACCCCCGATGGCCGCGGCCTGAGCGCCGCCGTCATCCTGCCGAAAGGCTCCGTGGACAATTTTGGCCGCATCACCGCCGACGCCGGCACCATCGCGCTCGAAGCCAAAGTGGTGAACCAGGAGGGATTACTTCAGGCGAACTCGGTGCAGAACCAAAACGGCGTCATCGAACTGACCGCCACGGATGCGCTAACCCTCGGGGCGAACTCGCAAATACTCGCCCAAGGCGACAACTCCGCCGCCGGCAGCCAGGGCGGAAAGGTCACGCTCAAGTCGGGAAATAATTATAGCGACGCGGCCGGCAGTTCCATCATCACCGCCGGCGGCGCGAATGGCGGCAGCGGCGGTAACGTGGAAATCAGTGCGGTCAATGTCCAAACCTTGAATTCCGCGATGAACGCAACCGCGCAAACCGGTTTCAGCGGCGGCGGTTTTTTACTCGACCCGGTCAACATCATTCTGGGCACGTCCACGGCGGGCGGAGCGATCAACGTGAACACGGCGTTCGCCGGTTTTTCCTCCATCCTCCTGCAAGCCACCGGCAACATCACCTTCAACAACAGCACCGCTTGGAACTTGAGCGGCAGCACCGGCCAGTCCGCGGGCCAGCTCACCTTGGAAGCGGGCGGCAACATCACGTTCGGCAACAATTCGAAAATCACCGACGCGAACGGCTGGTCCGTCTCGCTTGCGGCCGGGTATAATTTTGGCAACAACACCATCAACCCCGGCGCCGGCAACATCTTCCTCAATGGCGGCGCGGGCAAGGCGCTCAACGGCGCGATCCAGCTGGCGGCGGGCGCGGTCAATTTGCAGGCGGGCCAGAGCATACTGGTCGGCTCCGGATCGGTTTACACGACGGGCGGCGGGAGCATTTATGCGAACGCGCTGACGGGTGACATCAACTGCGGCACAGCCAATGGCGGCTACCAATTTTCCATCTTCGGCTACAGTCCGGTGGCGGTGCTGGGCGGTATTTCCACGGCGGCGGGTGGCGACGTGACGCTCATCGCCGGCAACAACATCACCAGCCTTCCCACCACGCCTTCAGGCCAGTCGCCAGGTGCTTCGGGCGCTTATCGTTCCGGCAACGTGACGCTCATCGCCGGCAATCAAGTGCTGGGCAATTACACGCTCGCCAACGGCGTCGGCACCATTCTCGCGGGCGTGCAACTGCAAGCCAACCAGCCCGTGATCTTGAATCCCGCCGCGAGCATCGGCAGTTTGCAGCGGCCCGTGAACTTGAGCCTGATCAAAGGATCGTGGAGCGCGTGGTCGGGCGGCGACATTTACGTCGGCGAAGTCCGCAATCCCAACGGCACTTTCAACGCCAACCCATTGACCGTGCCGTCCGGAACTTTTTTCGGCAACGAGGATAATGCCACGGTGCCAACGAAATCGTCCTTCCTGTTTGATTACGCGCCGGATGCCGCCGCGAATTTCTGGGCGGGCAATGCCATCACCCTCGTCGGCGGCAATCTCCCGCGCGTGAGCGGGCAAAACCAGGGCATGGCCCCCATTTACGCGCCAAACTTAAGCCTGAACGCCGGCGCGGGTGGCATCACGATTGACAGCTCCATCATGCTTTATCCGTCGAGCCAGGGTTCGTTGCACATCACCACGCGCGACGGCGGCAACCTGGTCGGCGCGGTGCAGTCATCCGGGCTGACCGGCATCACCGTATCCGACAGCAGCCTGCCCGGCTGGGCGACCTTTGCGCAGGGACACGCCAGCACGCCGGTGCATTTGAATGATCCGAATCCGGTGACACTGAACATCGCCGGCAGCATCGAAAGTTTTGGCCTGACCATTCCCACTTTCGCGAACATCGCGGTGGCCGGCAATACTTACAACTTCGGTTTCCTCGGGCGAAATCTTTCGGCGGCGCAGACCACCAGCATCAACGTGGCAGGCGACATCACCTATCGCGGCAACCTGACCAGCGTGCCGGTGCCGGATCCGCTGCCAACCACGCTTTTCACCTTGAGCGGCAACCCAGCGGTGACTGACAAGCTGCGTTACGATCCGACAACGGGTGAACTCACTTTCATCGGCGTCATGAGCTCAACGGACCTGGCCTTTCTGCTGAATCCCACGGTGATTGTTCTGGAATCCAGCGGATTGCCGCTGCTGAATGCCGACGGCACGCCGGTGACCGCGCCCCTGGCGTTGAGCACTGCGCAGCAGTCGATCATACAGCAACTCTACACCGCCAGCCAGAACGCCACGCTCGGCGATCAGGGCCTGGCGCTGGCCGGGCCGGGCAATTTTAGCATCACCGCGCAGAACATTGACCTCGGCATCTCCGGCGGCGCTTCGGTGCTTGCCCCGGACGCAGCGCTGGCGGCGATTTCGCCTTATGGCGCAACCCTGAATATCACCACGCTCGGCAACCTCTCGCTGACCGCAACGAAAATCGCGAATGAAAGTTACCTGGGCGGCATCAACCTGGACGTCGGCGGCACGCTCGATGTCGGCGGGCAGTTCACCACGTTCGGTGACCCCAACGCGCCCAAGGGAATTTTCACCACGGGCGGCGGCAGCCTTTCTATCCTCGCCCAGGACAACGTGAATGTGAACGGGTCGCGCGTGGCAGCTTACAATGGCGGCAGCCTGTTTATCGAGTCGCAGCACGGCGACGTGAACGCCGGCAACGGCGGGGCCGGCTATGTCAGCATGAATGCGGTCGAGTTAAATCCGCTCACTGGCGAGCTCGTCAGCATACCGGCGAGCATCCCTGGCAGTGGTATTCTGGCGACGACTTTGTTCGGCTCCAGCGCCCAACTCGGCAACATCACGATCAAGACGCCGGACGGCAGCGTGAATGCCAGCCTGGGCGGCGTGCTGCAAATTGCCTTCAACGGCGCGGATACGCAGAACGCATTTATTGATATTGCCGCCGGCAAGGACATCAACGCCAACGGCTCCGGCATCATCGGCAGCAATATCAAATTGGCGGCCGGCGGCAGCATCAACGGGGTCATCATCGGCAGCCGCGGCATCAACATCAACGCCCAGCAAAACGTGAATGTCACCGCCATCAGCGGCGGCAACGTGGACATCAACGCCTCTGGCACGGTGGCGGGCACCATCGTCGGCGGCGGTGACGTAAGCGTGAGCGGTGACGCCATCAGTGCCGCCGTTCTCGGCAGCGCCGTTTTCGCCAGCGGGGACGCCAGCGGCGCAAGCCTCGGCCTGCCGCAGTCAGGTGCCGCCAAAGAAGTCGCGGAAAACACCGACGCCGCGACAACTGCCACGAAAGCCGATGGCAGCGACGAAGATGCGCTGAACAAGAAAAAGAAGGGCATCGCGCTGGCGCAGAAGGTGAGCCGGGTGACGGTGCTGCTGCCGGCCAAGAACGTTTCCGAGAGATCCACGACCAGCAATCCGCTGTGACCGCCGACTAAACCTTAAAACAAAAAACAGTTAACTATGATCCATCCCATCCTGGCCAATGCGGCCGTTTATGCCATCGAGAACGCAACGACCGAAGGCAAAATCACCGTCATCGTCCTCCTGCTGCTATCGCTCTTCAGCTGGACGATCATCATCTCCAAGTTCCGTCAGTTGAGTATCGCGCGGAAGGCGACAAAAAAATTCATGGCGGCCTATAGTAGCACGCGCGACCCGCTGGACATCAAGAAGCGCGGCGAAGATTACGACGGCGCGCCCGCTTACAGTCTTTATGAACGCGGCGCGGAAGAGCTGGCCTATCAGCTGGAGAGAAACCCCGTGACCGTGAAGGGCGAGCGGCGCATCAGTCTCAGTTCCTACGAGGCGGTGAAGGTAGTTTTGGAAGAGGCGGCGGCGGCGCAAGCGATGTCGCTTGAGAAAGGCATGATCGTCTTGTCGACGGCGGTGGCGGGCGGGCCGTTCATCGGTTTGCTGGGGACGGTGTGGGGCGTCATGTCCACCTTCGCCGGCATTGCCGCGTCGAACTCCGCCAGCCTCACGGCGATGGCGCCCGGTGTGGCCGCCGCATTGGTGGCAACGGTCACCGGCCTGCTCGTGGCGATTCCCGCCATGTTCGCTTACAATTTCATGGTGACGACCGTGCGCAGCATCACGCAGGAGCTGGACGGCTTTGCCTCGCGCTTCGCCAACCAGATCGAGCACACCTACGTGGACAACCGCGACATCGAGGACAAGATCGCGTGGGCGTTGACGCGCGTCGAAATGGGCGAGAACACCCCGGCCATTTGAACCATGAAGAAGTGTTCGCAGAGCGCGCACGAGTCGCTGACGGAGTTGAACATCACGCCGCTGCTGGATCTGGCGTTTGTGTTGCTGGTGATCTTTATCATCACGACCATCCCGCCGGTGAAGGAGACGGACTTGAAGCTCCCCGTCGCATCCAAGCACCAGAAAGACCCGCCGCGCAAGGCGCGCTATATCTCCGTGCCGGCGAACGGCAACCTGTTCATCGACCGCGAGGAGGTCAAAGTCAGTGACCTGCTGGGCAAGCTCATCAGTCTGCGCACCGATGATCCGGATTTGAATGTCATTTTGCGCGGGGACGGCAAGACGAAATACAAGCAGATCCGCGCCGTGCTGGATATCTGCCAGCAGGCGAACATCGTGAAAGTGGACCTGGCCACGGAAATCAACAAATGATCCCCCAATCCCAGCCGAAGCCGCGCAAGAACTCGTCGAAGGTGAACCTCACCATCTCGGCGGTGGTGCATGGCATTTTAGTGGCCGTGCTGTTTTACTTCGCCGCCAAGGAAGGCTTGCTCGGCAAGAAGGTGCAGAAGATCGCGGTGGAGATGGTGAAGGAAAAGAAGCCTGAACCGGAGAAGCCCAAGCCGGAACCGCCGAAGGTGGAACCACCCAAAGTGGAAGCGCCGAAAATCGAAGCCCCCAAGGTCGAGACGGCCAAGGCGCCGCCGACCGTGGCCCCGCCCGTGGTTGCCCCGCCGGCGAATGACGTGCCGAGCTTCGAATTTGAGGGCGGCAAGGCGGTGAACTCCGAGTCCGACCCGGTGCAGCTATACAAGGGTTATTTGGAATACACCCTGCGCGCGAAATGGAACCGGCCGGAGAACCTGGCCGATGACAATTACGTCGCGGAAGTGGCGGTAAATGTGGACCCGCAGGGCAACTTGAGCCAGCCGCAGTGGCGCAAGGGCAGCGGCGACGCGCGGTGGGACCAGACGGTCAAGGATGTGTTCAAGGTCGTGCAGAGCATTGACCGCCATCCGCCGACGAACTTTCCGCCGAGCGTGGTCATTCGCTTTGACGTGCAGGAGGAAACCGAACCGGTGGTGGCGCCATGAGCTTGAAGAAGACATCCAAACGCGGGCACAGCACGATGAACGAGCTGAACATCACGCCGCTGCTCGACCTGGTGTTCGTGCTGCTGGTGATCTTCATCATCACCACGCCGCAACTCGTGAACAATCTGGAGATCAACCTGCCGTCGGGCAAGCCGCCACCGGCGGACAACAAGCCCAAACCCAAGCCCGGCCGCATCGTGGTGAGCGCCGCCGGCCAGATCACGCTCAATGACGAGGTGGTATCCGTGCCGCAGTTGAAGAACAGGCTGCAGGCGCTCAAAACCGCCAACCCCGATCTCGGCGTCGTGCTCAAGGGCGCGGACGACGTGGACTACCAGATCATGGTCAGCGTCATGGACACCCTCCGCCAGCTCGATATCACCAAAATGGGCCTGGCCACCGAGTAGACCGGTTGCCACAGGTTGCCATATATAGCTTTTTATACCCCATTGAGGGTGATTTTGACGGATTGAATAGAGATTGATCAGAATCGCTAAACGCCCTTATATTACAATGATAATATGAAATATCGCGAATGTTTTTCGGGTAGGGACTGCCACTGAGAAGCTGTCCCACCGGGAAAGGCCCAAACGAACGTTTGGAAGCAGCCACAGCCCCAATCCAGCAGCCCCGCCACTGAATCCCGCCAGCCCCGCCAGCGGTTGAAACTATTGTTGCCGGTCACTGCCACCGCCCCGCGGTGAAGCCGACAGCCTTATAATAGACTCCGTATACACTATTGTCAAAAAAATAATTTTCAAAAATAACGGAAATAATTTTGACGGGAAAAGGGCGTGAAGCCGGGCCGCAATTTTAACCGCGAAACACACGAACCACACGAAAGGAAATCCGCCACATTGCCCCCAAGGCAGACAGCATCAGCTGGCCAGCACTTGGATGAGCGGCGGCGGGCGGGTGCGGATATCGGTATTCGCAAAGTGAGACCATGAATCTGGCGGTGGGCCACCGCCGCGCGATGGTCGCGGTAGAGCAGCGCGCACTCACTTTACTGAAAGCCGAGTAGCGCTGGCGGATCAGCGCGCGGTATTTTTGCTGAGCAGCTTGATCCAGATCGGCTCCGTGCTGACACCTTACTAAATAGCTGGTGCGATTCAAAGCGTGCCAACCCAGCACGCGCAGTTTGTAGGGTCTTAAAAGTTCTGCAAATGGAAGAGGTCATGATTACCACCGGGTGGTGTAGTCGTTAATCCCAGGCAAACGAAAGGCCAGTTTGCCCGGTAACATCATTGGGGGATGGACGCAGCGCCAGGAAAGCCACATGCTAATGGAGTGTGAAATTCAACTGGTAAAGCGGGTCAAGCTTCCCAAGAAAAAACTCTAAAAATGCTACGCCTCATCCTTAAGATTGTGTTGGTAGGATCACTTTTGACCTTGCCCGTCACCACAGCGCGGGCGGCGGAAACGATTTCGCTGGCGGGGCAGTGGGCGTTCAAGGCTGACCCGGAGGATCGCGGCATGGTCGAATCCTGGCCCGCGCGGACCAGCACGCTGCCGAATAAAATCAAGCTGCCGGGCACGATGGATGAGGCGGGCTTCGGCACGAAAACAACGAATGCCGAAATCGGCGTCCTGACACGAGTGGTGAAATACTATGGACCGGCGTGGTATCAGCGCGAAATTGTCGTGCCGGAATCGTGGAAAGAGAAGGACGTTGAATTTTTTCTGGAGCGCGCGATCTGGGAAAGCCGCGTATGGATTGACGGAAAGGCATGCGATTCACAGGAATCGCTGAATACGCCGCACGTTCACCCACTCGGCCGGCTTGCCCCCGGCCGGCACAGGCTGACGGTGCGGATCGATAATCGGCCGTTGTATCCGATCGGCATCAACGGACATTGTTACACGGAGCAGACGCAGACGATTTGGAACGGGATGGTTGGCCGGATTGAATTGCAGGCGCGCGAGGCGGTTCACATCACCCGCACCCGCGTTTTCCCAGACGCTGCGGCCAACAGGGTCATGACGGAACTCACGCTGCAGAGCGACGGAGCCCAATCGCAAACGGCGACGGTGCGATTGCAATTGCGCAAACGAGGGTCGCGTGAAATGGTCGCGCAAACGCAGACGAACTGCCAGATCCAGCCCGGCACGAACACAATCCAGCTTGCGGCTTCACTGCAACGCCCGCCGGATTTGTGGGACGAGTTTTCGCCGAACTTATACACACTGGACGTGACCGTGAAATCAGACGGCGCGACGGACAGCGAACGCGAGACGTTTGGTTTCCGCGACGTCGCGCGCGCGGGGCAGCACATCGCCATCAACGGGCGGGCGACATTTCTGCGCGGCAACCTCGATTGCGATCATTTTCCGCTCACCGGCTATCCCGCGATGGACGTGGACGGATGGAAGCGTATTTTCAAAATCTACCAGGCGCATGGCTTGAATCACGTCCGTTTTCACACCTGGACGCCACCCGACGCGGCGTTCACAGCAGCGGACGAACTGGGCATCTACATCCAGTCCGAGGTCGTGTGGGTTCAACGGCCCCTGGGCAACGACAAGCCCGGGCGGATGGAAAGCATGACGTTCGGCTCGTTTCCGGAATCGCTGATGAATCCGCCGGGCACGATTGACGCTTATGTCCACGACGAAATCCGCCGGGTGATGAATGCCTATGGCAACCATCCCTCGTTCGCGCTGTTCACCATCGGCAACGAAATGGGATCGTATGACCCGGAAGTTTGCGGCCACTGGATTCAGGAAATGAAAACCTATGATCCCCGGCGATTTTACGCCGTCAGCACCGCCCGGCGGATAGTGCCGCAGGATGATTTCAACGTGACGCACGCGATCCCGAACGTCGGCTGGTGCCGCGACACCATCAGCCCATTCAACGATTGGGATTACGAGAAAATTTACGCACAGGCACCCGTGCCAATCATCGCGCATGAAGTCGGCCAGTGGCCCGCGTTCCCGACGTGGGACGAAATCGGCAAATACACCGGCGTGCTGCGCGCCCGGAACTACGAACACTTCCGCGAACTCGCCGAAGCCAACGGCGTCGCGCAGCTCGACCACGAATTTCGCGCGGCGTCCGGCGCGACTTCGCTGCGGCTTTACAAGGATGAAATCGAAAGCCATCTCCGCACGCCGGACTGCGCGGGTTTCGACCTGTTGAGCATGCAGGATTTTTCGGGGCAAGGCGAGGCGCTCGTCGGCTGGCTGGATTCATTCTACGACAGCAAGGGCATCGTGACCCCGGAGCGGTTCAACCGCTGGTGCGGCGAAACGGTTCCGCTGGCGCGGCTGCCAAAATATATTTTTCAAGCCGGCGAGACGCTGACGGCACGCGTGGACATCGCCCACTACGGAGCGAAGGCGCTGGCGGGCGCGAAGGCGACGTGGCAGCTGCGCGACGCGCACGGAAAAATTCTGGAACAAGGCACGTTTGCGCCGACGAATCTGCCGCGCTCCAGCGTGACGACCCTGGGCAGCGTCACCGCGAAGCTGGAGCATGGCACTGCGCCCGGCCGGGCGCGACTGGAAGTGCGGCTCGAGGGCACGCGGTTTGCAAACGACTGGGACATCTGGGTTTTCCCGGCCGCCGCCAGCGTCACGCCGGCGACCAGCCAGGTTGAGATCTGCGATTCGCTTGCCGGCGCGCTCGAAAAACTGCGCGCGGGAAAAAAAGTCCTGCTCGACGCGCACCAGCTCGGCACAAAAGACAACGCCAGCTATGCGCGGTTCAAACCGGCCTACTGGTCGGCCTGGATGTTCAAGGGGCAATACACGCTGGGCGCGCTCGTCCGCAACCGGCATCCCGCGCTGGAAAATTTCCCAACCGAGAATCATTACGACTGGCAGTGGGAGGAGCTTTGCCGCAGCGGGCGCGGCTTCCGGCTCGACGGCCTGCCGCTCGACTACCAGCCGATCGTCCAGCCGATTGGCGACTTCCATTACGACTGGAAGATCGGCTCGATCTTTGAGCTGCGCGTGGGCGAAGGCAAACTCCTGGTCTGCGGCTATGACGTAACCAGCCGGCTGGACCAGCGTCCCGCCGCACGGCAGTTGCGCGCGAGCCTGGTCGCCTACATGAATTCAGCCGCCTTCGCGCCGCGCACGGAGGCGGGCGAAGAACTGCTGGCGAAGATGATTCCGCCGGTGCGACTCGCGCCGGTGGCCATGCCAAAGGATTTTGAAAGCGCCGTGCTTTACATCAAGGCCGGCGGAAAAGATTCAGCCCAGGGCAACATGCCGTGGAAACCCGAACTCGACGACGCGAAAATCACCGAGGCCGGCTTCGGCTACGAAGTGAATTGCAACGCCATCTGCAAGGATGAAAGCGGAACGGCGTGGTGGAGTGATTCCAAACTGCGCATCAAGGTCAACATTCCGACTCCGAAGATTTACGATTGCTACGTTCATTTTCACGATTGGAACAACAACGGCCGCGAGGGCAAAATCAAATTCGAGGGCCGGGAATACGAACTCGGTGCGCATACGGGCGCGGGCAAGTGGGTCAAGCTGGAAGTCCTGCGGGAAGATTGCCTCAAAGGCAACATCGTTCTCGAAGCCACGCCCACCTCCGGGCCAAATCTGCAAATCACCGCAGTCGCCCTAGTGCCGCGCTAACGCTGAAACACCAGCAACCGAAAACCAATTCAGGCGATCGGCCTGGAATCGATATACGCGGAGCCGGCCTTGAACTTTGCCCAGATCCCGCAGCATCCAAAAACGCACAGGCAGGTTATCAATACGGGTTGTCGGCAAGCATGGCGAAGTCACACTGCCGGCGGCGCAAGTCTTACGCGCTAAGACAACCAGTGCGTGCCGCTCGGGACATCACCGCGCCCGTGGTGGATTAGCGGGGGCGGCGGGGCTGAGCGCAGCGATTCCACTTTGTCCGGCCCACCCTATTTTATTGCCGCACTCACCCCCTCCGAAGTCTGGACTATCCGCTTGATGGTCCCGTCGGGAATGTAATCGAGATAATCGATGCCACTGAGCGCCGGTAACTGCCGCCGCCGGGCTGAATGCCCACAGTGTGATAGATGAAATAGGATTTGCCATGGTAATCAATAATCGCCTGTTGCATCGTGTTGCAGTTGCCCGCCAATTCCGCCAACAATCCGCGATAAGTCCACGGGCCGGTGATCTTGGGCGCGGTGGCATAAGCGGTCTTCTCCGGGAAACCGGTGGCGTAGGAGAGATAATAGAGATCACCGTGTTTATGGATCCACGGCGCCTCGGTGAAGTTCGGGACGTTGATGGTTTGAATCGGCCCGTCCAATTCGATCATGTTTTCCTTGAGCTTCGCAAGATAGCAGGCGGTATTGCCCCAGATCAGGTAAGCCTGGCCGTCGTCATCCAACCACACGGTCGGGTCGATGTCGTCCCAACTGATCCTGGCAGCCTTGGTCAGGTCATTGCTGGCGAGCGCGGAACCGCGAGCATCCCGGAACGGTCCGAGCGGGCGGGCGGACACCGCCACGCCGATGGCCTTGCCGTGGATCGTCGCGTGCTCGACCGCCACATAAAAAAACTTCCCGTTGCGCTCAATGACCCAACCAGCCCAGGCATCCGCCTTGCCACAGACACCGCCGTGGTGAACAGACCGACGATGGAGGTATATGTATTGCAAATGCCGCACCACCAGAGCACGAACACTTCACCACCAAAACCGCGAGGCACATAAGGCCGACAGTGGTCCACGGTCGAATTGGTCGTGACAGCCGTCCAAGTGAACGTCAATCCGCCTTCGGCCGTGATCCCTTGGTAAATCTCGCAAGGGGCACCGAGCGGAACGCGGGAGTTGATTTACCGATCATTTCGCCAATCCATCCACCCAATAAATAAAAAACGGCGTCCGGCTTGCGCCGAACGCCGCGGGGGCAAAAGCAGATTATTCGACGGTCACTTTGGCGTCGTCCAGGATGACGTCATATTTGTAGCCGGCGCCGAAATCTTTTTTCTGCGAAACCGGGCCAGTCACCAGCACTGTGTCGCCGAGCGCGGCGGGCGTCGTGGTCGTGACGGTGAGGTCCTGATCATTTTTTTCAGGGCTGCCGGAACCATCGCGGATGTGGAGCCAGTTCTTGCCCATGATCAGGGCATTGTATTTGACGACTTTGCCACGCACCGTAACCGTTTTGCCCGCGAGTTTTTTCCCGGCCGCGTAAATTTCCGAAACGGTCTGGCCACCGTCAGCGCGTTTGATGCCGGTCAAATCCACCTTGGTTTTGGGAGCCTGCCCCGTCAGCGCGGGATGCCCCGGCGGCAAGACCGGCGCGGGCTTGCCCGTCAAGGCCGGATGGCCGGGCGGCAAGGCGGGGGCAGATCCAGGGGCGGCGGCAGCGTCGCCAAGCACGGTGATACCACCGGTGAAATACACCAGATCAAAATCGCGGTTCAGCGATTTGCTGTGGTAATTGGGCATCGGGTCACCGGCGACAAAAGAAACCGAGTCGCCCACCTTGACGTCAAACTGGACGGCGGCCGCCCACACTTTTTTGCTACCCGTGTCCACCAGGACATAGGTATAACCGGCGGTGCTCATGGTTTCGGCCACTTTGCCAGAGATACTGCCCACGGTGGCGGCCGGGGCGGGAGCGCCGGCGGCGTCCTGGGCGGCGGCAAATTGAACGGGGGCGATCAGCCCGGCAAGGAGGATGAGGTATTTCATTTTAATCATAAAAGTTTCAGCAGTTTAAGGTTTCCGGCGGTCAAAACAAGCATGGGAAACGGGCGGTTTCCCAGCTTCAATAACTTTTGGGGGTATGCGGTTTGTTCTGCCCCGAGCCGTCGTGGCAGGTGAGCGTGCAGTTCCCGTGATTGACACCGGTGGAGTTGTACTGCAAAACGCCATTGTAAGGCAGAACGTAAGTGGTATTGAAATTAATCAGGTGCGGCTGGCCGGCGGCATGGGAATCATGGCAGGTGGTGCAAGCGGCCTTGAATTCCTCAATGTGCTTCCGATGATAGGGCCAACTATTGTTCTGCTCGCTGTCCACCACCGTGCTGCTGTGACACTTGTAGCACAAGGCGAAATTCGCCTGACTGTAGGCGGCGCCATCCGTCAGGAGCAGCTGGCGCTCGAGCAAGGGGATATAGGCGGAACCGTGCGGGCCCTGAGGAACAGTGCCGCCGCCGACCGCCGCCTGATCGTTGTTGTGGCAGTCGCCGCAGTAAGTGAGGCTGGAAATGGTCCACGGCAAAATGAGGCTGGGAACGACGGGATTTTTGCCAATGACTTCCACGGGATGGAAGGACGTGTTGCCGGGGGTAAATTCCAGCCGCGTGTTGGTCTGGGGAAATTGCCGCTGCACCCGGGCGGGCCCGCGATTACCGCTATCGCCGTGGCAACGGAAACATAATTCATATTCGTTCTGGATTTGCCGCACTTCGGCACCGGCGGCATTGACGCCGCGAACCCCGGTCAACGCAGCCGGGGCGGCGGGCGCAAGGGGGGTGACGGCACCGGAAGCCCTGGTCGCGTGTGGATTATGGCAATCCTCGCACGCCACATGGCGCGACGAATTGATGACATCCTCGGTCGGGTCATGCACGCCGGCGGTCACCTGAACGGGGTGCACGCTCGCCTTATTGAACTCGGCGGCGAGATTCCTGGCCGCCACCGTACCGCTGTGGCAGGAGAAACAATTCTGCTGGTCGGGAGTAAAATTCAACAACCGCTTGGCGGTTTGCGCAGCGTGGGGACGATGGCAGTTTTCACAGGCATTGGCGGCCACGGTGGTTTGCGCCGTGTGCGGCCAGGGATTTTCCCCGGAGCCATTCCACGTGGCGGTGGACGTGGCATGGATAGACGCGCTCCATTGATTCGGGATGTGGCAATCCTGACACAGCGCGGAGGCGGTGTTGTCCTTCACCAAGAAACTGCCGTATTGGTTGTTATGCGGATCATGGCAGGAAGTGCATTGCATCTCGCCGTTACGATCCAGCCGCACGTCCTGCACCAGCAGGTTGGGATCGCGCAGTTCACGGTTCGCGTTGACCAGCGAGGCATCATAAACGAAGGACACCGGATGATGCGCGGAGAGATCGGTGCCAAGCAAGCTCGCGCCGGCGGGAATCGTGTCCGCGCCCGCCGGCATCGCGATGGACGCGGGGCGACTCAAAACCATGCCCAGAGCCACCGTGCCGTCATGACAGCTCAAGCACAGCTTGGAGGAACCCGTGGGCTGGCCGACGGTGGCTTTCAGCGTAGAGCTGCTGTAAGGGGTGTAGGCGGCGGTGGACATCTGATGATTCCACAACGGGCCTTCGTTAGCGGAAGCTCCGTGCGGGGTGTGACAAAAAACACAGACATCCGCCTCGGTGGCGGAACGGAGGGTGCCCGGGCCGCTGATGGCCAGATTATGCTTGGAATAGATGATACTGTGGGAGTCCTGCCCGGACGCCAGCGGGACGGCGGAAAACCGACCGGCCCAGCCAGCCAGCAGGAGGCAGGCGACCAGCCGGTAGCCAGCCAGCGGGCGACGCAGGCGGCGGATGAAGTCAGGCGAACGGTTCATAGCTTGCCGGTGTAGCGGAATAATTGGATGCGGTGGTTGTAGGTATCCGCCACAAAGATTTCATTCGCGGCGTTAATGGCGATGGCGTTGGGCAGCCAGAACCGGCCGGGGGCTGAACCGGCTTCACCCCAGGCCAGCAGCAGCCGGTCGCGATCATCAAAAATCTGCACGTTGTCGAACAGCGAATCCACCACATAGACATGGCCGGCGCGATCCACCGCCACGCCCTTGGGGCGGCTGAAGTGACCAGGCCCATCGCCCAAACTGCCAAAGGCGCGGAGGAAATTCCCCTGCGCATCGAAGACCTGAACCCGCGCGTTCAAGGAATCCGTAACGTAGAGGCGGCCCAAGCCATCCACATTGACGTGGGTGGGAAAATTGAATTCGCCCGGCCCGGTGCCGCGCCGGCCAAACTTGGAAATAAATTCGCCGCGCACGCCGCAGATCACAATTTGATGCCGCTGCGAGTCCGCGATGATGAGCCGGTCGCCCGCGAGCGCGAGGCCGGCAGGGCGCTCCAGCTCGTTGGTGATGGCGAACCGCGATTTCCCCTTTTCATCAAAGGCGAGAACCTTGCCCAGCGCCGAATCCGCCACATAAAACGTCTGCCCGTGATGCACAGCGGCCACCGGCGACAGGAAATGTTGTTTACCAACGGAATTCCACTGCCGCCATTTTTTATGGGCGAGGTCCAGATAGCTAACGGTGTTGGCACCGGTGTCGGTGACCAGCAGATTGCCCGCCGCATCCAGTGACAGGCCAAACGGCTTATCCAGATTATTTTTATCGGCGCGGACACCCGTAATCCAGTTGGCAAACCGCAGCAGCACGAACGGCTTAACACCGATATCCGGCGGGCCGGCAAGGGCACGGACATAGACAATGTAAGGCTCGGCGGGAGGAGGCGGCCAGGCGGGCGCATTGGTCGCAGAGGGGCCCGCGAAGCCGGCCCCAGCAGCCAACAGCCAGAGCCAGGCCGTCAACCACGACCGCAACCCATGACGCGCGGGGCACCGCAAAGGCGTCGACGGGTGAGCTGGAAAAATAGGCGGCATGGGCTAGAACGTTCGCTTCAGGTATACGTAAAGGCGGCTCGTGTCAAACGACTGATCCGGCTGGCCAGGCGTCGTCGTGTTCTGGCCGTTATATTCGTAACCAGCGCGAACGCTCAACTTGCCGCGGGTCCACGCAATACCCGTCCGGCCAGTGCCGAGATATTGCTTGGTGCCAAACACGTCCTGAATCATATAGCCGCCTTCCACAAACCACGAGAGCGAAGACAAGAACTGGATGCTATACCGGCTGAGAAACTGGTATTGGGTCTGGCTCCCGGCATCATTGTAATTATAGGAGGACTGATTCAACGTCACGCTGAGAGTCGAGGCAGCGGAAGGCTGGCAATTGAAGGTCTGAAAAAAGCGCCAGGCCTGATAGGCCGTGAAATTGGAATTGTAATCCTCATATTCCGCCCCGGCGCGAAACCAGCGCCAGCTGTAATCCATGCCGCCCACCCAGTCGGTGAGCGTCTGCGTGGTCACCTGCGGCGGCGCGTTGTTATCCATCCAATTCAACCGGCCGTAGAAGCCGAACTTGTTGAACAAATCCAGGCGGATTTGGGCGGTGGCGTTGAGCGAGTCGAAGGAAGCGGTATAGAGCGCATCACTTTCGTAAGTGACCTTCACCACATCGCCACTGTGCAAAATGGCGCTGGTGGGAACCAGCAGAACTTGCGTCAAATCCCCGACCTCGACGAGCTGGTAATCCACGTTCAACTGGGTCGGAATGCCGCCGGGACCTTTGACCACCACGGAAGACAAGATCACATAGGGATGATCCAGATAAGTCGGCGAGCCGACCAGGTTCAGCTGATGCGGTTCATCAATGGTGGTCAGGACCGCGCCGCTCGAATTTTGATCCTGATGGTCGGCGACGGACCCGGCGCCGATGTTCAACCGCCCCCAGGTCCCCAGTTTTTTGGTGTAATTTTCCGACACCCCAAAACCATAGCGGTCATAGGTCGCGGAACTCCCGGCCCCGGAATAATCCTGGTAGTTGCCGTGCGTATCCACCTGGGAAGTGAGGCTCTCGTAGAGATGGTGCCGGACGCCGCAAATACCCTGCACCGTCGAATCCGTCACCGGATGCAACTGGTTATGGCTGTAATCCACCGAATAAAAACTGTCGAGCGTGGGCGTGTGGGTGACGTTGACATTCTCGTTGGCGGTGACGTTCTGCAACTGCTGCCCCGAGTAGTCCGACTCGCTGAAGCTGGCCCCAGTAGTGGCGACAATCTGCTGATGCGCCCCCAACGTCTCCGAATCCGAAAGACCGACCGTCTGGTTCAAGCTGGACGAAGTGGAGGCGACCTGGTTGGTCGGGCTGAAACTGTTATTGACCGTATTATCAAACTGGTTCATGTGGTAGGTCAAGGTCGTCTGACCTGATTGCCGGTGGTCGGTGCCAAAGAAATTAAAATACGTTTCCGAAATCTCCGTGGAATCGGTCACCCCGGAGTCCTGCTCGTTCCGATACCCCGCATCCGCGGTCATGGTCACCCGATCGGTGTTGTAATTGACGACGCCGCCGTAACGCACCCGATCCACCGTGTAGGTGTTGAACGAGCCGTAATCGCTGTAAGTGTGGTCCTGGGTCGCAAAGAAATAACCGTTGTAAGGTTTAGCGGAGAGAAAATTGAACTGCGCCAGATAGCGCATCAATTGCTGACTGTCCTTGGTATTATGCGCGTAGCCCGGACTCCTGGAGGACGAACGATTCCAACCCCACCCGATATCCCCGCTCAAATCAAAGGAAACGAGATTCGGGTGATAAACAAAACCCTGCGTCTGCAAACCGACGAGCGGCGTCAGTGAGAGCTGATCATAAGTGGACGTCACGCCACTGTTACGCATGGACTGGTGCGTGCCCTGCACCTCCATTCCCACACTCGCCTCCGGCGGACGCACCAACTGGAACCAGCCCAGCTCTTGCGACCGCCCCGTCCGCACCAAGCCGAGCGCGATGCCCAAGCCAAACAGGCGGGTGAACCAGCGACGGCGATGTGCCCCAAAAAAACTCATGGGCCAACCGCCGCCCCCTTTCCAGCCGCCTTATTCAGCACGCCAGCCTTGAGCAAAGCCTTGTCATTACCAACATGCGGGTCGTGACAGAGCGTGCAAGCCCGGCCCGCCGCCCCGGCGTGGCCTTTGACGGCCGACAAATCCTTATCGTCATGGCAATCACCACAGAGCTTCAGAATGTTCTTGGCCAGCAACCCCGTCTCCGCCGACTGATGCGGCTTATGGCAACAGGTGCAATCCTCCACGACATCATGCTTGAATTTCGCCTTCTCCAAAAAGTTGTCGTGGCAGTCCCAACAGAGCGCCGGCGCCGATTTTTTCACCAGGAATTTTTTATCCGTCGCGTGCGGATTATGGCAGGCCAGGCAATCGCCATCCCCCACCGGCTGGTGAATAGACTTGGCGATCTTTTTATTGGGTATGTCGTCGTGACAGCCGGCGCAGGTCGCCTGGACCGGTTTTTTCAACAAGGCCTTGAGTTTGGTGGCATGCGGATTGTGGCAGGCCAGGCAGTCACCGTCCGCCACCGGCTGATGCACGAATTTCTTTTTGCCGATGAGCTCATCGTGACAGGCGGCGCAAGTTTCCTTCAGCGGTTTTTTCAACAGGCCTTTGAAGTTGGTGGCATGCGGCGAATGGCATTCCAAGCAATCGCCGTCGCCCACCGGCTGATGGATGACCTTCTGATCCTTGCCAATCAAGTCGTCATGACAGCCCGCGCACGTTGCCGGCACGGGCTTTTTCAACAGGCCTTTGATTTTGGAAGCGTGCGGGGTGTGACACTCCAGGCAATCGCCATCGCCCACCGGCTGATGGACCACTTTCTTTTTGGCGATCAGGTCGTCGTGGCACTCGGAGCAGGTCTCGCGAACCGATTTTTTCAACAGGCCCTTGAAGTTGGTCGCATGCGGCGCATGGCAATCGAGGCAGGCGCCCGCCTCCACCGCCTGATGCTTGAACTTGCCGGCGGCCAGCGGATCATCATGGCAGGTCAGGCACAGCGCGGGCAGCGGCTGCTGCAGCAGCTTGGGGTTCGGCGACGAATGCGGGTTGTGGCAACTCTTACAATCGCCGGCCTCGACCGGCTGGTGCTTGATCTTACCCGCGAAAAAATTGGTCTTCAACTGCGTGTGGCAGGAAAAGCAAACTTCGCCAGGCTTACCAATCATCTTCTGGGAAAACTGGGATTCATGACACGCCGTGCAATCGCGTTTGGCGTAAGGCGGATGCGAAAACACCTTCATGGTGATCGTGGCCGTATTGGTCATTACGGTCGGCTTCACCAGCACGGTGGCAGAGGTCCGCGAAGCCACATTGGTCGCCCCCGGCTGGGGCACGCCGTCGAAGAAAAAATTCAACCACTTCTGCTTTTGCGCCTCCGTGCGACACCCCGCCAGCAACACCAAACCGCAAAGCAATCCCGCCAGCACCGCCAGGACGCGCAGGCGGCAGGCCCCACTTTCATTTGGAAATAACGGCAAATTCATCGACTCCCAGAAGGTCGCTATTTCAGAAAGCCATAAACACTCACCAGATTGGGACCAAACTGACTGGTCACCAAAATAAGGTATTCGCAGCGATGTCCCGGGGCGACGAATTTCTGGAAGTAAGCGACATTATCATAATCGACTTTCACCGAAGCCGGCAGCAGCAATTCCCCGCGCGTGGTGGCGCCGGGCTGGCCAAAATACATCAGCAACCGACCCTGCCGGTCAAACATCTGAACCACCTGCACAGCGGCATCCACCACATAGGTGATGCCCGTGCGATCCACCGCCACCCCCTTGGGCCGGGAAAAAGATCCCATCCCCACGCCCTGCTGACCAAGGGTATTGAGGTAATGGCCGTCGAGATCATAAATTTGAACGGCGAACCCGCCCATGTCGGAAACCAACAAACGGTGATTCACCTGATCCACGGTCAAATTCGCAGGAGAAAACAATTTCCCCTTGGTCACATTCGTGGCCACGGGAATGGAAAACAAGAATTTCCAATCCGCCTTGCCGTAGACCTTGACGGCATGGGCCTTCAAATCCGTGATGTAGAGACGATCGGCGGTCATCGCCACATCCGTCGGCCGGAATTCATCCTTCTTGCCGATGGCCGTCAGGTAGGCGCCATCCGAACCATAGACCAACACCTGATTCCGGAGGGTATCGGCGACATAACGCGTCCCATCGGCATCAATGCTAATATTAAAAGGCATCATCATGCGCCCTTCCCCCTGCGGCGCAAAGTAAGCGGCACGGTGTTTTTGCAGATCAAACACCTGCACCACCCCCTGAACGGTATCGCAGACAAAAATTTTCCCGTCATGGACTGCCAAGCCATAGGGTTTGACCAAAGGCGCGGCCGGTTTTATGCCGGCGATATATTCCGCGAAACTCCAGGAATGACCCAAATCGGTGTCAGCGGAAAAAGCGGTAAGAAATTGAATATGAGGGTCATCGGGGGCAGGCGGGAAAAAGGTGTAGGTTTTCCTTTCGGCGGGTTTGGTGGTGCAACCATTCACAAGCCCCAAAAACAGGCCAATACTGAGGATCAAAATAAACTGACAACGGTGTATGGTCTTCATAGTCAGATTCCAGCTTAAGTCATTCGGTTTCAATTCAAACCATTTTAGAACAGGCCTCCGAAATCGACCGTAATCAACCGCACGGCCTGTGCCATGATTCGTCCTATAAATACAGGATTCTCCGGCGCACCGCGAAACTTTCTTTGACTTTTACTAGCTAAATATTGCCACCAGTCCAACAAAAATTGAAATACTTTGATTCCAGCCCATGGGCAACGCGCGGGTGGAACGCGAAGCCGGGGCTATCAAATTTAGACCGCCGGACTGCCCTGACTCATCCTAAACTGCAGTCAAATTTTATGTCTCCGCCAGATCAGCAATCCGGCTCATCCGCCCCAACAAAATAAAAAAGCGGACTTTGGTCAACACTTCGACCAAAGCCCGCCTGATTTCAAATTGGCAACTGGTGCCTTTTGGCGTGATTTAGTTCACCTTGATGTATGCCGTGTTGGTGGCGGTCACCCGGTTGGCACTCCCCCCCGGGCCGGAGGCACGGAGGCTGACCGTGTAAGTCCCGGCGTTCGTGTAGGTGAAGCTGAACGCGCCAGTTCCAGCGGTGTCGTAGCTGGGCGCACCGCTAACACCGACCATCGGAGACCAGCGCCAGAGATAGACATCGCCGGTATTGGTGCTGGTGTTGGTGAAGGTCACCGTCTGACCGGCCAGAATATTCGTGGAATCAGCCACGAATGAAACGGTCGGCTTGGCCAGAACCTGGATATACGCCGAGCGGGTCAGCGGTTTGCCGTCCGCCGTGCAAGTGACGGCATAGACACCCGGGTTGGTGTAGGTATAAGACGGATTGGCACCAGTGGCAGTGCCACCGTCCCCGAAGTTCCAACTATAGGAACCAGCCGAACCGTAGTTGGTGAAGGCCACGCTCAACGGGGCAAAGCCAACCAGGGTCTTGGCCGCGAAGGAAGCCGGGTAACTGCTCGCGGTGAATTGATTCATGACCCGGGTTTCCGCATCGGTCAGCAGAGCGCTGACATAAGTCGGATTATGCACCCCCAGGCTCTGGTCATAATAAATGGTATAGAGGCTGAACCGGGCAATACGGATGTCCTGCGGAACCGTTGACAACTGGAGGTTGTCGTTGGTCCCGGACGGGACGCCACCACTGCCGTTCCATTTGGAGGGCGGGCCGACCAAATATTTAATGCCGTTGTTCGTTGATTTCGTTCCAAAAGCACCGGGACTGGGGTATTCCCAAGCCAACTGGGCATAATTGGTCTGGAGAATGGCCGGGGCCACGTTGGTCGCCCATTGGTTCAACAGGGACACCACCCGAGCCATGCTGTTGGAGGTGGCGATTTTCAGGTTGAGAACTTTGGCGTCAAGCCCAGCCGAGGTATATGTCGAATGGCAGGAGGCCATACAACCATAGTTGTCCCTGACAAAGGTGTGGCCGGTGACGTTGGTGCCGGCATTGACCGAATAGCTCGGCGTATGGCAGGTGGCACATTGATCCGGGGCCCGAGTGTGACTGTGAGTTTTATTGGCCACCCCCGCAACCGTTGCGTAGTCATAGTCGGCCATGCCGATGAGGATGTTATACTGCATGGAATAGTGGGGGGCGCTGTCGCCGGAGCTGTTGGTGCTGTAATAGACCGTGCCACTATTGGTGTAGGGGATGAGCGGATAATAGGCAGCCGCCGTCAGGTCCGGATTCGTCACAATCGTAGTGACACTCGGTGTCCATACCTGGTTGGTGACATAGGAAATCACATAACTATTGGTCGTAATCGTGGTGTTGGTCACGCCCACGGAAGCCCCATTGGTATAAATGTAGCCATAGCTGATGTTCGTGAACACCTGCACGTTGGTTACAGAAGTTGTCATCGGAACAAAACCCGCCACGGTGATATTCGTGGTATAAGCATTATTCGTAATCAAACCATAAGCGGAGCCATCCCAACGAGAACCGCGCGAGGAGTGGCACTGACCGCAGACTTGAATATTCGGATTGAAAAAGGAATCAAAGATGGTGTTGTTGGCAATAGCCGACGTGGAGTTGGTGGTTACGGTGCCATTGGCGTTGGTGGTCAGCACCGACCGAGGATCCGTGGTCGTGGGCACGCAATACCAGTTGGTGGAGGAAGTGGGGTAACGCAACTGGGCAACATAATTGGAAGCGTGCGGGTCGTGGCACGTGGCGCAGGTGGCCGCTCCGAACGCCCTGGCATCCGCAGCGGAGAACAGGGTCACCGGATGGGGATTACCCGCGAGCCGGTCATAATACTCATTGACCATGGCCATACGGTTGTTCGCCGCATGGCAAGTGCTACATCCAAGCGAGGTGTGATCGCCGGCGCTATGGCCGACACCACCACGAATGACGCCGATCGGCAGATTGGTCACACTGCTAGCGATAACATTAGTCCATTCCTGATAGGTCGGATGTTTACTACCTTGGTGACAGGTCCCGCAAATAGCCGGATCCAAGCTGACCGCCGGGGTGATCATGTCCTTTTCGCTGGCCTTGTGCCAACCCGCCGGGCCATGGCAGTTTTCACAGCTGACATTCTCCAGATGAGGAGTGGTGGTCGAATCAATAAAACCCGTCGGCTGACCGTAGCCAGTGGTCAGGCAAGCCAGGGTAAAATTGTTGATCGCTTCCGGATTATTATAAACACCGGCATGCGTGGTCTGACTCCAAGGAGCAGCCTTATCAGCATGGCAACCGGCACAAGCCGATTCCCCCACAAACGCATTATTCTGGCTCAACCGGAAGGACGCCACTGCGCCCAAGGTATTGGGAATCGTGGCTGTCCAGGAATAATTCGTTGAGGCCACATTGGTCAGATTGATCCAATTCGCCCCCAGATTTGTCGAACCCTGAACGGTGGACCATCCCCGCATGCCATACCAGCTAAACGTGCAGTTGGAGCTGGTAACGACCGGCGTGGCCATCAGTGATTGCGCCGGCACACCCCCACCCGCGTTATACGGAGCCGCAGTGACCGCCGTATAATTGGACCGCATGTAATATACGCTGGGCTGCGCGCTGGCCGCGAGCACCCCGCCAAGCACCACACCAGCCGCCAAAACGGCAAGCGCGGCGCGCAGGGGCTTTTGATAATATTTTTTCATATTTTTAAATTTTCAAACAATCGTCATAAATTTCATCCAACCGGCCGCCACTTCAGGCAGGCAATACGTTTGGAAGGGATTCATAAAACAATTGAAATCATTGATTACTTGTTATGGCAACTGCGGCAGAGCAAGCTACCGGTTTGCTTGCCGTTGACGGTGTTCGGCGCGGTGCCGTTGATTTTGACCAATTTCGGATTCAAGACCGGGTCATAGGCAGATCCCTGCTGGCCATGCACGTCGTGGCAGGAACTGCATTCCAGATTGCCCTGGCCATCCAGCAAAAATCCTTTGACGGTCATATCAGGGCCCGGGGTGAAGGGGGACGAATTCGCCGTCGGCACCAACACGGGGCTGCTCTGGTCATAAATCCACTGATCTTTGTTAGCCCCGATACCGACCACATCCTGGTATTTGAAGGAGATCGGGTGCGAATGGCTCAGATTCTTTTTCAGACCTTGATCGTCAGAGATCGCCGCCGCGCCGGTCACGAACCGATCCGCGGAACTATTGCCATAGGCGTTAATCGCCACGGAGCCGTCATGGCAGCTCAAGCAGGCCAGGGAGCTGGCATTCGGAGCAGCCGGCACAACATATTTAACGTTGGCACCAGGCGAGCTTTGAGCCCCCTGCCCGACAGTTTTAGCATACATGGTCCACCCGGCGGAAGAGATGCTCGCATGGCCCCACAGCGGTCCGCTGTTCGGATCGGCATGGTGGGGTGTATGGCAGACACCGCAAACGGTGTTGGGATCCGACTGGTCGTTATTCCAGTCGTATTGCGAAAAATCATGTTTAGAACCGACGATGCCCGGCGGGTTGGCCTTGGCAGTGAAGGCCAGCAGAGAGCCGGCGACGACGGTCAGGGTGAGGAGGTGCATTGTTTTCATATTAATATTCAGGTTAACTACGCGCGTTGTGTTGTTGTTGTTCTTATTGGTTCGGTTCGACTTGTGCGCGGGCGGATATCAGCACCGCGCTTCCAACAGCAGACGCGCTCAGCGACTCAGGGGTCGTCTCACATCCACTGTCAAATTGTTGATAAAAAATCATAATTCCGGTTTCAGCCATTGCACGCCAGCACCCCACCCGCCGCCCAACCGGACGGGGTTGAGGCCGGGGCGCGCCGGGCAAACGGCGACGCAAGGCGCGCCATCAGTTCCGCCGTGTGTTCGGCGATGATCTGCCGGCACAGGACCAGTTCCGACTCGCGGTTCTTCGTATTCTCGCGAACGACCGCTTCCAGATCGTCAATATCGTAAAGGAACACATTGGGCAGCTCGGCCACGGCCGGGTCAATGTCCCGCGGGACGGCGATGTCCACCAGGACCAGCGGACGATTCCCGCGCGCGGGCAAAATTTTCGCCACGTCCGCGCGCATCAGCACCAACTCCGGACTGCCCGTCGAGCTGACCAGAATATCCGCCGCCGTCAGCGCAGCCGCCGAATCCTCGAGGCGCACCGCGCGCCCGCCAAATTCCGCCGCCAGCTTTTCAGCGCGTTCCACGGAGCGGTTGGCCACCAGCACGGTCTTCGCGCCGCGCTTGGCGAGATGCTTCACGCAGGCTTCACCCATTTTACCCGCACCCAAAATCATCACGGTCTTTTCACCGAGGTTCGCGTCGAACACTTTTTCCGCCAACTCCACGGCGACGCTGCCCACCGACGTCGCCCCGCGGCCGATGGCGGTGTTGGTGCGGATGGCTTTCACCACGGACAAGGCGGTCTGGAACAGCCGGTTCATCTGCTTACCGACGAGGCCGGCGTCCTTGGCCGCCTGATAGGCATTCTTGACCTGGCCGGTGATCTCCGTTTCGCCGATGACGAGGGAGTCCAAGCCGCTGGCGACGGCGAACAGGTGTTCCGCGGCGGCGGCGCCTTCCTTGACGTAGAGATGCGGGGTGAAATCGAAATCGCTGCCGGTGAGCTCCTGAAAGAGCTGCTGGACGCGGCCGTGAATCCAGGGCGAGACGCCGTAGATCTCCACCCGGTTGCAGGTGGACAGAAGCACCACCTCGGCCAGCCCGCCGCGCAGCTTGAGGCGGCAACCGCAGCATTGGAGGCGCGCGCGCTGGACAGCCAGTTTCTCACGCACTTCCACAGGCGTGGTCTTGTAGCTCAATCCGGCGACAAATATTTTCATAACTTTAATTCAAGCCTAACAGCGGCGTTCTGAAGTAAATCTAAACCGACCCCAAAAACGCGCTTACCATTTTTTGTCATTTACCACGCAACTTTTGGCGAGATTAAACATACAGTAAATACTTAATGTTAGCATCAGATTTCCTTACCGGACGCCGATTCGCCCGGCGGCTCGAGGTGCGGCTCATTTTCCGGCCGCTCCAGCGGGTGTTCGTGCGCCTGGAACTCCTCGGAAATCCGGCCGTCCACGCAGGCGGTATTGATCGGATACACATCGGGATCGAACATCACGTGGTAGAAGTGCCAGACGATGATGGCGAGGCACGCCAGCACGGCCTCGTAGTAATGGATGGTGGTGCCCACCGCCACCACCCAGCGCGGCAGGTGATGGGTCACGTCAATCTTGAACCAGATGGCCAGGCCGGTGGCGCCCATGATGATCGTGCCCCAGACGACGGCCCAGTATTCCATTTTCTCGGCGTAGCCAAACCGGCCGATCTTCGGGCGCTCCCGGGACCAGCCGCACAGATACTGCACCATCTGCCACACATCGGCGGCGTCCTGTTTCACCGGAAACAAATCCGCCACCAGCCGCCGCCCGTCGCGCGTGGCGAGCAGATAAACCAGGTGATAGACCCCAATCAGCAACATGACGATGCCCGCCACGCGATGCGTCCACCGGCGGAAAATCTCATTGGAGCCAAGAATCCTGGCCACCCACGAATCTGGAAACTTCAACGCAAAACCCGTCACGGCCAGCACGATGAAGCTGGTGGCCAGGGTCAGGTGCTGCCACCGCTGGGAATTTGACATCCGCACCACGGGCCGCTCCGCGTGGCGCAGCCGCGCGGCGACTTTTTTCACGAAGATGATGAAATTATGCGCAAACATGCCGCCAATCGTGGCAAAAATCAGGAACAGGTAAATACGCCGCACCCAGTTGTTCAACCGGCTGCCGAAATCCGTGCCGCTCGCCGCCCCGTCGGGCGCGACGTGGATTTTGCCCTGCGAAAATTCCGCGTTCGCCTGCGCGTGGCACTTGCGGCACGTCTCGACCAGGTGGATTTTGTTGATCGGCGAATTCGTGTCCACCGACGCCAGCACGCGATGGTAGCCGTGGCAGTCGGCGCAGCTCGCCACCAGCGCGTCGCTATTCTGGGAGGCCAGGCCGTGATAGCTCTGCAAAAACGTCTGCACCCGGTCCGCCGGCAGATCGTATTTGGTGTTCATGCGCCCGGAAGCGTGGCACGGCGCGCACACGTCCTCGGAAATCGTCCGGGCCGACGTGCCTTTCAGCGCGCGGATCTGGTGGTCGTTGTGGCAGCTCGTGCAGGTCGGCGCATCCAGCGAACCCGCTTCCACCGCCACCCCGTGCGCGCTGGCCAGCCAGTCACGCGCTTCCCGTTCATGGCACTGGCCACAGGTGGCCGCCTGCCGCGTGCGGTAAATCGGCGAGGTCGGCGAGCGGTCGGAAATAATCTCATGTGAATCATGGCAGTCCTGGCAGGTGGCCGCATCGTCGTGGCCGGCCTTAAGCGCGAGGCCGTGGACACTGGCCTGAAACGTTTCCGTCTGCCGCGCGTGACACGCCACGCAGCTCACCGGCTTGATGGGTTTATTGTCGTCGGGATGCTTGCCGGTGACATCGGCGTGGCAACTGACACAGGCGTTGGTGCCGTGCACGGACACTTTCAATTTCGCCGCATCCACGAACAGCGAGACCGCCTTCCCGGCGGCATTGGTCTTGACGAGCGTATTATCGCCGTGGCAATCCAGACAGTCGCTGTTTTTTACCCCGGCAAAGGCGGGAACGACCACCAGCCAAAACAGGGTTAGCATCCTGAAAATTTCACACTTCATACCTAAACATTCCTAATATAGGACCAAAAAACTCCACCTGCATTGCCAACTACTCCCCAGTTTTTGAGGTGGGCATCGGCTAATAACGGTTGGTGGACGGACGCCATGACGATTTTGCCGGGGCCGCCGGCACGGAGGATGGGAGATGGCGGGCCCAGAACGCTCTCAGAACATTCAACCTTCAACGCCCAAGGCCTAAGCGCAGAGCATGGCCAGGCGAATGGGTCGAAAACGGATTCCGTGGCAAAATCCAAAGGGTGGGCGCCAGGATGACCAAGCCATGCTGGCGCCGGGGATAAAACCAGGACATCGCCGGGGGGGGGCATCAAGGACGCTTCAACCGGAAAAAGACGCTGCCATTGGTCAGGAGAACCGTAGTCTGATAATTCATGCCGACCAGACTGACGCCATTGGTCACAGGCACCCACTCCGGGGAAGCGAGATTGGTGTTCGGCTGGAGCGAATACCCGGCGGTGGCCATCGGCCAGCTAAAATTCAGCGCCCCCGCGGCCGCAGCGCGACTACAAGCCAGCACTTGATTAGCCGACGCCGGCGGGCAATAAAAAGCCGCCCCGGATTCCGGGGCGGCGGGGGAGGTCAGAGGTTCGTTCGCTCGTTAATGCACCAGCCGTGACACCATGGCATAGACGATGAGCGCCAGCAGCACGAGGCCGAGGCCGAAGAACAGGTAGCCAAACGTCCGGGCGATGTTCCGCCACTGGAACCATTCGTCCTTGATGCGGTGGGCATCCAGCTTGCCGGTCGCCACGAGGCGGTCATACCAGCGGCGGCGCTCGTGCAGCATCTCCGTCTTGGAGACGCGGCCGGAGAAGATCACGGTGTCCATCGGGAATTTCTCAATGCGGAAATGCGTATTGAAAAAGTGGATCGTGAAGATGAAGCCCGCCGCCAGCAAGGCCTCGTCGGAGTGCAGAATCAGCGCGATGTTGATGGCCCAGCCCGGCAGGAACCGGGTGAAGAATTCCGGGAACCACATGATCAGGCCCGAGAAGCCGATGATGGCCACGCCCCAGAACACGGCGAAGTAATCGAACTTCTCCCAATAGGTCCAGCGGTCGAACTGCGGCTTCGGGCCTTTGCCGAAGAACCATTTGTTGTGATCCACGAGGTCGCGCCAGTCCTGCAGCGTCGGAATCATCGAGTCGGGGCCGAACAGAATGCCGAACAGGCGTTTGAGCTCGACCTGGCCGGTCTCGGGATTACGCACCAGCTTTTTGCCACGCCACGCCTTCGCCACCAGCGAACTCAAGTGCAGCGTGAAATAGATGAACGTAACGACCGCGCCGAACCGGTGCAGCATCCGCGCCGTCTGCGGCCCGCCGATGATGCTGAAAATAACTTTCGCCCAGTCGGTGTAATAGAATTTCAGCGGCATGCCGGTCAGCACCAGCGTCAGGAAGCTGGTGACCACGAGGAAATGCAGGAACCGCTCATAGGGCACGAAGCGCGTGAACCACTCGTCGCCCTGGGTCGTCTGGAATTTCGCCTCGCGGAACGTTTTCGAGTCATGCAGATACAGCCACACCGCGCGGAACAGCCATGCCAGCGTATGGAGGCCGAAGAAGCTGAACGTGCCGATGAGCAGCCCGGTCATCGCCAGGAAGACGACGTGGAGGAGCGGATAATTTTTCTTGTCCAGCGGATTGGCGTGCGGCCGGTATTCGGTGAACTTGGCCGTGGCGCCCGGATGACATTTCTGGCAGGTGGCGAGCACATTGTTCGTGGACAGATGCGACGCCGGGTTCGACGGCGGCAGGATGTCATGGAAGCCGTGGCAATCGTAACACGCGGCGACTTCCGGCGCGGCGTTCGGCTTGCCCAGCATCATCGCCTTGCCGTGATAGGTGTCGCGGTAACCCTCCAACCGGTCCTCGTGGCACTTACCGCAGCGCTCGTCGCTGGTGCGCTTGAAATTATTCCCGGTGGGATTGACGATCTCATGCGCGCTGTGGCAGTCGATGCACACCGGCCCGCGCGGATAGCCCTTCGCGAGCAACTGGCCATGGACGCTTTTATCGTAAGTCTCCTCGATGCCGACATGGCACTTGCCGCAGGTCTTGGCAATGTTCGCATGGTTGATGGGCGAATTACGGTCGGTGTTGCGGCTAATCTTGTGCGCGCCGTGGCAGTCGTTGCAGGACGGCGCGACGATCAGCCCCATCTTCAACAGCGCCTTGCCGTGGATGCTGTCCATGTATTGATTCGCCGCCTCGGGAAACTCGATCTTATATTCCTTGGTGAGATTCGTATTGCTGTGGCACTTCGCACAGGTGGCCGGCAGATTCATCTTATAGACCGGGGAGTCGGTGTGTTTCACCGGCACGATCTGGTGGGAACCATGGCAATCCCAGCAGTTGGCCGCGCCCGACGCGCCCATCTTGTGGCTCATGCCGTGGATGCTCGTGGCGTAATCCTTGCCTTCCTGCTCGTGACAACCGGTGCAGTTCGGCGGCGGCACATTCTTGTCGTGCATCATCTCCTTGATGCCGTCGTGACAATCAACGCAATCCAGCGCGCTGTGCACCGACCGGGCGAAACCGTTCGTGGGAAACAGGGCCATCGCCTCGGCGTGGCCGTTGACCAGGCGCTTGTTCGCAGGATCCGTGTGGCAATCCAGGCAGTCGGTGTTTTTCAACTTCTCCGCAGCGAGCAGCCGCGAGGGCGCGAGGAGGAGCGCCAGCACCAATACAGAATTCTTAATCCATGAGCCGCATGTCATACGACTAACTTTTCATCAAATCGGCCCGCCGACTTTCCACTCATTGCGGATTGCTTGGCATATTTTGGCCAGCCGCTGTGCTCCCCAGCAGCCGAATTTGCCCGCCAGCACAATTTATTGCAGGCGGAAATAGGCGGCGGGGCCGGTGTTGGTGATGGTGAAACCGATCTGCGGCACGGCATTGGTGACGGGCACCCACGGCCCGGTCGCCAAGTTGGTCGTCATCTGCACCAAGAAATTGGTGCCGGCCGCCGCCGGCCAAAAGACAAACACCTGACCACTGCCACTGCCGATGGCCAAAGGTGGACGATTGGTGGTGCCGACGGTGAGCGAGAGCAATTGGTCGGAAAGGCCGCCCAAACGATCGGCGGCCTCCACAGTGAAATTGAACGTGCCGCTGGCATTAATCGAACCGGCGAGCAGGCCGTTGGTGGACAGACTGAGATTATCCGGCAACGTGCCACTGGCGAGCGTCCACCGATAAGGCGATGCCCCACCAAAAGGGACCCCGGCGGTGGCCGACAACGACTGGCTGTAATTCGCTCCGTTCGTGCCAGCGGGCAAGGTGGTGGTTGTGATTTGCACGGCATTGCTGATGGCGAGGGAAAACACACGATTCGTCGTGAGGCTGCTGCCATCCGCGACCTGCGCGGTCACGCTGTAAATGCCGGCGCCGGCTGGCGTGCCCGACACTTCGCCACTTGCCGGATTCAAGCTGAGACCCGGCGGCAACGTGCCGGAAAGCACCGACCAGTTGAAACTGCCATTACAACTGGACGCCGACAACCCCTGATAGTAAGGCACATTGACCTCGCCCACGGGCAGCGGCGCCGGGGTGAGAATGACAATGCCGCCGCACAACTGGACAATAATATTATTAGTTAAATTGCCGGCGGCGAGGTTGACAATTTGGCTATCCGGACACGCATAACTACCACTGCCGAGGAGCGCATCCAAACTGTCGCTGCCATAGCTGCAATTCACGCTGACACTCCATTCGCCCGGCGCCACGTTCAGCACATAATTTCCATTCGCATCACTGGGGAAGTAAGCCTGGTAATAAATGCCGTTGATAGCCGCGTTGGCATTCACGCCCACGCCCACGATATTGGTGCCACGGCTGTCCTTGACGCTGCCCGTGATCCGGGCGGTCGCAAGCAGCGCGGAGAAATCCTGCAAGACGGCCTGGCCGTCGCTGAGGCTGCCATCGATCGTAGTCTGCGAGAAAATATAATTCGTCAGCCGATTGTCGCTGTCGGCCTGCAGCCACCACGGATCCGCGCCGCCCAACCCCAGCGCACCGAGCACATAATTGCCGCCGGCATCGGTGTAGGCGTCCGTCTGATACACGTTGTTATTCTGGTCATTCGCATAAATGTCCACCCCGGCCAGGGGATTGCCGAAGCCATCCTGCACGCGGCCATAAATCAGGGCGGTCGCCCGAGGCACAGCGAACTTCAAGCCGGTTTTGCCCGAGCTGACATTGGTGCCGTTTTGCAGCCCGACATAGCCGTGACTAATCAACGTGAGGTCGTCCACTTGAACCCCCCAAGTCCCCGTCGTCACGCGCACCGTGAAATTGCCGTTCGTATCCGTGGTCGTGACCGAAATCAGGCCGCCGCTGGAAATCGCCGGCACCATCACGGCGGGCAAGCCGAGGCTGGAATTCGCCGCATCCACTACGCTGCCGGAAATGCCGGCCGACGCATTGGTCAGCATCAGGTTGGTGGCGAGCAGCTGACTATTTGTCAGCGTCAACACCGGGGCCGTGTTCAGGTTGGCGACAAAGTTACTGCGAAACGACACCAACTGATACGTCCCCGGGGAAAGCGCCGCGGTGTAAGCCCCCGCATTGTTCGCCACCACGCCACCCAGGGGGCTGCCGGAGGGCCCGTTGTCGCCCGGGCGCGGCGGCGGAAAAAATAGCACCACGGCATTCGAGACCACGGTGGCGGTTTTATTGCTCACCACAGTGCCGGTGAACTGTTGCGGAAAGGGGAAATTCGTTACGGTGAGACTGTTTGTGATCGGCGCGAACCGGCCCGTGGGACTGGACAACTTGAATAAATATTTCCCGACGAGGTTCTGGAGGATTTCGCCGCTCTGAAAACCCAGCGTCGCCGTGATCGCCCCCGTTGCGGCGTTCCAATCGCCGGGCACATTGAAATTGGTCACACCGCCAATCACCGAACTCGCCCCGTCCTGCAACGTGAACTGCTGCACCAGCCAGTCCGTGGGATTGATGACGCCGTTCGTGTTCAGGTCGAGGTATTTCTGCACCACCACTTTTTCGGTGTTCGTCAGCCCGGCAATCTGCAGGGTGATCACGCCCGGGTAAGTGTTACTGACGGCAACGGGTGAATTGGTGAACGTGACCGCCGCGGGCGCCGGCAGCACCGCCGCTATAACCGTGAGCCCACCAACCACCGCCAGTCGAACTATTTTCATATATATCCTTTGGTTAACTTCGTGCTCCCACCCAACGCAGCCCTACCCGACCGCGTCCATTTTACGACCATTCCATTTGCTCACGATTGCATGAAACTGTCAATCCACCGATTTTGCGGCGCCGACAGCCACGGATGGGGACAACCGAGTTCCGGCAGGCTGTTTTCAGCCGGCCGCCGTGTTCCCACCTAAAATATTGTGTCTAATCATTAAAAGGCCTGAGACGTGTCGCCGGGTTACTAAAGCGCCGCAAAACGGGGTGAAGTCAGCGCAGCCATTGAGGGGTTAAAGAACCCAGTTAAATGAAAGGCCAGGACCATGACCGCAACCGCGAAAAAGAACAAGGAAACGAAGGCAATCCGGGAGGTAGCGCAAGGTGAAGTCCGTTCTGCGGGAGCCGCTGGATTTAAATTGTTTAATTGCCTCGCCGCCGGATTTCTGCTGAACTTTTCCACAGTAAGCCGGACTTGACCGTAAAGTCCGCTGGTTCAGACCGAAACCCAGAACCGCCGTTGACTGGAATCACATCAACCTATTAACAACATGAAAACACTGAAAGCCTCCCTCACCTCGTTCTGGAGTCGTCCGCTGGCCGGACTGCTGGCCGGACTCGCCCTGTTCACCCTCGTCGCCACCACGGCGCAGGCGCAGATTGACCCGTCACCCCGCCAGATCCTGCATGTGGGCGCCAATGCCTCCCTGCACGATCAGGGCCCGCTCGGCGCGTATCTGTTCTATTACTGGAACCTCCCGAATATCACCACCAACGTCTTCCTGCGCCTGGCCATCGCGCCGGTCTATGTGGACAGCGAGGTGGGCTTCAAGGGTTTGATCGCCAAGCACACGGACCTAGCCGTGGGCGCGTTCGGCGGCCTGTATGCCAACAGTTACAATGACGTGGCCGGCGGGCATTATTACAAGGGCCAGTCCTTCGACGGCAACGGCGGCGGAGCGAGCGTGAGCATCTATCATCTCCTGAACCCCGATTCCCGGATTCCGCTGACCGCCGTGCTGCGCAGCAGCTTGAACTATCACGCCTTTGACAGCCGCGACAACACCTCGCCCAACTTCGTGCTGCCGGAGAACCAATCCTTCATCACCTATCGCGCCGGTCTCCGGTGGGGCGGCAAGGAACCGTATCTCGCCCCGACGCTCGGCATGGAACTCTCCGCCTGGTATGAACTCGAACAGCGCACCGAAAGCGGCGACTACGGTTTCTCCAACGACCGCCGGCTGGAAGCCTACAGCCAGCGCCTCTTCGGCCGCGCGCAGATCAATTACACCACGCTGGAATCGAAACATTACATCGTGGCCGGCTTGCAGGGCGGCGCGGCGTTCAACTCCGACCGTTTCAGCTGCTACCGCATGGGCGGCGTGCTGCCTTACACCTGCGAATTTCCGCTGACGATTCCCGGCTATTTCTACCAGGAACTTTCGGTGCAGGACTTCGGGCTGGCCTACGCCACCTACACGATTCCCTTCGGCAGCGAAAAGGCGTGGAGCTTGATTGAGAGCGCCGCCGCCGCCGTCGTCAAATATCAGGAAGGCATGGGCCAGGGCGGCGCCTTCAACTCCGGCGTGGGCACGGGCATCGGCTACACCCGCCCGAGCCGCCGCTGGAAAATCATGTCCCTGTTGGGCTACGGCATCGAAGCCAACCGCAGCAACGGCCAGGGCGGCTGGACGCTGGGCATGGCCTTCCAATACAACTTCGGCTCCACCGAATACGCCAGCGAGAAGGCCTATGAAGAATTGCAGGAAGCCCACGGCGTGACCCGCTGAACGGGGTTGCATCCCCTTCCCGACGGCGATCTGGCAACAGGTCGCCGTTTTTTATTTCCCCCCGCCGCATCCGCCGGGCGGACGCGGCGATCTGCGCCCGCTGGCCGGAGGTTTATTTCGGCATCTGCACGGTCGGCTGGATGACCTTCTTGTGTTCCAACTTATCCAGCTTGGGCGCGATGACGGCCTGACAATAAGGTTCGTGGCCATGGGCGTCGAAATAGCCCTGATGATAATCCTCGGCGGGATAGAATTTGGTGAGCGGCACGATCTCCGTGACGATGGGCTTGAAAGTGGTCGCCTGCGCCGCCAGCTTGGATTTTTCGGCGATGAGCTTCTGCTGTTCGTCGTGATACAGGATGATGGAGCGATACTGCGTGCCTTCGTCGTTGCCCTGCCGGTTGAGCGTGGTCGGGTCGTGCGCCTGCCAGAAGACTTCCAGCAATTGGGCGTAGGACGTCTTGGCGGGATCAAAGGTGATCTGGGTCACTTCGGCGTGGCCGGTGTCGCCGCCGCAGACTTGCCGGTAGGTGGGATTGACGACATGACCGCCGGCATAACCGCTCGTCACGGAATGGACGCCGGGCAGGCGTTCGTAAACCGCCTCCATGCACCAAAAACAGCCGCCGCCGAGGGTGGCGGTTTCCAGATGATTCGTATTCATAGTATTCGTGGCTTGCGCAACGGCCGCGAGCTGGATGACGCCCGCCGCCAGGAGGATGCCGATAAAATGTTTCATGTTCACACCTTGGACCGGCCGGCGGAGGCGGCATTCAATTTAATATGTTACCCGGCCCCGGCCGTGCGCCGTCACTGGCTTTCGGCGGCGAGAAACCGTTCCGTATCGATGGCCGCCGCGCAGCCGGCGCCCGCGGCCGTGATGGCCTGCCGATAGACATGATCCGCACAATCGCCGGCCACAAAGACGCCGGGGACGTTGGTCATCGTGCCCTGCCGGGGAAGGATGAAGCCGTTTTCGTCCAGGTTGATTTTGCCCTTGAACAAATCCGTGTTCGGCACATGGCCGATGGCGATGAACACGCCGGCCACCGGCAGCAGACTTTCCGCCCCGGTCTTCAGGTTCTTCAATTTCACCGCCGTCACCTTGTCCTGCTGCACGTCGAGAATCTCCGTGATGGCGGAATCCCAGATCGGCTTGATCTTCGGATTGGCCAGCGTGCGCTCGGCCATGATCTTGGACGCGCGCAAGGTGTCGCGCCGGTGGACCAGATACACGATGGAGCCGAACCGCGTGAGGTATTGCGCCTCCTCGCACGCCGAATCCCCGCCGCCCACCACGACGAGCGGCTGGTTGCGAAAGGCCGGCAGCGCCCCGTCGCACGTCGCGCAGTAAGTCACGCCCTTGGTTTCCAATTCATGTTCGCCGGGCGCGTGCAGATGCTTGTGGCTCGCGCCGGTGGCGATGATGACCGTCTCCGCCAGGACCGGGTCGCCGTCCACGATGAGCTGGAACGGCCGCTGGGAAAAATCCACGGCATCCACGATGCCGAAGCTCGTCTTCGCGCCGAAACGCTCCGCCTGCTTCTGCATCCGCGTCATCAATTCGTAGCCGTCCACGCCCTCGGGGAAGCCGGGGAAATTCTCCACGATGCTGGTGGTGGTGAGCAGGCCGCCGGGCTGCTTGCCCGTGAGGACGAGCGGCGCGAGCTGGGCGCGGGCGGTATAGAGCGCGGCCGTCCAGCCGGCGGGACCGGAACCGATGATGACAACTTTTTTCATAGCGGGCGAAAGGTAAACGCTCCCCACCGCGCTGACAAGGCGGTTGAAAATTAAATTAATTTTATCCCCGCCCCCCCGCCGCCAACGGCTTTACCGCCGGGCAAGGGCCTGCTCAGCTAATCTGGTTTGGCCACGTTCGTCTCATGCTCAATAATCTCCGTGTGAATCTTGACTCCGCCGCTTGAAATAAACGGCCAAGCAATGGCAAACAGATGAATCAAAGCAGCCACAACGCAAAGCCAGCCTAACGCACGGCGGCGGCGAATAATCAAAAGTCCCCAAGCCAAGCAAACAAATGCCGATGCTATCCAAGTATAAAAGAGCTCCGGCTGAAATGTATGACTGTTTCGAGTCGCCTGCAAAAGCCAAAGCCAAATCACCACCGGTAAAAGGAAAAATAAAATGGTGACGAGTTTCATATCACTCGTGTCCTAACGAGCTGAGCCATCCCTTCCTCGCGGCGTGAACCGCAGTCTTGGCCGACGGCCATCGTCCGTCTTCAGGCATTGGCTCCGGTGAATGGGCGGTCATCATAGTCATGGTAATGTATGATGTGGCCCACCAATCAGGCATGTTGGATACACGCCAACTCGTCCAATCGTGTAATTCGTCCGAGGACAAACAGGCTGCCATTGCTCTACAAACCAAGGCCGCAAATCATCCCAAGTCGGAATGTCATTTGTGGTCTTGTGCTGCTCAATTGCCCACTGATCTTTCGCTGACTGAATTTGTCTCAAACAATTGATGCAGCCAGCGGCTGCTGAACTAAAATGTGGGGAGCGCTGCCACATAACAAAAACAAACACAGCAATCGCCAAAAGTGCGGCAGTGAAGACTATGACGATCCATTTAAGCATACGCGTGAATAATGTAACGAAACAAGCCGGGCCCAGCCTTCCTCGCGAACCGCATCTTGGCCGACGGCCACCGTCCGCCCTCAGGCATTGGCTTCGGTGAATGGTTGGGCGGCTGGCTCATCTCTTGGATAAATATCTATAAATGCCAATGCCCATCAAAAATATCAAATACCACTGAACCAGCCCAAAGAAATAAAAGCTAAAGCCTTCCAAAAACCGATCATTCATACTGCCGACGAAATATTTCTCCGAAAACCTGCTCGGCAAACATAGGCCTGAAAAATATTCAGTGGGCGCATAAACAAATTCCAAACCCCGACCGACTGCCGAGTTGGCGTTAATGAAAAACACCAAACCCACTGACACAGCAAGCGCGATGTGTGCCAACACCAATGCCTTGAGCGAGGTATTGAGTTTGCATATACGCATAGGCATCAGTCTCCTGGTGCTCTGAACACAACTCGAAAAAATGTCTGGCTCTGGCGACATAAATAAACCAACTCGTATTTTCCGTCCCTGTTCGTGTCTTGCAACCGAAAAACCTCCATCGGCTTCGATGACTGCTGGCTCGCGGGAAGATGTGAAACCATCCGACGCCATGTGATGATAAACAGCACGATAGCCGCCGCAAAAGAAACGCCTGCCAGCACAACATAAATCTGTGGCACTGGGTCTGACTGTCCTCGAAAAATCGGGATAAAAATAAATGCCCCGAAACAAAGAAGTGCGGCAACGCAACTCAGCGAAAGCGGCCAGAACCGACGAGCGAAACGTGCCGCCGCTCGCTTGTCCTCGGTGAAACCCGAAAGCTCGTCGAGTGTAATCATCGGATATTGCTTCTCTTTGCAAAATAGCATGACTCGTCGCTCCGCTTGATGCCTAATGAAAAAAGAGCCACCGCCGACCCGCGACGTGAACCGCGACAGCGGAACCCGTAGCACGGTGGCAGCCAGCGCCCATCGGCGTTGGCTCCGGTGAATGGATAGGCTGCACGGTCATATTCATTCGTTCATGGCCATAATCAAAATACCGGCCAAGATGATCCAGCCGATAGGCTCCACCCAAAAACAACGCAAATGTCGCGCTCCTAAATAAATACCTGTAAGTCCAATGAGCAAAATGGCCACAAGAATCGCAATCTGCTGCGGCAGCTCTGTGACTGTGTATGTCGCGGGTTTCGTCGAGTGGTCAACGACAATCCTGCCCATGCTTGGAATAAGAATCGCGAGGTCAAGGAATGCGATTAATAGTGCGATTGTCGCTCTAACCCAACCAATCTTTGGCGTTGTATTTTCCATGGAGTGTGAAGCAGTCTACCGAAACAAGCTGGGCCCAGCCTTCCTCGCGGCGTGAACCGCGGTCTTGGCCGACGGCCACCGTCTGCCCTCAGGCGTTGGCTCCGGTGAATGGTTAGTCCACGGCTTCATGTTTCAAATATAGAACCGACGAAATCTCATGCGCATCAGCTAAATAGTCACGAAACAACGCCTCGAATCTAGCGAACAATGGCGCTGGAATCACGTCTAAATCATCCTGTGAATCCCACTCGATCAGTGCATCAACAAGCTGTTCGTCGGCAGAATCTCTCGTCGCACCCATGCGCTCCAAAATCAGAACCCGAAATAGCAACGGCAAGCTCGTCGCGACGCTCAAAAGTCCGGCGTCGAATGCCAGCACGACAATCTGAACTCGCCATCGCAACGGCAAAGACTCTGCCGCGTGAGCGCGCAGAAGGCTGGCAAAACCTATGATGTCCTGTGGATTGTAAGTCGAAAGCTCGATAAGCCACGATGCAGGCTTCTCATCTGCGGCAATCACTGAATCCGCCCAGCGGATGATACCTTCAACACGCAACCACTCGTGCTCGACTGCTTCAAGAACAATTGATGCTTGTTGGGAGAGCGTCATGGTTGTCTAATGACCAAAGCCAAGCCCTGCCTTCCTCGCGGCGTGAACCGCAGTCTTGGCCGACGGCCACCGTCCGCCATCAGTCATTGGCTCCGGTAAATGGTTGGGTGGATAAATCATTTGTCCATCTCGCGAACAACTGTAATTTTGCCCGTCGGTTTATCAATGTGCAACTCCGGCCCGTGACTGGATGCCATACCTGTAACCGTCTGAGCGCTCCAATAATCGTCATCATCAGAAATCTCGGTCACACTCGATCCACAAGCACCGTAATGCCCGATCATGAATATCGTGGCTACATATCGAGCCTCTTCTGCGGTCCTGACAGGTCGCGGCTCAGCCGCTGGCGATGGCTTGGGATGCGTTGAGCATCCGACACTCATCACGAACACCGCAATGAAACCCAATAGACGCATAGGCGTATCGGTTGTCATTGATGATAATGAACCATCCCCTCTGTCACAAGATAAGGCTCGCCTTTGCCCAATGGGAACGTGCGCGGGAGATCAATTTGGGCAGTCTGAACTTTGTAACGCGTCCAAATCACGGTGCCAGCTCGAAAATAAGAAAACTCTCCATCGCTGCCGACATAATAAACTGGCCCCTCAAATCCTTTGAGCGCCGCCATCCAAAGGTCATAAGAATCATGCGGATTGTCTTTCGCACGGTGGACGTATGAAACCGAATAGCAACCAGTGAAGCAAAACATCGCCACCAGCAAACCGGCAAAGCGAACGGTGAAGCATCGTTGCATAGATAAGCAACGAAACAAGCCGTGCCCCGCCTTCCTCGCGGCGTGAACCGCGGTCTTGGCCGACGGCCACCGTCCGCCCTCAGGCATTGGCTCCGGTGAATGGATAGGCCAAATGTGTGTCATATAAATCAACTCAATTCTCTGATGCCTGACTCTTAGGTTTTCTGAGAAGAAAGATCACAAATCCAGCCAGAACAACCACCGAAATCATCATGGCCGCAAGGCAAATATCAATCTCGCGCCCCAACTCAGGAAATAGTCTTAGGTCTTCCTGCTCGGCAAGCCGAACGTGCATGTTGGCTGTGCTGGCACGATACCAGCAATATCCAGACAAAGCCGTGCAAGTAATGCTCAAAATGACACCGAACCACTGTAATACTCGTTTCATGGTTGATTTGGCCATATTAACGGAGAATGCCGGGCCCTGCCTTCCTCGCGGCGTGAACCACCGTCTTGGCCGACGGACACCGTCCGCCCTCAGGCGTTGTCTCCGGTGAAGGGTTAGGGAGCATGATCATGGCTCAATAGTCTGAATCTTGTCTGCAATTCCGATAACGTCTGCTGCAACGTCTGAACACGAATAGGATCATCATCTAACGTCTCTGGCATAAAATCAAATCGTTCGTGCTGCTCAAGAATATAACCGCAGATTGAAGCAAGCCGGTCGGCAATCGGAACCAACTCTGCTGACTCATGCTCCAATCTATGCTCCAGAATCATCGCAAAACAACTAACCACGCTCGAATCACCAGTAGCCGCATCGCTCTGAATGAAACGAATGGCCGCCTGAACATAAAACCGGAACGCGCTAATGCCCATGAATACCAAATCCTCTTGGTAGTATTGCCAATTCTCCCGGAACATAGCCTCAGCCTCAGCTAAGCTCTTGCCGAGAAAATGCTCACACGCGCAGCGCTCATCGATCGAGTCATAGACATTGATATCTTGGCGGCTTGGAAGTGTCATGTTTGCGTGCGCGGCCTAAAGTAGAAAGCCAAGCCCTGCCTTCCTCGCGACCGCGGTCTTGGCCGACGGCCACCACCCGCCGTCAGGCGTTGGCTTCGGTGAATGGGATTAGGCGGCAGAAATATAGTCATAAATCACATTGGCTTGCGAGATGTCTGGTAGCTTAGCACCGCAAAAAGTGCGATAACGACACCAGCACCGCCAGCAAACAATCTCGACTTCAAATCTTCATCATGGAATCGCGGGTCTGTCTTCGGAAGAACAGCTACAACCTCCTTATTATACTTCACTAACCACTTGTCGGGCACTGGCCCAAGAATCGCGAATAGCCACAAAGCTAACGCTAACCCACCAAGCAAAAACGCTACTCTTCTCTGCTGCTTTTGTAATGTGTCACCTTGTTTTGCCATACGCGTAAGCAGCCTAACATTATTCTTCGACCACAGTGTGCGGCACGATTTTTTCCATGAGTTTGACTTTATTTAGGGAAGCGCTGATTTAATCAACATGCGAAAGCTTCAACTACCTACGGAGGGTTAAAACACCTTCCCCTGAAATCAAAATTGTTCCTGCACCATCCTGGTGAGTCGAAATTCAGGCAAAATTACGAACGCCGATTAAAT